>NZ_JBWKDT010000066.1:0-24669 GCF_056435785.1 Streptomyces sp. NPDC043870
CACGTCAGGGCAGACAGAAGCACCTTCGGCGCGCGCCACGGCATTTACCACGCCCCCGGCGCGCACCGAAGGTGCGCTGAGTCGCTGACCTGCAGCAATCAGCCGGAATCTCTCCAGACGGGCCAGCGGTCATGTTCGGATCACCCGGTCGGCGGCCTCACCTGACGACAGCCCCACCCCGACGCTCTGCCCTCCCTGAGCAGCAGCGATGATGACCCCGTGGTGACAGACCTTGAGCTCTTCGCGGACTACTTCCAGATCCACGTTCTGGACGACGCGTCCGAGGGCGACCTGAGCGACGTGTGGACCGAACAAGCCGTCCTGGACGGGCTCGGTGTCACTGAAGATGCCCTGGCCATCGGCACCGACGTCAACATCACCCTGGCAGTCAGCGTCCACGTCCTCGCGCAGCAGCCGGATGACGACCGCGACGACTTCGATCACGTCGTCGAAGCCAGCCTCAACCTGCTCTCGGGACGACTGGTCGTGCTGGGCTGCACCGACTACCTCCCCGATGCGGCACGCTTCGACATGCCCGCCGGGTGGACCCGCATCCGCGCTTCCCGACGGAACCTCGCTACCGCCGCTTTCCCCGACCCCGACTGCGAGGACGAGCCGGCGGACACCGAGGAGATCCGACTGCAAGCCTGGCCGGCCCCGTACTCCCAGCCGCACATCATCAAGCGATGGACACGCCCCGACGCGTAGTCGCTTTCGCGAGCCCCTCTACATGTTCAGCATGTCGTCGCGCACGAAGTTTTCCCAAGCATCAGAGACCTCACCTGAACGTCTCCACCGCGAGTGTCGCCAAGCCTCTCGTTGCTGTTCATACAGAACGTCGCTCAACACGCTGCTCGGCTTGGCCAGCTTCTGCTCACGTCGTCTTCCGGGCGTGGACGGAGAAGTCAGCCACTTCCATGCAGACGTGTCGGCTCTGCAGCCTGGGGCAGCCTCGGCACCACGAAAATTGCATGGCGGACAGGTCCGTACCGAAGACATACTCGCCGCATTGAAGGGGCGTAGCTCAGCCCGGCCAGAGCAGCGGACTCCAAACCCGCACGCCGCAGGTTCGAATCCTGCCGCCCCTGCCAGCCGCTGTCGGCTGTCGCGCGACGCGGACGCCGTCGCTCACAGTTCTTCATGGCGCGCGGGTTGCCTTGGAGAGGCGCTCCATGCGAAAGCACAGGTCGTCAGGATGGGTGTCGCGCGGCGTTCGGCACCCCGTGTCGAACTCGCCTAGAACAGCCGTCCCCTGACGGTGACGCAGGTCACGGTGAGTCGGGACGGCGATGAGTAGCCCTCAAGCCAGTGCGGCGCGATGTCCGCCGGGCGTTGGGGGCAGTCTGGTGAGGGCACCCACCGGCAGCTTGGGGCGAGGCTGTGGCAGTGCGGGCAGACTTCGATGATCGTGGTCAGCGGCAGGCCGTATACCCAGCGCAGGCACGATCTGGCCTGGAACGGGCCGCGGTCATCGGGCCGTGGTGGAGAGCGGGCAGCAGGTGCCAACGGCGCTCAGCCGCCTTCATACTCCGGGTGGCGGGCCGGGCGGGAAGCGCCGTCGAAGCCTCGGGCCGACGGACAGCGCGTGCTCCCTCGACCGCCACAGATCACGGGAGACCTGCTTGGACGCCCACCACCACAACGTGACCTGGTGGGCATCGGCGACCAGGGCGTCCCCGGCCGGCCCCATCCTGTGGTCGAACCTGCGGTGTTCCCGCAGCCCGCGCCCCAGCTCCGGAAGCCGTGTGGTGTCGATGAGATAGCCGCCGTCGTCCCCGCACTGCCAGCGACGCCCGCAGGCACACGGCCGCCACCGGTGCCCGGCCGCAATCAGCCAGGCGCCGTCCTCCAGACACAGCGGGCATGCCTTAAGAGGCCCGGAGCCCGGCTGCTCCGGCCACACCCTGATGCTCACAGCAGCGCTCGAGGCGGTCGGCAGCTGTTCGGGGCGAAGGCCGGGCAGCGCGCGCTGCAACGTCCTCATTCCCGCGGCCAGCAGGGCGACCGCCGGCCCGCTGAGGAGGATCTCCTGGCGGGACGGCTGTACGTCGGTGCCTGCGCGGGGCAGGTGGCCGTGGTACAGCGCCTTCATCAGCCGACGTAGCTCAAGCCCATTGGCGGCAGCAGTACGGGCCAGAAACGAGGCGGTCGTCTCCCCGTGGAGCAGCGGAACGCGGATCGGCAGATCCGACGTCCTCAGCGGCATGCTGGTCGTACGCGCCCGCGCGGAGCCCTTGATGCCTTCGGTCATGCCCAGACCGTGACATACGACCCGGCATTTCGATATCGGATCGCCCACTGCGGCTGGTTCTGCTGCAAGTCTGCGGATGCCTCCGGGATGTCACCGCGGAGTGCATTGACGCCATGCGCACACCGGAATTCGAGGAGCTCCGAGGAGGGACTTGAGGAGTGAGGTCAAGACCGGCGTCTTTACCTGCCTGGCCAGTGCGTCACGGCCTGGATCGGGGTGGCGAGAGCCCGCCGAGTTGAGGATGCGGATGCAGCGGTCGATCCGCCAGGGCATCGCCCAGGCGAACAGCAGCTCCTCCACTCGGGTCGCCGGCTTCACAGGTGTCGGCGGATGCTTGCTTGCTGACACACGGTGAGGCGGCTGCGACGTGGCTGGAGCGGGAGCGCGCCCACGCATCCCCTGTGGTGCACAAAGAATTAATTGAACGCGTTCAGCCCGGCTGGCAGAATGGGGCCACGCCGTCGGCCGGGCGGACGCGTTCATTTCACCGTGCCACGAGGGGGTTTGGCCGTGCATCAGAAGCGGTCGTACGGCCGGATGCTGGTGGTCTCGGTGCTGGTGGGCTGCCTGGAGGTCGCGCTCGCCATCGTGGTGGTCCTCCTGTACGTCCGGACGCAGCCGCCGCCGGACACCCCGGTCGACCACGCCGCCCTGGTGGCGGGTTTGCTCTCGTTCGGCGTGATCGTCGGCGTGATCGCGTTTCTGTTGTCCGTAGTTTTCGTGCTGCCGGCGGTGGCGCTGGCCGATCTGCTCGGCCGCCGGATCGGCGGCCGCGAGGCGTGGTGGTGGGTGCCGCTGGTGGTGGCGGCCCTGGCGGCACCGCCGATCGTGGTTTTCGGGGCGTACAACCGCGCGGAGGCGCGGCCCATGCTCGTCTTCTGGGCGGTGGCCACGGCCGCGCTCTCGGTGGGCGGCCTGGTTGCCCGGCCCCGGCACCCGAGACTGGTCCGGCAAGTGGCCCTGTGGGGCACAGCGGTGGTGGCGGGAACCGGCCTCGTCGGCGCACTCGGGCTCACTGCCGGCCTGCTGCCCGCTTATGAGCCGCCGGCGATCGGTCCGGCGACCATGGCCGGCACCTGGGTCGACCACACGAGCGGAACGCTGGTCTTCACCTCGGACGGCCGGGTCACGGCCTCCGGCGTGGGCGAGCACGACCCCGACGACCACCCCAGCGGCCCGTCGCGGCGGTGCTCGGGCCGAGGCACCTGGTCGTACGAGTCCGGGCGGGACGTCTGGACCCAGGAAGTCCGCATCCGTGTCCCGGGGTGTTCCTGGCCGGCGTGGCGCGTCGGCGGCACCGACCGGAAGCCCTGGATCTACCAGCACGTCGGTCACCCGGATTCCGGAAAGCTGTACGAGCTGCGGAAGGCCGCCGACGGCTCCTGACGCCGGAGCGCTACTTCAGCGTCGCCGAGTTGAGCCCGCCTGGATCTGGCGTTGGAAGGAACGGGCCGCCGAGCTGATCGCGGATGCCTCAAGAACGGTCCTCGGAGCGGGGACAGAGTCCGGCGCCGGACGGGGTGATCGTCTCCCCGCCTAGGCCTCACGATGTGATCACGGCTCGGTAAAGCGCCAAGATCGGTGTCACTCGGACGCCGGAAAGCGTCCTCGCATGTTCTGCCTTCGCGGTCTCTCAGGGTCCGGGATCCTCGATGGATGAGCTGCGCCACGGTGACGCGTTTCTCGGCTCTGTCGCATATCTTGTGATGTCTGTCCGGGGGTGAGGTCAGCCGGTCGTTGCCGTACCCGGTCTGTTGGCGTCGCTGGCTCAGGGCGAAGGAGTTCTTTGGCAGAGCAGTCGGAGTCGGGGTCATCTACCAGGCAAAGGTTGAGTCCTTGCCCGTCACGCCGGATCAGGGCTGAAAGGAGGCAGGGGGTCTTCGGATCGTCAATCGTCAGTGCGATGTAGTCGCCGCTGGTGAAATCGTCGTCGGCGAACGACGAACCCGTGTCGTCCGGCGAGCTGAAGAAGCTCCAGTGCCCGGCTGCCGTGTCAGGGCACTGTGTACCTCCCAGCATGGCGCTGTTGAGGCCTTCTCCCGTCATGCCGCGGTCGGCTCCCAGGCGAAGGCGAGCGCCAGCCGGGTTGCTCCACGCGCCCGCAAGAGCCGACTGATCAACGCGGGCTGCTTCACCCCCCCGGCGTCGGCGCAACCCGCGCAGGCCCAGGCCAACACGGCAGCCAGAGCCGGCAACCGTCTCGATGAAGTGCTCATCCGCATCCCCGCCCAACGACCGACTGAACGCGTTCAGAATAGGCGGACGGGTACAGACGCCCCACGGGGGATGCGGCCGTCACAAGATCAGCGACCGAGCCGTTTCCTCACGGGCTTCGAGCTCTGGACACGGCGTGCGCCCGTGCGGTCCGGCGATGCCGTCCCCGGCTGATGAGGCTGCGGACCTTGGAGTCCTGGAATTAGGTGCCTACCGGTGCCAACCGTTCCCGGATTTCACCCACGCAGCCACGGGGATGGTCCCGTGATGTACTCGCACATCGACTCCTCGTCCTTCTCGAACCGGATTCGGACCTGGCGCGCATCGGCTAGCCTCGTGAGAGCGTCGCGAATGAGCGGGGGAAGCGCGTGTCGTCCATCATTGCTCTTCCGGAAACAACCGTCAGCGACATTCCCCTGGTGCCGCGGCGGGTCCTGGGCCACCGCGAGCTCGGCGGGACGGTCGTGGGCCAGGTCAGCATCGGACGGTCCGAGGCCTTGCTGCTCCACCCCGGCCACGAGGGACTGGATACCGAACTCAAGGACCGCCTCCGTCAGGATGCCGGCATCTTCCAGTACCACCTGGTCCATCTCACCTGCAGCTTCCGGCCCGCCACCGGGCCGGTACGGAGTGCCGTCCTGTCCGTCTCCCTCCAGCAGGCAGACGTTCCCGACCTGCCCCCGCCCGTCGTCTGGTCGATGGCGCCTCGGAGGCTGGCCACCGCGGTGACCCGGCGCCGGACCGTCACCCTGGGGCCGAACGTGACCCTCGTCCCCGAACTCCTCGAGCTGGGTTCGGGGGTCGAGAACACCACCGAGTACGAGACGGACATGTGCCACGTGGTCGCGGTCGGCGAAGGGGAGTCCATCGCCGAATGGCACTTCAAGACCACACCCGCCGTCGAACTGCTAGGGATGCACCATATGGTGTTCGTGGCGCGCTCTGCCGCCCGCACCGGGTGCAGCGCCCACCTCGCGCTCTCCGCCAAGCGCAGAGAACGGTTTGGCGGCCTCATTCCCTACCGGGCGAACATTCCGCCCAACGAACGCGTCATCACGCTCGCGGCCGGAGCACTGGCCTGAACGCGGACGGGGCCTCCTTCGAGAGGCCGGAGCCGATCCAGCGGCTGGCTGAACTCCTGCGCCTCGTCCGGGACGGCGAGATCAGTGAGCAGGAGGCCCATCGTCTCGCACGCCTGGACCGTGAGCTGCTCCCGCCGGAGTACGCGGACGTCATTGTCCAGGCCGCCTGGCAGACGGCCCTCACCGACAGCGAGATGGGGGCGCTGACAGCTTCGCTGATCCACGCGTGGGCCCGGGAGCACCAGTCCTCGAACCGGACGTTGATCCGTGCCAGCAGCGGCGTCTTCGTCCTCACCGCGACCCAGGTGCTCGGCGCCCGGCCGGACGGACGTCTCTATCACCGGGCCGCCGCGGCAGCCGAGGACATGCTGCGGACGGCGGATCCCTCGCGCCTGGGCCTGTCCCTCCACACCGCCGGAATGCTGCATCTGACTCCCTACGCCCTGAACCCGGCCAATCCCGACTACGCCTTCTGCCGGGCGATGACCGAGGTGAAACAGGACTGGTCCCGGGGGGTCGTGGACAAGGGGCTCGGGCAGGACCTCGCGATGCCCGAGCCCGCCGCGGCGCTGGGCCGAGCCCGGGACCTTCTCAGCCGGGCCGTCCAGGAGACGCGAGGCCCGGACCGGGGCGAGGCGCTCGTGCAGCTGGCCTTCTGCGTACTGTCCCTCCACCACGCCGGGGGCGACGCCGATCCGGAGACGGTGGACGCCTGGTGCGACGAGGCCGCCCGGCTGCTGCCATCGGATGGCGCACCGCTGGCCTGCGCCAGGCTGCTCTGGCTCATCGTCAAGCGGGACCGGGCCGATCTTCTGCGAACCCGGGCCGTCGGCAAGTTCTCCGCGGACTGGATGCAGGGCCTCTGCGGGACGTTCGCCACCGTGGTCGCCGGCGTCACAATCATCAGAGTCCTGATGCTCCTCAAAGACCGCGAGACCGCGGAGATGTTCGCCGACGAGATCTACCCTCTTCTGGCAGACGCGCCGGCTCTCGAGCAGTACCGCTATTTTCTGGATCTGGAGCTTGCGCGTCGCCTTCCGCCGGCCGACCGCGCGGACCACGGCAGCGAAACCGATCCGACCCATCCCAGAGTGGAGGGTCTCTCCGGCGCGGCGGCAAGGAAGTACGCCGTAAGGTGCGTCCTCGCCCTGCGCCACGAACCCGTACGGAACACGGAGGCCGAGGATGTCGCGCAGTGGGCGGTGACCCGGTACGCGCCTGACCTGGACCTCCCTCTGCGGACGTTGCGCGGATTCCGCGGCTCGGTGCGCGCACGCATGCTCATGGGCTCGGGGGACTGCGCTGAATCGGTCCTCGCATCGGCCCGCGCGGCCGACGACCTGTCCAGAGCGGGGTACTCCGTCGAAGCGACCTTCTGTCTCCATCTTCTTGAGGTGAACCTCCGCGAGACACCCCCGGCGAGGCTGACCCGGATCGACCGGGCCGTCGCGCGGAGCCTGGCCGGGATCACCGCACTCCCCGAGACCGGCCTGGGCGAGGTCGGCCTCCAGTACGTCCAGCGGTGCTTCGAGCGTCTGCTGGCGCTGTGGGCCGAGGAGGGGACCCTCGACCCGGATCTCTGCGCGCTCATCTTCACGATGCTCAAGGGGCGTGCGCTCAGCCATGCCCTCGCGAAGCCGGGACCTGAACCGGACACCGGACCGATGGCGCGACTGCTGAGGAACATCCGGGATCTGCCGACGACGGTTCCAGCCGAAGTGAGGTCGGATTTCGGCCTCATGACGCGTCTGGGCGGCGAAGGGTCCCAGACCGCGTTCCTCCACCGGCTGGAGGACCTCGACGGACGAACCGAGCAGGATCGGCGGGACAACCTGCTGCGCCGGTTCCAACGGGCCGACCACGCGCGCCTCCTCGACGGACTCAGCCATGCGGGAGCGACGAGGTCGGACGTCGCCGTCAGGGCGTCCCTGCCCGAAGACACGGTCCTGGTCTCATTCTATTTCGGTGCAGTGGGCGCCAACCGGAGAACCGGTTACTACGCCCAGGTCCAGACGAGGACCCACAGCAAGGCTCTCGGAGTCTTCGCCCCGGACGAGCCCGCCTGGCGGGGCGCGATCGTCGTGCAGGACGAGGAGGGACGCGGCGAGGTGCTCCAGGTATCGGGAATCGGTCTCAAAGTCGCGCGGCTGCGAGACGCCGTGATCGACGACCCTCTCCACCGCGAAGTCACCCTTGCAGGACAGCGAGAGCTCGGGCACATGCGCGACTGCCTCTCACCCACCCTGCTGGACCTTCTCCAGGAACACCGGGACAGGGGTCTGACCAAACTCTGTGTCTGGCCGCACGGGTCCCTGTACTTCCTGCCGCTGCACCTCGTCCCCTTCGGGGAGGGGATTTTCGCCGACGCGTTCACCATCACGAGCATTCCCTCGCTCGCGTGCCTCTTCCGAGGTCCCGCTCCCGTGCCCCGGAGTGGGATGCTGTCCGTGGCCTGCAGCAGCGGGGGAGTCGCCTACGGGCTGGCCGACGAGCCCTCGCTGGAGAGTCAGGCCGAGCGGATCGCGGCGATGTTCGGCTCCCGTCCGCTGACCGGAACCGAAGCCACCCCCGCCCGGGTCGTCGAGCGGCTGGGCACCACCCGCTACATCCACCTGGCCGCCCACGGCATGCAGAACGTCCAGGCACCCTCCTTCGCGTGCCTCTTCCTCGCCGGGACGGAGGGCGACCGTGCCGGGCGGCTCCACGCACACGAGATCCTCGCCTGCGACCTGCGAGGAGTCGACCTCGTCTCCCTCTGCGCCTGCGAGTCAGCGCTCGTCCGCTATGACGACATGGACAACATCCACGGGCTCACAGCCGCGTTCCTCCGAGCGGGGGCGGGAGCGGTCGTCGGCGCGCTGTGGCCGATCACCGCGGGGGTGTCCGACACGTTCTTCCTGACCCTTTACACCGCGCTGGCGAACGGCGCGGCCACCTCCACCGCCTTCCGGACGGCGCAGGTGGAGACCCGCAGGAGGCACCCGGAATACCGGGACTGGGGTGCCTTCACCTTCCTCGGCGTCTGAATCTCAGGGGTGACGACGCCTCTGCGGCGCCCTACCGGCCCCAAGGAGCGCGAAACCGGTACCCCGTCCAGCAGGCCGGCGGACAGACGATCCTCGCCGAATCCCATGCAGCTCGGAGATGGGGAGCGGGCCCATGAGCCTCGCCGTCTCGGTCGGCGTGACGGCGAGAACCCCGCTTCGCCCGATGCGCGCTGATGACATGGCCGCCACCGTCCAGGACGGACCGGCACCGACCACCACGTCGAGGCCGAACCACGCGGCTGCCTGGAGGCGCATCCTCAGCGCCAGGTTGCGCGGCTCAGTGCCGAAGAGTCTCAAGGAGGCGCCTGCTTGGGCCACAGCAGCCGACGGCGCCAGAGGCTGTACGACAGGGGTGAACCGCTCGATCACCGAGATGAGTTCAGGAAGTCCGCCACGTTGCCGCATCCGGATGTGGAAAAAGACGGAGTCCCTCACGGCCACACCCCTCTCCGTGAAGCGCGATTCGTCACCTCAACCGCACGGGCCAGCGCCCGCTCGCCAGCCAATGGCCCGCGGGTTCGTGGTCCCAGGAGCGCAGGAATCTGCGAACTGGCCGAGTCCGGTTGCCGGCCGCGGCCGTCGTCGTCTGGACGCCATACAGAGCGGCCGCGCGGAGTGGTACCAGTTGGGCCAGGCCGTAGAGGTCCTTGCCGAAGAATCTGAGGGCGCCCTCTTAGACAGAGTTCGCTGTCTCACAGCGTCACTTCTCTCAGGCGTCGCGTCACCCGTTCGTGTATGCCCCTCGCAGTGTGCCCCCGCAGCGGGATGGTCAGTGGCGGCGGATCTCGTGTTGTTCCGGAAATGGGGAGGCGGGCGTCGAGATGACGCTCCTGGGCTTCGTCCGAGAGGTCGCGAGCGCAGCAGCCAAGGGAGGAGTGCGGCGACGCGGGGGCGGGACCGAATCGGTACTGCGGTCCGGCCCGTTGCCGCTTGCCGGGCTGCGGGCCGGGCTGGCGTTTCCGGGATCACCGGTCAGGGCGCCCGGCGTGTCTCCGACGGGAGTCACACGTGAGGTTCTGGCTGGTTGGTCTGTACGGATTCCAGGTGCTGTTTGAGTGCCGCCAGTGTGGCGCGCATGGTCTGTTCGTTGTGGGCTGCGCGGGCTCCGGTGCGCAGGGCGGTTTCGCCCAGGCGGGCGGAGAGGTCGCCGAGGGGGCCGACGCGCAGGTCGTGCCAGGTCTGTTCGACGAGGGTGGTGCCGTGCGGCGTCGGGGTGAAGGTGAAGCTCCAGCGGGCCAGTGGCAGGCCGAGTTTCACTTCCCACGTGAGTACGCGGCCGGGTTCGGCCTGGGTCACGGTGCATTGGGTGGTCCAGCTGATACGCCCCTTGCGGTTGGCGCCTGTGAACCGCGCTCCTGCCACCGGCCGTGCCGGGGTGCCGAGCCAGCTCCCGCCCGTGCATTCAGGGCTCCACTCGCCCATCCTCGTCACGACGGCGATGGCTTCCCATGCTCGTTGCGGGGTGGCGGCGATTCCTTCTCGCACGGTGACTGTCCGCCGCTTGCGTGAGCCGGCGGTGCCGTTCTGGGCCACCGCGACGGCTGCGTGAGGACGAATGGCCGCCGCTGGATGAGGTGTTGCGGGGGCGGCGGGAGCAGATGCACCCAGCGGTGGTGCCGGTGCTGCTCTTCCCGTGCCTGTGGTGGCTGACCGTACCGCTGCTGGTCGGCTACCAGCTGGCCCGTACGGCCCGCCGTATGGCGCGCCGGGTCTTCTCCGTACGCCCGCAAGGGCACGTCGAGGATCCCGGGGTGCTCCGGGTGCAGAGGGTGCGGGCCTGGGTGGCCCTCGCCATGTCGGGAGCGCTGCTGGCCGGGTTCGGTGGCTGGCAGGACGTGGCGGAGATACCGGGGCGGTTCCTGCAACGGCTGTTGTTCGCGCCCTGGTTGGCGCTGTTGAGCGCGGCGGTCGTGGTGACACTGCTCTTCTTGGCGGCCGGGCCCGGAACGCGGCGGGCCATGCGGACGCGGCTGTGGCCGGCGGGCCGGTCGGCCCTGTGGTACTTCGGCGCCTGGACGCTGGTGCCGCTGCTGTTCCTGTCGGCGGCCGAGGGGATTGGTCTGCTGCCCGGCAACACCAACGTGCTGCTCTGGGTGTCCGTGATGTTCGTGTGCTGGGCGCCGTTCTGGTGGGTGATCTTCTTCCTCTGCTTCGCCTCCGGTCCGGCGCTGGGCCACGCCTTCAACCTGTCCGCCCTGCATGCGGCGCTGCCCGCGCTGGTCACCTCCGTCCTGGTCTGGGTGTTCGCCTTCCTCGGCCTGTCGGCGGGCGGTCTCCCGCCGGGCCCGGTGCCGCTCGCGGTCTGTGCGTTCCTCGGTGGCCCGGTGTCGGTGACGGCGGTGGCCTGGTGGGAGTTTCACCGGCTGCGGCGGCGGCAGGGGGTGCGGTGGCGGGGTTAGCACCGCGGAGCTGCGCGTTCCGTCCGGCCGGACTTTGCGGCTGGTGTCTGGGCTAGGACTCCGGGGCCTAGCTAGAGATCTTTAGCGGCTGAGGTTGCGGGGGTTGGAGATCGAGTCCGGTCTTGGCGACGAGGCCGTCGAGGAGGCCGCGACGGTACTGCAGTCATCGGACATCCAAGATCTACTTCTGATGTGCGCCCTGACTAACTCTCAGGACGAGTCTCCGTAGCGGGTGGCAATCGCGACGGCGCGGTTGCGCAAGGAGGTGCGTAACGACCCCGGGGCCAAGGCTTCGGCATCCGTGCTGAGCTGCCACAGCGCCCACTTGGCGTGTCGTAAATGGTGGAACGTCACCTCCAGCCGCAGCCAGCCGTCTGCGTCGGGTTCCGCGGCTCGGACGGCTACCGCAGTGCTCAGCAGGTCCTCCCGCCGCTCCGGGTTCACCCGTATCAGCACGGCAATATGGTCGCTGGACAGAAACTGCACGCAGCGTTTCCGCCAGACCCGGTCCAGATCAACCCGGTTTGGCGTCCGGCTCAACGTCTACACCACCGACGTCGATCTGCTGTTCCCGTACTACGGCGTGCTGGCGTCGCGGTTGGGCGCCGCCGGGGTGGCACCGACCACCACGATGCTCGGGGTGACACGGCTGGCGATCCACGGCCAGATGGTCGAGCTCGAGGGAACCGCCGTCGCGTGATGCGACCTCACCACCCTTGCTGCTCGTGCTGGTTGAACCGGCACGAGCAGCAGGCAGATGGGTGATTGCCCGGTGCTCAGAATGGTGACAATCGGCGTCTATGGCTTCGACGGCGATTCCTTCCTGCAACCCAACGACGGAAGGCTTGCGTTGGGAGCACGGGCGTGATCAGTACTGCGAGGGCGCGTCGATGGCGCCGAGGCCCAAGATCGAGCTGTACGCGGCGATCCGCGGGGACAGCCGTGCCGGGCTGACGAAGCGGGCCGCGATGCGCAAGTACGGCATCGGCTCCCACCGCCTCGCCCGGTCCCGGGCCAAGGCCGAGCCCGCCGCCATGACCTGAGCAGGGTCGGGGCCGGCGTGGGGGATGCCCGCTGTCCGGACGACCCCCGCCCCGGCCAGCAGCTGCCAGGGCACGATGCGCCGCCCCGCGAGGCGACGTTCGGCCAGTCGGACGGTCGGCGACCTGGCCGTCCCAATAGCCGCCCAACGAGCCGGAGCCGATCTCTGTGGTTCGACAGGATCAAGCACGCCGGCACAGGAGCATCCGTGTCCCACGGACGGCGGGATCTGTGCGAATGACGACAGCAAGATTGGACTGTCGAGTGTTGGTGTGGGGACGCACGGGGAAGACTGGGGCTGGCGCTTGAACAGGGCGCTGGAGCGGCCCGAGCCCGGGGCGCTGCTGAATTGACCAGAGGGACGAAAATGGCCAGCGGCACAGTCAAGTGGTTCAACTCCGAGAAGGGCTTTGGGTTCATTGCCCAGGACGGAGGCGGACCGGATGTCTTCGCCCACTACTCCAACATCTCCGGCAACGGGTATCGCGAACTGACGGAGGGCGAGGCCGTGACGTTCGACATCACGCAGGGCCAGAAAGGCCCTCAGGCGGAGAACATCATCCGCGGCTGAGCCTCCGGCTGTTCATCTCGATTCTGGCGGCGCCCGCACCGCGTACGGGCGCCGTCGGCGTGTGGTGATGCCTTGTGACAGCCGGCGGAGCATGGCCTCGGCCGTCGATCGTGTCGAGGCGTGTCTCCACTTCCTGTGGCCAGGTCCTCGTCGCGAGGTCGCCGCCCGCCTGCCGGAGTAGATCTTCGGCGCCCGCCACCTGGAACGCCCTGGGCCGGCCACCTGCCGGCCTGGAGCGGCCCGGTGCGGTGGCTGACCTGCTGACGCAGTTCCTCTGCGAGACAGTCTTCGGCAGCTGAAGGCGCTACGGCCGAGCAGGTCGCCAGGCCGTTGCGGGCAGTGGTCTGCCGCTCGAGCGGGCGCTCTTCTCGCTGCGGATGCGGGCGCGTTCGGGACGCGGACTCGATTCCGTGATCCTGTGATGGCCGGGTCCGTGTTCAGCGGCATTGATCAACGGTGACGCCACGGCGCCGGCCGACGTTCTGAAAACCAGGCGACTTGCGCAGGCCGGCGTCCTAGGGTGCACGGCATGGAGCATGTGACCGTTACCACTCTCGCCGAGCGGCCCGAGCTGTGCGACGTCCTGTGGGAGATGCCGGACAGTTGGCCCGTGTTCATGCACCATGATCCGGTGTCCAACGCCCTTATGGGTTTGATCGCCCAGGAGTTCCCGGAGTACGTGGTGGTGGCCACGGACGGCGACGGGGCACTGGTGGCGCGCGGGCTCAGTGTCCCGTTCCGGATGGCTCGGTCCAAGCGGCAGGGCCGACTCCCCGATCGGGGGTGGGACGAGGTGCTGCTGTGGGCGTTCGCCGACCGTCGGCGCGGAGACGAGCCCGACATGGTCAGCGCGATCGAGATCGCGGTGCGGCCCGATCTCCAGGGGCGCAGGCTTTCCGGGCTCATGCTCGGCGCGATGAGGGAGAACGCCCGGGCGTACGGGTTCACTGAGGTCGTCGCCCCGGTGCGGCCGAGTGGTAAGCACCGCGAGCCGGAGACGTCGATGGACGAGTACGCCTTCCGCGTCCGCGAGCAGGACCGGCTGCCGTACGATTCCTGGCTGCGGGTCCACGCCCGCGCCGGGGCGGTGATCGAGAAGGTGGCCCCCGTGTCGATGACGATCTCCGGGTCGCTCGCGGAGTGGCGGGAGTGGACCGGACTCCCGTTCGACACGACCGGGGACGTGTTGGTGCCAGGCGCGCTCGCTCCTGTGCGGTGCGACCTGGAGCGCGACAACGCGGTCTACGTCGAGCCGAACGTATGGGTACGGCACCGGCTCTGAGGAGATGCTCGATACCGATTCAGGCTGTAGCGGGGGGTTCCGGGCGGAGGTGCTGCCCGGTTCTGTCCGGGCTGGGGGCCGCCAGCCGCTCCATCGGCGAAGGCGGCCGTAGCGGTCTGATCTTGAGAAGAGCTGCGATCAGGTCTTGCTTCTCCACATTTCTTTCCACCGATCTTCCCTGGCAGCCAGAACGATGCGGTCGACATCAGTCCGCTGCGAGCTGAGGCTGACCCCGCACCGTGCGCGCATATCGGGGAGGCCGACCCGGCAGTTCCAGCGCCCCCGCTTGACGGCTTGATCAGGCCGCCCTGGAGCGTCCGGGTCCGTGGTCGGCCGACTCGACGGTGATCCCGTCGGGCGGTTCCTTCTGGAGGTCCCGTTACCTTCTTCCTGGCCCCGCAATGGGGCTCCCGGCCTCGGGGCCCGGCATGACTGAGGTCCCCGGTCGATCATGATCGAAAGGGTGATGTCACCGGGTGCGGAGGCATTGGCAGACCGCTGATCAGGGGCACGGGCGCCGATCTGCCACGGGTGAGGCAGTGTGAGGGCCTTCTGGCCTGGTGCGGATTGCGACATCTACGCCCGGCGACAGAAAGCCCTCGTGCCCCACCGTAATCCACCCCTGACCGAGACCGAACGCCGACAAGCGTTCCCGCAGTGGCTGCGCTCCTGCAATCACTACCGCGGACACACCGCGCTCGCAGGCAAACCACCCGCCGGCCGCGTCCCCGACCTCACTGGGCAATACACCTAGCCGCTGAGTGCTACATCGGGCTGACTGGGGCCCGATCGAGACACTGCTCGGCCCGAGCGTGGATCAGGAGCTGCTGCGCTGGGGCTTCAGCCGCCTCGCCTGACCAAGACGCCGCCCGCCATGCCACTGCCGCCTGTCGCGCTGGTCATGGACAGCTACGGCGATGCGATCCACAAGCACACCGCCCTGGCTACCCATGACCGCCATCCGGCCGGATCTCCCTGCACGCGTGCCCTGGCACCTTGCCGTGGCAAGCAGGGTGGCCGAGTCAGGCGACCGGGCTCGCATCGGCGTTCCCCGCCGTTTCATCTGCAGTCGTGCCGTCCTCGTCCTCTGCGCCGGACGCCGTGGGCGCCTGCGGCGCGGGCGGAGTCCGCACCAGCAGGGCGACCAGCGCGGACAGTCCGCCCAGCACCGCGCCGACGCCGAATCCCCATCGGACACCCACGGCCAGCGCGCCGGTGGCGCTCGCGCCACTGTCTACTGCCGCGGCGGCAGCCTGCCCCGACATGACGCTGACGACCAGGGCGGTGCCGGCCGCGGCCGCGACCTGTTGCAGCGAGCCGAGGATGGCCGAGCCATGTGGGTAGAGGTGCGGCGGGAGCACGGACAGGCCGGAGGTGAAGACCGGGGTGAAGATGAACGCCAAGCCGGCGCTCAGGGTCACGTGCAGGGCGAGCACCAGCCACGGCGAGGTCTGCTCGCCCACGAGGGCGAACAGCGCGAGGCACAACGCGGTCACCACGGCGCCGGGCACGACCAGGCGTGGCGCGCCGAGCCGGTCGTAGAGCTTGCCGACCTGCGGCCCGAGCAGACCCATCGCCAGACCACCGGGCATGAGCAGCAGCCCGGTCTGCAGCGAGGTCAGGCCACGCACGTCCTGCAGGTACATCGGCAGCAGGATGAACGCGCCCATCAGCGCCATGAACGACAGACATATCAGGCCGAGCGACACGGAGAAATGGCGGAATGTCAGGGTGCGCAGGTCCAGCAGCGGCGCGGAGGAGCGCTGCAGGGAGAGCTGCCGCCACGTGAACAGGCCCACCAGCACGGCACCGGTCAGGGTCGTGGCCAGCGGCGGCACTGGGGACTGGGCCATGTCCCCGGCGCCGAGCCCGCTCAGGCCGTAGACGAGGGCGCCGAAGCCCAGTGCTGCCAGGAGGACGGAGGGCCAGTCGATCGGGCTGACCCGCGGCTCACCGATGTTGACCAGCTTGCGCAGGCCGAAGACGGCCATGGCCCCCGCGATCGGCAGCACCGCCAGGAACAGCAGCCGCCACGACCCGAGCTGCAGCAGCACACCCGAGACCGCCGGGCCCAGGGCCGGTGCGACGGAGATGACGAGGGTGACGTTGCCCATGACCCGGCCGCGGTCCTCCGCAGGCACGAGGGTCATCAGCGTCGTCATGAGCAGCGGCATCATGACGGCGGTGCCGCTGGCTTGGATCACTCGGGCGGCCAGCAGCACGGGGAAGGCGGGGGCGGCCGCGGCGAGGGCCGTGCCGGTGAGGAACAGCGCCATGGCCAGGCCGAAGGCGGTCCGGGTCGAGACGCGCTGGAGGAACCAGCCCGTCACCGGGATGACGACGGCCATGGTGAGCATGAACGCCGTGGACAGCCACCCCGCGGCCGTTGCGGTGACCTCGAAATCGCGCATGAGCCGCGGGATCGCGTTGACCATGATCGTCTCGTTGAGGAAGACGACGAAGGTCGACAGCACGAGGATCCGCAGCACGACGGTGACGTGGGCGGGTGAGAGCGTGGGCGCTGCGTGTGGTTGGAGCATGGTGCCTTCCGTCATGGGGTGTCCTGCGCAGGTGGTGGGTCACACCGATAGACCACGGCGGCGTGGAGAACTCATCGGGGTGCCCCGATCCTCTCCGGGACCACTGACAACGGTCAAAACCAATTTGCTGACGCTGATCGGGCACGTGTGTCGGCGTACATCCACACGTGCCCAGACAGGTACAGCCGAACGTGCACCGCTTCGTGATCTGGTTCCGTTCATGCCGGCTGACGGCCGGCCTGCTGATCAATGTCGGGTTGGGGCGAGTCGCGCCGCGCGGGAGGTGAGGTGGCGTCGTTCCGGTGTGCTCGTGGTGCGTCGTGCGGCATCGCGGTAGGCGCCGGCCGCAGCCTCGCGTTTGCCGAGCATTTCCAGGAGGTGGGCCCGGGTGGCGAGCAGGCGGTGGTGACGTGCCATGCGCTTGTCGGATTCCAGTGTCGCGAGCAGCTCGAGTCCGGCGGCCAGGCCGTGGACCATGGCGACGGCGACCGCGCGGTTGAGGGTGACCATCGGGTTCTGCGCACCCTGTTCCAGCAGTTCGTACAGGGCGAGGATCTGCGGCCAGTCCGTGGCGTCGACGTGTTCGGCTTCGTCATGAACCGCGGCGATGGCTGCCTGCAGCTGGTAGGGGCCGACCTGTCCCCGCGGCAGGGTCCGGCTGATCACGTCGATGCCCTCGGCGATGAGTCGGCGGTCCCACTGGCTGCGGTCCTGCTCGGCAAGCGGCACCAGGTCGCCGTCAGGCCCGGTGCGAGCGGGGCGGCGCGCGTCGGTGAGCAGCATCAGTGCCAGGAGCCCGGCCACTTCGCCGTCGTCGGGCAGCAGGTAGTGCAGCATGCGGGTGAGCCGGATTGCCTCGGCCGACAGGGCCGGCGCGGTCAGGACGGCACCGTCCGTGGTGGTGTACCCCTCGTTGAAGATCAAGTACAGCACGTGCAGGACCTCGCCCAGCCGCTCAGAACGGTCGGCAGGCTCCGGCATGCGCAGCGACATACCGGACGTCTTGATGGTCTGCTTGGCCCGGCTGATGCGCTGGGCCATGGTCGCCTCGGGAACGAGGAAGGCCGCAGCGATCTGGGCGGTGGTCAGGCCGCCGACCGCGCGCAGCGTCAGCGCGATCCGGCTTGGCGAGGACAGTGCCGGGTGGCAGCACAGGAACAGCAGCACGAGGGAGTCGTCCTGGTCTGCGTCCGGATCGGAGTCGGCGGCGTGGCTGAGCAGCTCCGCCTGCGGGGTGGCCAGGGCGATGCGTTCCTCGCGGCGTCTGCGCGAGGTCTCGCCGCGCACATGGTCGACCAGCTTGCGGGAGGCGACGGTGACCAGCCAGCCCCTCGGGTTGTCCGGCGTTCCCTCGGCCGGCCACTGCAGAGCGGCGGCAAGCAGCGCCTCCTGGACGGCGTCCTCACACGTGTCGAAGGCGCCGTACCGGCGGACCAGCGAGCCGAGGACCTGCGGTGCCAGCTCGCGCAGCAGGCCCTCGACGCCGCGTTCCACGCTCACAGGTCCGCCGCGGACTCGTGCAGGATCGGCCACAGCTCGACCGGCTCGGTGTCGGCGAAGGGCATGTCCGCCGCGATCTGCTGTGCGCGCTCCTCGCTCTCGCAGTCGAGCAGGTAGAAGCTGGCGATGTACTCCTTGGTCTCCAGGTACGGTCCATCGGTGACAGCCGGGGCCCCGTCCTTGCGGCGCACGAGCTGGGCGTTGGCCGCGTCCGCCAGGCCGTAGGCGCCCAGAAGCTCTCCGGTCTCCCGGTACTTCTTGTTGAACGCCTCCTGCTTGGCGATGGCCTCCGGCCACGCCTCGGCGGGGAAGGAGTCCCACTTGGCCTGGTTGCCGTAGATCATCGCGACGTACTTCATCTCGGGTGTCCCCTCGCTTCCACGCGCCCCGTTGGCGCGCTGTCACCCCTCAGTCGGAGCAGGAAACGAGTCCTCGACATCCGACGACAACTTTCTTCAACTTTTCTTCCGGGCCGCCGAAGACAGCCTCAAACGCCCGAGCGACCCAAACGATCAACCTACCTGGCATGCTCCCCGACGGGACCGGCCGTCCGGACGGACCGCAGCCGCGGGGCGGCGGCATCAGCCCCGCCGCCCCTTCGCCTGTCCGGCCTTCACGTCAGCCGCGTACTGGTCCACATACTCCTGGCCCGACAGTTCCAGGATCGCGTACATGATCTCGTCGGTGACGGCCCGCAGGACCGCCCTGCGGTGCTCCATCCCCGCGAAGCGCGAGAAGTCCAGCGGTTCCCCGAAACGGATCGCGACCGGCCGGATCCTCGGCAGGACCCTGCCCGGGGGCCTGATCTCGAACGTTCCCACCATCGCGCACGGGATCACCGGCACCTGCGCGGTCAGCGCCAGCACCGCGACACCGACCTTGCCCTTGTACAGTCGGCCGTCGGGGGAGCGGGTGCCCTCCGGGTAGATTGCGAGCAGCTCTCCCTTCGCCAGTATCCCCAGCCCCTCCCGGAGCGCCGCCTGCCCTGCGGCCCTGCCCGACCTGTCCACCGGAATCTGCCCGGCAGCGCGGAGGAACAACGCGGTCAGCCGACCTGTGAGACCCGGTGCGGTGAAGTACTCCGCCTTGGCCAGGAACGTGATGCGCCGTTTCAGGACCGCGGGCATGAAAAGGGGGTCCGCGAACGACAGGTGATTCCCGGCGACGATCGCCGCGCCCTTTGCCGGAACATGCTCAAGTCCCTCGGGCCGCGGTCGGAACAGCAGCCGCAGCAGCGGCCCCAGAAGGACGTACTTGAGCACGTTATAGAACACGGGGCGGCTCCCCATGGCCGAATCGGCTCCCCGGTATGTGTGCGCCGGGCTGTTACGTCAGATCCTCCCCGCCGCGGGGCCGGTACACGGTCACCGGCGCGCCCTGCGCCGTGATGATTGCCTGGTGGAGCGATGTCCGGGGAACCGGCGTGATTCGCTGACCTGCTGAAACGCGACTTCCTGCGTCGGTTCGGAGGCGGCCTTGCCAAGCTCCCGTGTTGCTCCCGGAGACGGCACCAGGCGGATTATCCGCGCTGTTTGACGAGAAGATCCAGGTCGTCGACGCGCGCATGGCCGAGCTCGCCGCCCTGCGGGCCGAGCTTGCCGCACGCGTCGGCATGGCTGCCCGTTGCGGCCGGCCAACCCGGATGAGCAGGGGGTTGAGAGCGTGACGGGTCTGACCGCTGACTTGCGCGATGATTCCGGGCGCAGGACCTTGCTTGTGCGCTGACGGCTACGGGTGCCTGGCAGCACATCACGCCACCCGTTTCGTGAAGGGTGAAGTGATCAGATGAGCAGGTTTGGCGCGGGCGCTGAGCAGAGGTGGCGTCTTTCAATGAGCGCCATAACCGACCCGGCGACGTCCACGCCGCCCGTACCCGAGGCTCCGGTGCGCGCCCGTGAACCCGGGTCGGCCGGTTATCACCGCGCGCTCGCCGCGCACCAGGCCGGCAAGAAGTCCTTGGCGGTCGACCCGGCCATCCGGGTCGCCGTGGAGCGGTAGAACCGAGAGCAGGCCCGCGAGCCCGAAGAGCTGTTTGGTGACGGACGGCGGGTGCTCGGGGACCTTCGCGAGCACGCGGCGCGTACCGAGACGGTGTCTCGGTCGACATCAGCGGGGCCCGCGCCCTCAAGCGGCTCGCCGACGAACGCGCCGGCCGCGTCAGAAGCGTCCCGTTGCAGCTGGGTCGTGCGGCCTGAGGCGCAGGTCAAGGTGTGCGCCAGGCTCGTTGTCAGTGGGCTGCTCTACAGTCAGCAACGACTTTTCATTCATGGGTAGTTGAAGCCATTCCTGCTCAGGAGGAATTGTTCGCGCGGCACGCCGGCCCGGCCTGCGCCGCGACGGCCCTTGGGCAGGGGGACCCTGCGCGGGCTCGGAGCCGGGCTGCTCACCGCCCCTCCTGCAGTCTGCCGCGGCCCGCATGCTCGGACCGTGCTTGGCCGACGAGGGTGCGAAGCGGCGTCTATCTCAGCATCCACACGCTGCTCTTCCTGCTCCAGTCGCCGCAGGCTGTCCTCGACGTGCTCCCTGACCTTCGCCAGCCGCTCGCGACGCCACTGCGCGTGGTTGTGCGCTGCCGCGGCGGTCTGCTGCCGGAATCTGCTCGTCCTCTGTCTCGGCCGCTTCGGCCGTGGCGGGCCGTGCAGGTTCCTTGCCGGTCAGATCACCAGCGGAATCTCAGTGACGACCAGCGTGTTGGTGAGCGCGCCGGACCTGGTCCCGGGCCCGGATGGCCCGCTCCGCGGCGGCGAGGATGACCTTCAGCAGATCCTCGTAGTCGACTGCCCCGAGCTCACATGATCACCGAACGGACGTCACGCGACTTGGCCGAAGCCTTGCCAACGCGCCAGCGGTGTTACCGGCCTTCTCGGTCAACAGCGCCGGCGGAAAGGGCTCAGAGGAACATGACGCTTTCAACGGCAGTGACCTGGACGGTGGCGCCGACAGCCGCCGTTCCAACTGGAACCTGGCAGTTCGCGTCAAAGTACAGAACGGCCACGCTGTCGGTATTGTTCCGGACGACCTGAGACGGACCACCATTGAATGTGTGGCACACGAGGTCAGCAGGGTCGGTCATGCTCTGCCAGCCTGAGCCGGAGTAGTAGTAGCCGAAGGTGCCAACTGCGGCGTGAGCAGGGCTGGGGACAGCGACGAGCAGAGCCAATGCGCTAGCCAGCGCACCAAGTCCCGTGGCGGCCTTCTTATGCATATATGCTCCTCTTCAAAGACATGGACGGAACCGCAACGGCGCCCGGGGCCGTCTGGTAGTACCAGCTATCCATGAGCACAGGGCCTGCCACGGCGCGGAGCTACCCGAACCGCCCGGTAGCGCCCACTTCAGCCTGACAGAAGGCAACCACCCGCAGCCAGGCACCGGCACCCCCGCGCGCGAAGCACTCAACGCGCCTGCACGCGCCCCCTCCGCGCACCAGCACGTGTCCGCTGCTGGCCTTGGCGCTTGTGCTCGACGCCCGCCCCGGGAAAGTGATCCAGTCGCGGCCGGTCACGGTCGGGACGACCGCGGACGAGGATGCCGAGACCCTGGCCCGGCTGTTTGCCGAGGGTGTCGAATGCCGGCGAGGTTTCAACAGCACGAGGCTGTTGACGCACGCTGTCGACACCGAAGGTGATGGAGCCCTGCAGAGCGGGCAGTCGTTGACGTCCCCCCCGCATCCGTCTTACCTCTGAGGTGCCTCAAATAGCTTTGCGCAGGTCAGATCGTGTGATCCACTGCGCGGAGAACAGCCAGGGGAGGGGTTGCGATGAGGCGGAGCACGCTCGCGGCGGGGGCCGTCATGGTGGTGGCGGGGCTGGGGATCGGCGCGTCCGGGGCGGGGGCGGCGGGGCAGGCGTTGGCCGGCGGCGGAAAAGGGCCAGGCTACGTCCTCGGCTTCTGGCGGACGACCGTGGGCAAGGGGTACTGGTTCACGTGCCCGTCCTTGGAGAACACGTCGTCCGCACCCATCGAGGTGATTGACGTGGAGCTGATTGATCCGCCCGCCGTCTGGAAAACCGGGCCGGCCCGGGCCGTCAGCCTGACTGACGTCGGCGTCCTGGGACTGGGCGCCTACGACGAAACATTCGCCCAAGAGCCCGGCATGAACAAGGACTACTCCACTGAGCCCGTGCGCATCGCCCCCGGCGAAGAGAGCCCCATCCACTACTACCTCCGGGCCGAGCCGATGACGGCACCGGGCACCGGGCACGCCAAGGGATGTCGATTCACCTACCGCTCGGAACACCGCGTCTATGTCGAGGACCTCGAAGCCGACTTCTCTCTCGAGAACGAGGAATGAGACGACATCTCAAGACGTCGTTTCCTCTGGTGTGTTCGTACGTTGAACCGTGCATGACGGATCTGGTCGAGCGGTAGGTGCCGGACGAGTTGTGGTTGTTGTTTCGGCGGGTGGTGCCGCTGACAGTGAAGCGGCCGCAGGGCGGGGGCCGACGGCGGGCCGGTGACCGCGAGACCCTGCAGCGATCATCTTCGCGGCCTCCTCGGGTTGCACGTGGCGGCAGCTGCCGGTCTTCGGCCCGGCGTGGCCCACGCAGCGCACATCCGTCAGGCCTTCCTTGTCCCGCAGGACACCCAGCCGTACATGTCCGCGAAGAAGGTGCCCGGTCAGACGGCCGCGGAGCCACTGCACCGCACGGTGAGCAGCGCCCGCATCGACAAGAACAGGTCTGAAGCGGTCAAGCAATGCAAACGCTATTGGGGACCCAACTACGCCGGCGGCGGCAAGGAATTGCGATGAGTACCCCTTCGCCGGCACCGATGAAGGAGCCGCGCAACCGCAGTACGACCCGGACGCCAAGGAGTTCAACTTCTCTGTGAAGCCGATCGCCCGGGACGACAACCAGGCCGGCGGCCTGATCCTGAAGAGTTTCTACGCCAGGAACGGCATCATCGACGGACTGGAGGGCGGCTTCATCGTCAACATCGTCGCCTGATCCGACGCTTGTCCGGCGGGGGCGGCCACAAGACCGCTCCCGCCGCAGCGCGACCAGTCTCTATGCGTCGTCCGGCCAGAACTGGATGAGGTAGCGCTCCACTGCGACACCGGTGCCTTCGCCCTGCGACAGCGCAGCCGCCTCGGCCCGGCCGGTACAGCTGACCGGACACGCCAGGAGCCGCCCGAGTCCGCCAGCGTGATGACCTCGTCCGTCCGGCCCGTGTGCATCGACCACACCGCAAGCTGCCCGCTGGTCGACTCGAAATCAGCTTCCGTCTGCTCATCCCAGTCCGCAGGATCCTGCAGCGGCGGAGCTGCATCCCACACCTCGACGTCCACTGTGGCGGTGTGGGTGTGACCGCCACTGGTGATGTCCAGACCCCGGATGGGTGCCGAGGAATACGTCGCGTTGGAAGTCGTCGGGGAACGGTACGGGAATTTCCGCGTCGTCGGACTCCTGCAACCCGAATGGCACAGCCGGCACCACCGCCGCCGCCATCTGATGGCGCGTCTGCCATGGATGCGTGCGGTCGAGGACAGCGACGGCAACGGCCTGCACCGCTGCCTCCGCAAGATGCTGCACCCCGACGCACCTGACACCGAAGCTCGCTGCGACCCGTGGTCCTGACCTCACCCCGATCGGCAACCGCCCGCCCGCAGGGCTGGGGGAGCAAGCCGTCGCCCTGTCCACGCTGCGACGAGGTGGGGAATCAGGGCGAGCGAGTCTGGGGAACGGGCAAGCGCGAGGTGGGGAAGTTCAGGGTTCTGACCGCGCTTCCGTGAAAGCTCCGGCCTGCCGCCGACTCCGAGTCTGGCTTTGTCGGTGAGTTTCGGGTTCTGGCACATATTCCGTGAGAGCGGTGGACGAGTCTCTTCTGATCGGCAGACTGGAGCGATGCGGATAGAGAGCGTCGTCAGGGTCCAGGCGGTCCGGCTCGCCGTCGCCGGCGGTGCAGTCGTTGCTGCTCCAATCCTGCTCGTGGCTGGGGCTCCTTTGCGCCGCCGCATATTGCGTCGTTACTACCGCGAGGACGGTCCAGGCCTCGTGAATAAAGAGGACGGTTGGGTGAGCCCGGGGTACTTCGTCGTCACCAACGTCGTTGTTCTAGCCCTTTGCTGGCCGTCGGAGTACGTGCTTCGACGGCTTCGTCGTGCCTGAGCAGGACAGTCATCGGGCGGCGGTGAGAAGTACCCATTTGCGGAGGAGCGGGAGCTTGGCGCGGCCGAACATCTGGCGCTTGACCATCTTGATGTGGTTGACCCGGCCTTCGACGGGACCGGAGTTCCAGTGAGTCGTCAGGACCTGGACGACCGCGTCCCAGTCCTTCTCCAGGCCGACGGCACAGGAGCGGAGGCCGGGAAGTTCCTCGGCTCGCGTGCTGACGACCCAGTCCTTCAGATGACGGCCGACGCGTGTGGTGAGGATGGCAGCGAAGCTGCGGACGACACGGTGGGCCGCCGCGAGTTCCGGGCAGCGGGCAAGGACTTTGGTCAGCTGTCTTCTTTCACTCTCCAAGAGCCGGTCGGGGTGACGCATGATCCACCCGGTGCCTTGTCGGAGTCCTGGCGGCGCGGGCCCGACGACGCGGATACGGCGTTGGCGTCGAGGTCGCAGATAGTCGCTGATGATCTGGTAGCTGCCGCAGTAGCCGAGGTCCTGGAGCTCGGAGTGGAGCTGGATCGCGTTGGTGAATCCTTCTGACGGCGGCCGTGAAAAGCTCCCCATAGGCGGCCACTTACCGCCCCACTGACGGCCACGGAATTCCCCACGTACGGCCGGATATCTCCCCGCT
>NZ_JBWKDT010000067.1:0-24386 GCF_056435785.1 Streptomyces sp. NPDC043870
CCCCCCCCCCCCCCCCCCCCCCCCCCCCCCCCCCCCCCCCCCCCCCCCCCCCCCCCCCCCCCCCCCCCCCCCCCCCCCCCCCCCCCCCCCCCGGGTTCGTGCTTCGGTCTTCGCGATCCCCTTTCTCATTCTTCTGTGGGATCGAGGCCGGCTGCGCTGTGCACCCGCCAGGGGTGAGGATGGGTATGTCAGGAATGACGCCCAGGGAAATGGGGCGGCGATGGATCTGGAGCCCCCAGCCCGGCCGGGCGGGCACCGCAGTGTTCCGCACACCGCTGACCTGCGGGTCGAGGCATGGGCCCCGAGCCGTGAGGACTGCCTGGCGCATGCGGTGCGCGGCGTCGCCGAGTCGTTCGTCGACCTCGGCGGAGCGACGGGTGACCGCACACGGGACGTGGTGATCAGGGCGGACCACGACGAGGAGCTGCTGGTGGCCCTGCTGGAGGAGGTCGTGTACTGGCTCGACACCGCGGGGGAGGTTCCGGTCGACGTCGACGTGGCAGCGATCCCGGGCGGTGTGCAGGTGGGCTTCCGGGTCGCCGGCGTCGGCTCGCTGCCGGTGATCGGCGCGGTGCCCAAGGCGGTGACGCTCCATGAGCTGGTGTTCGCCCACGGGGCCGAGGGCTGGAACTGTTCGGTGACGCTGGACGTATGAGCCGGGTCGCGCCGCCCGGCCGTGTGAAGGGGGACCGGAGGAGGCGATCAATCGTGGTCGGCACAGCCAGGACAGCCGGGACAGCCGTCGAGATCGTGGCGGAGGGGCCGTTCCGGTTCCGCGTCGACCGCCACGGGAAGATGCGCGTGCCGGGCGTGGTGTTCGCCAGCCGCGACCTGCTGCCCGAGGCCGCCGGGGACCAGGCCCTGGTCCAGGTCGTGAACGTGGCCATGCTGCCGGGCATCGTCGACGCCTCGTACGCGATGCCGGACGTGCACTGGGGCTACGGCTTCCCCATCGGCGGCGTCGCCGCGACCGACACGGCGGCAGACGGTGTGATCTCACCCGGAGGCGTCGGCTTCGACATCTCCTGCGGGGTCCGGCTGCTCGCGGCCGGTTACGACCGCGACGCGCTCGCTCCGCACCGCTTGCGGCACCTGATGGACGACCTCGGCAGGCGCATCCCGCGCGGAGCGGGACGGGGCGCGGTGTGGTCGGTCACCCGGTCCGAGCTGGAGCAGGTCCTGACGGGCGGCGCGCGGTACGCGGTGGAGCGCGGGCACGGCGTTGCCCGCGACCTGTGGCGCTGTGAGGACGAGGGTGTGCTGCCCGGGGCCGCTCCCGAGCAGGTCAGCGATCGCTCCGTGGAACGGGGACTCGGTCAGGTGGGCAGTCTGGGCTCGGGCAACCACTTCCTGGAGGTGCAGGCCGTCGACACCGTTTACGACGAGGCCGCGGCGCGGGCGATGGGGCTGCGGGAGCGGCAGGTCTGCGTGATGATCCACTGCGGCTCCCGAGGCCTGGGGCACCAGATCTGCACCGACCACGTCCGCACCATGGACCGGGCCATGTCCCGGTACGGCATCGAGGTCCCCGACCGGCAGCTCGCCTGTGTCCCCGTGGACTCGGACGAGGGCCGCGCGTACCTGGCCGCGATGGCCGCCGCGGCCAACTACGCGCGCGCCAACCGCCAGCTGCTGTCCGAGGCCGCCCGGCGGGCCTTCGCCGAAACGGTCGGCTGCGACCTGGACCTCGTCTACGACATCTCGCACAACCTGGCCAAGATCGAGACGCATCCCTTCGCCGGCTCCACGCTGCGGCTGTGTGTCCACCGCAAGGGAGCCACCCGCGCGCTGCCGGCGGGGCACTCCGATCTCCCGCGCGACCTCGCCGGGTTCGGCCAGCCCGTGCTCATCCCGGGCACCATGGGCACCGCCTCCTACGTGCTGGCGGGCGTGCCGGGCGGCGGCGCGTGGCACTCGACCTGTCATGGCGCCGGGCGAGTACGGAGCAGGCACCGCGCGGCACGCGAGGTCGACGGCAAGCACCTGCGGGCGGAGCTGGAGTCACAGGGCATCGCGGTGCGGGGCGCCTCCTGGCGCGGACTCGCGGAGGAGGCCCCGATGGCGTACAAGGACATCGACCGCGTCGTACAGGCGAGCGAGGGTGCGGGGCTGTGCCGCAAGGTGGCCCGCCTGGTCCCTCTGGGGGTCGTCAAAGGCTGAACGCGATTTTGTAGGCGCGGGCGCGGGCGGCGGGGTGCGGCCGCCGGAGTCCAGGGCCGCGGCTTCGGCCGACCGATCCGGGCGACCGATCCGGTCGGCCGCTACGGGCGGCTGCCATGCGAGGGGCGAAGCCCGTCAGGTGGCGCGGCTACGTTCGTCGCCTTCGTCGCCGCAAGAAGAGGAACCCGCCGACAGCGGCGGCGGTCAGGACCCCGCCCGCCAGGATCAGAGTCGGCATGCCGGGTCCGCCGCGCCCGGCTGCGGCGGCGGCCTCTGCCTCACCCTGTTTGCCACGGGCACTGGCGCAGTATTCGCGGTTGGCGGGATCCATGGCAGCCGTCACCGTCAGCGTCGTCCGCCCGATCCCGTCCTTCTCGGACGTCTCCTCGGCCTTCGTTCCGGTCATCTGCACGGTGTAGGTGCCAGGTTGGATTCCACAGCGCACCTTCGCCTTCCCGTGCGAGTAGAACCTTCCCTGCCTGATCTCCACCGGTGCGACGAACGCGGGCGATTCGAGCGTGATGAATGAGCCGTCCCAGTCCTCGTCGGCGAAGATGAACGGGTCTTCCGTCGCGGCGACGTCGATGTCGTCCCCGCGCTGAGCGGGCTTGTTCCCGTTGATCTCGAGGCCGGATTCGTAAACGTCCGATGCCGACGGGGATGCTGCGAGGGCCAGCGTGGCCGCGGTCAGGCCCAGGGCGGTGATGGCACGTATGACAGACATGGTCAGGCTCGTCTCGGCTTGGGGTGCCTGGCGGCCGGCGGAAGGAGCGGCCTCGGCGGTGAGGCCGAGTTGATCAGAACCCTATGGGCAGCGGCCTTTGTGATCAACGGCCTTTGCCCGTAAAGGAGTTGTTCTGCCGCCTGCCGGTCGATTGTCCGTCTTGTGTGCGCGGTCCCGCGCAGAGGTGTCGTGTGGTGTCAGGCGAGCGACGGCAGTGATGCTGTGAAGTCCCTGACTTTGGCGTTCTCGTTGGCGGTGCGCCAGCTGATCACGGCGCGGGCAGGCGGCAGTCCGGTCAGCGGCACGAACGCAACGTCGGGGTGGCGGTAGTACTGCGTCAGTGCGGTGGAGGTCGCGCAGACCTCGCTGCTCGTCGCGACGAGGCTGAGCATCTCGTGCTGCGTCTTGACCAGGCGCCCTCTGCGGATGGGCCGTCCACCGGGCGTACGCTGCGGCAGAAATCCCTCGCGGATCTCCTTGGGGGCTGTCACCGGCATCTCGACCATCGTGTGCTCGGCCAGTTCCTCCGCGTCGACCGACGACCTGGTCGCGAGCGGACTGCCCACCGAGACGGCGAGCACCCGTGGATACTCGGCGATCACCGGGCCGCTGGTGAGGTCCGGCTCCTGAACCGGCCAGATGGTGACCTGCATGTCCACCTCGGACCGCCGCAGCGGTCCGAAGTAGTCGCCCCAGCGGGTCTCGGTCATGCTGATCGACCACTCCGGGTGAGTGCGACGGAAGTTGGCCACCGAGGCGTCCACCGCGCCGGCGAACGGTCCGAGGAACCCGATGCGCAGCTCGCGGGCGAATGCCTGGGTTTCCTCGATGGATCGCTGCAGCCCCTCGAAGCTCGGCTTCACCCGTTCCAGCAGGAAGCTGCCGGTGGGTGTGAGGGTCACCCGGCGGCTCGTGCGGTCGAACAGACGGTCTCCGATGCGCCGTTCGAGCGACTGGATGAGCTGGCTCACCCGCGGTCGGGACAGCCGGAGCCGGTCCGCCGCCCTGGCGAAGTGCAGTTCCTCGGCAAGGGCCAGGAACGCTTCTATCTCCCCCAGTTCAGTAAATGCCACTTACCGATCGTACAGAAGATTGGTCTTGATGGGGGCGTGGTGCTTGGAAACGATGGGGTGACTCCGATGACGGCCCTCTCCACGGGGGTGAGCGGGCCTGTCGACGGGGTGTGGTCCAGTTGTGGGCCGACGGGCTCCAGGTCTGATCTGATCCAATCTGCCGATCCGTTCCGATCTGAGTCCTGATCATGTGGTGGGTGACGGGAGTGGAACCCGAGCTCCGAGCCCCGAGCTCCGAGCCTGGGATCCGCTGCCGCCCGGACCGTTGAGCGGTGGCCTGCTCGTGTTCGCGAACCCGTTCCGGCAGAGCCGCTCGCTCCTCGCTCCTTCGCGACCGGGGTGTCCGCCTGGGCGGTCGTGTCCCGGGCAGTCGTGTCCCCGGCGGTCGTGGTGTCCCCGGCAGTCGTGCCCCGGTCGGGTCAGAAGCCCGGCGGTGTCTCCGCCCAGACGCAGACCGCTGGGACCGTGCCGGGGTTGTGGTAGCGGTGAGGAGTGGTGGACTCGAAGCTGACGCTGTCGCCGGGCTGAAGGCGGAAGTGGACGCCATCGACCCAGTAGTCGAGTTCGCCGCTGAGGAGGAGGCCGACTTCCTCCCCGGCGTGGGTGTGGGGCCGGTCGCCGGAGGATGCCCCGGGAGCCACCTCGAGGATCATCATTTCGAGTCTGCCGACGGGGTTGGGGTTGAGCAGGGAGTAGGTGATCCCTTCCACTCCGGCACGGGTGAGCTCCACCCGTTGGTCCGGGCGGGTGAGGACGCGCTGTTCGCGGTCGATGTCCCGGAAGAGCCGACTGAGGGAGACGCCGAGGGCATCGACGATCGTGCGCAGGGTGTTGATGGTCGGGCTGTTGACGTTGCGCTCGATGTTGCTGAGGTAGCTGCGCGACAGGCCCGTCTCCTCGGCCAGCTTCTCCAGCGTGTAGCCCTTGTCCAGGCGCTCGCGGCGCAGGTGCCGGCCGATGCCGGTGTCTCGGGGTGTCTCCTCCGAGCCGGGCGGGTGATCGCCGGCCGTCATGGACCGTCCTCCGTCCAGTAAACGATGTGCAACATCCAGCATAGTGGCCATCACTGTCTAGGATAGGCGACACTGCATCCGATATAGACGTTGCTCGTTGGGCGGACCACCGCCGAGCCGCACGACGCACGACGCACGACGCAGGTACGGCGATCGCCGGGCCGGCGTCGCGCCAGGACCCACATCCGGAGGATCGATGAACCCCAGCGGTGCCGCACCCGCAGGCTTCCCCGCGCGGGAGCTGCCCGAGCTGCGGCTCGGTCTGGGTGCGCTGGAGCGCAATGTGGGGCTGATGGGCGACTGGTGCCGCGAGCAGGGCGTCGAGCTGGCCCCGCACATCAAGACCACGATGACCCGCCCCATCGTGGAACGGCAGATGGCGGCCGGGGCATGGGGAGTCACCGTTGCCACGGTGCGGCAGGCCGGCATCGCGCTGGGATGGGGACTTCGCCGCATCGTGATCGCCAACGAGGTGATCCACGGCCCTGACCTCGCCCTCGTGCGGCACTGGCTCGACCCGATTCTCGACACCGACACCGACACCGACACCGACGCCGGCCCCGGCCCCGACTTCGGCCCCGGCTCCGACTTCGAAGTCTTCTGCTTCGTCGACTCGGCAGAGGGGCTCGACCTGGCGCGTTCCGCCATGGACGGTGCGCGCGCCCCCCTGCGGGTGCTCGTCGACGTGGGTGCCCCGGAAGGACGGACGGGCGTACGGGATGCCGATGCGGCGATCGCGCTCGGCAAGGCCGTCGCCGAGATTCCGTCGGGGCTGCTCCTCGCAGGTGTCGCAGGCTACGAGGGGATCCGGCCCAACCGCCGGGACGCCGCCACGGTCGCCGACGTCGACGCCCACTGCCGCCAGGCGGCCGAGGTGTTCCGCGCCCTGGCGCCGCTGGTGCGGACCGGACAGCCCGTCTTCAGCATGGGCGGATCAGCCTTCCCCGACCGGGCCGTCGCAGCCCACCGCGAGATCCTCGGGCAACACGGCGGCCAAGAGCCGGTGTTCGTGCTGCGGTCCGGCTGCTACGTCACGCACGACCACGGCACCTACGAGCATGTCTCGCCCTTCCCTGGGCTGGAAGCGGCCCTCACCGTCCGCGCGGTCGTCCTGTCGACCCCGGAACCAGGACGAGCCGTCATCGGCGCCGGCAAGCGTGAACTTCCCTACGACGCAGGCCTGCCGGTCCTGATCAGCGCCCGCGACCCGCAAGGACAGCCGCGTACCGCCGCGAGCGCCACCGCGACCCAGATCTTCGACCACCATCTGATCCTGGCCGACGCACACGGCCTGCACGTGGGCGACGAGGTCGACCTCGGTATCTCTCACCCCTGCTCCGCGTTCGACAAATGGCCGGACATCACGGTCGTCGGCCATGACGGCCCCACCGGAGAGGTGTGGCACCCGCAGTTCCGGTGACACCCGATCGAACGGCCGAAGCCGACCCCTCCGCCATGCCCGTCCTTCAGGCGTCATCCTCCGCAATCGCCCAGCGCGGGCGGATGGATGACCCCCGTCGGGGCCGCTTCGGGCGCAACGTGCCGCCGCTGTCGGGTGCGCCATTGGCGAGTCCCGGTCGCGGACGCTGACGCCCGTTCGCGTGCTGCGCCGTATCACCGCTGCTGTGGATACCGAGGCCCGGTGCGCTCGGCGTGGACAGTGGGTCGAGGCGCCATGGAGGTGGACCGGCGAAGCCGCGGGCCGGGGAGAGCTGCGACACCTCCTGGTGAGATATGCCGAGCAGTCGGCAGGCGTCACCCTGGCTTACGTGCAGATCCTCGATCAGCGTGCGAGCAGCAGCGGCGATCGTCTGCTGCTCGGCAGCATCGGCCCGAGCCCGCTGCTCGGCAGCATCCGCCCACGCCCGCTGCCTTCTCGCTTCCAGTACGCCCTGTAGCAGTGCTGCGAACTCCGGAACCACCAGCTCCACGGCGATCGTGTCCGGTCGAATGCCCTGTGCTTCGGCGATGGCGTCGCGCGCCACGTCCTCGGCCTCATCGAGGGTGCGGCACTGCATGTGGAGGGCGAGTTCCGGAATGTCGACGGCCCACCACCGGCCGATTCTGTGCAGCTGTGCTCGGTAGCAGGCGCTCACGGGGACTCGGCCTCCTTGATGTTTCGGCGGTGGCATTCGGCAGCGTGAGCAGGCGTCGGCGTGCGATCGCAGCGAGCAATCAGCCGATGCACACACCGATCAGGCACACGTGCGCCGGCGAGGTCGGCTCGGCCGGCGGCGTAGTCGGCAAGAGGTTCAGAGGAGCCGAAGTGCCTTCGCCGGGCGCTTCGGTCGAAGCGGGCGCGGTGGTCGCCGGGGCCGGCGCGGCTGGGGCTGGGGCTGGGGCCGGTGCGGCTGGTGCGGCGGCGTTTCCGACGCCTGTCCCCTTGGCCGGTTCGGCTGCGGTGTGCGGCGTGGCGGGGGGCTCGGCCGCGGCGGCCGTTCCCGTATGCCGGACCGTCGTCGCACTGGGAGGTGCGGTATCGGTGGTGTTCTGCCGCCCGCTCGTTGTCACGGGCGGGCGAGTGCTGGTACGCCGCGAAGCCTGGCTGTCCGGCTGCTCCGACGCCCCGCCGGTGGGCGTTGTTCCGGGCGTGGCCGTGGTGACCGGTTCCGGCGGTGAGGCTGCGTGTGTGTGGCTCGCGGAAGGCCTGACGGCCGGCAGTACGGCGACGGTCAGGCCGCCACCGACAAGGGCGACGGCCGTCGCGGTCAAGGCCCGACGCCGGTTCTTCTTCCAACGTGCCAGCTGCCGACGCCGAGCCGCCCGGCCGCCCTGCAGAGCGGGAGCGGTGCCGTCGAAGTCACCGGACGAACCATAAGAATCCGACGAGCCAGATGAACCAGAAGAATCCGACGAGCCAGATGAACCCGATGAGCCGGACGAACGCTCACTGCTCGATGCATCCGCCATCGCGTCTTCGAAGTTACCGCTGCCGACCGGTTCGGCATCGGCGTGACGAGCCCCGAGGTGGAACTCCGGAGCGGGGACCTGCTCCGCGCGCCATGCCTCCCGCATCGTTGCGTCAGAGGCGACCGCGTTGTGGAGACGGTGGACCGGCGGCGCGATGTCCGGAGCGTAGGCGCCGCACCCTGGGCACACCAGAGCCCCGTTGAGGTTCCGACGGCACGTGGAGCAGTAGTCCATCTGCGATCTTTCTCTGCTGATTGCGCCGCCAGGGACGCCGACGACCTCTTCAAGTTCGCATGCGGGATCGAGCGGCCAGCAACGCTAACGGCACCCGCCGAAGGCGGTGCGCAGCCCTTGTGATGCTGCTGCAAAGATTCTCTGGCAGTGCTGTCCCGTACTCCCGGACATGTCGTCACGAATGCCGGGATGAGCGGCTCCGGCGAGAGGGACAGGCGTCACGGCCTGATCCTCCGGGCGCGCGCCGTGCCCGCTGCGCCGGTTCAGCAGCGTTCACCAGACACCGAGAGACGAGGCAGGTCCGATCATGCCGACCCCTTCCGGATTCAGCTACGAATCCCGCGCCGACGGCACCATCGTCATCACCCATCTCGGACGCAAGGCCGCCACACTGCGTGGCAACCGTGCGGCGCAGTTCGCCGCGGAAGTGGAGTCCGGCGACGCCCAGACGGTGATGGCCCGCTGGACCGGCGCGTACAAGTTCGGCAACGAGCGCACCGCCCGCAACCACCCCAGGAACCAGGGACGCCGCGCCTAGATAGCCGGTCGGCCGGTGGCCCGGGGAGTCCGGTCCGGGTACAGGCTGTGGTGGATGGCCTTCGCCACGCCCTCAATCGTATCCATGCCGTATTCCCACCCCACTTCCTCCGACTCGTCCTCAGGGACCCTGTTGTTCTCGGTGAGGACCACGAGGCCATAGTCGTAGGCGTGGCCGGTAAACGCGCTCATGCTGTTGACTTTCCAGTCTCCGCGGTCCCAGGGATTCTTGAGCCCGCTCTCGGAACGCTGCAGCCATCCGTTCTTGACCTGGACGGAAGCGTCCGAGGGGGCCCCGGCGGGCGTTCCCCACCGCTGATCCTTCTGGACGTCATGCATAAGGCCCAGGATGTAGGTGCGCTGTTCGGCGTTGAGGACCGAGTTGTCCTTACCGGTGAGCAGCTCAAGCAGTCTGGCCTGATCCCTCGCGGTGATCTGAGTCAGGCCCATGAAGCCTGCTTCGTTGATGATGGTGTTCCTTATTCCGGCCTTGTCCAGGAAATTCTGAATTCTTTTGGGCCCCAGGCTGTCCCACAGCGTGTACGTCGCGTCGTTGTCCGAACCCACGATCATCTCCCTGGCCAGGTCCTGCTCGTCCTCGGACAAGTGGCCGCCCCTGGCCAGGAGCAGAGCGCCCAGTACCACCGGCTTGACCGTGCTCGCGGAGTCGTAGTGCTTGTCCGCGTCGTACGTGCAGGATGTGTGGGTGGTTCGGTCATACAGCACCATCGAGGCCTCACTGGCGCGGTTCTTCAGCGCCTTCGCTATGCCTCGGGTCAGGGAAATTGCCAGTCTGGGGTTCTCGGACACGCATTCAATCAGCTCGCCGTTGATCCGCTGAGATGCGCTTTCCGTCCTCTCTGCTTCATGGGTTGCGGCTGCAGTGGGGGCATTCGGAGCGGCAGCAGGCGCGGGAGCGGAAGCGGGCGCGGGAGCGGGGGTTGAGGGGGGAATTGCAACGACAACGGAGACCGCAACGGAAACGGTTCCCAAAGTTACCTTTGAAGTCGTCCTACCGAGCGTCAATTCATTCCCCTTCCGCTTTTCCGGTCCGTCAGTCGCGCTTGTGGTCCGACGCTACAAGCTTGAGATGGGACCGGCCTGCCGGGTCAGCCGATAGGCTTACAACAGCTAACACAATGAGTCGATCTGACGGTGGGTGATCAGGCAGCAGGCGAGCTTGAGGAAGGCTTCGTGGATGTCGGCTCGTCGCTCCCAGCGGATGCGAAGTCGTCTGAATCCGTGAAGCCAGGCGAAGCTCCGCTCCACCACCCATCGGTAGATGCCCAGTCCCGTGCCATGCCGGGTTCCGCGGCGGGCGATGGCCGGCACGATCCCGCGTTGACGGATGCGGTCGCGGTAGACGTCGTGGTCATAGCCACGGTCGGCGAAGAGCGAGTCGGGTCTCCGGCGGGGATGGCCGACGCGGCCACGGACGGGCGGGATTGCGTCGAGCAGCGGCAACAGCTGGGTGACATCGTTGCGGTTGCCGCCGGTCAGGAGGACTGCGAGCGGGGTGCCGTAGCCGTCGGTGATCAGATGGTGCTTGGAGCCGGCCCGGCCCCGATCGACCGGCGACGGACCCGTGTGGCTCCCTCCTCTCAGCGCTCTGACATGGCTGGAGTCGATCACGCAGCGGGACCAGTCCAGCCGCGATGCCGCATTGAGCTCTGCGAGCAGCACCTCGTGCAGCCGCTGCCAGACATTGGCATCGTTCCAGTCCCTCAGCCTGCGCCAGCAGGTCATGCCCGAGCCGAAGCCCAGCTCCTTGGGCAGGTTCTCCCACTGGGTGCTGGTGTACAGCACGAACAGGATCCCGCACAGCACCTGCCGGTCCGGCAGTGGCTTGCGGCCCGGATACCGAAACCGGCGCTCCCGCCTCGGCAGCAGCGGCTCGATCCGCTCCCACAGGTCATCGGACACTATCCACGGCGATGTCCCCACTATGCGATGAATGCTCAACTCGCCATGTAGTCACGGGCATCAGCACCGATCCATCTCATTGGGTTACCCGTCTGCTGATCACTAGTGTGCGCTCGTGCTGATATACGACGAGCTGACGCCGACGGAACGTGAGTTGTGGGATGCCTTCCCCGAGGGACGCTGGGTGGACCTGCGCACCGGCTCCTCCGCTGAGGACGATCCAGCGGAAGGCGATGGCTGGGGACCGGAGCGTTCAGTGCGGGCCACCGTGGTGACCGGTCTACTGCTAAGGGGTAATGACCGTTCCACGCATGCGGTTGCCGCGCTGCGGCTCGCAGGGGCGCGGATCACCGGACGCATCGACCTGGAGGGGGCGGAGGTCCTGAGCCCACTCTGCCTCGACGGTTGCTGGCTCGAAGAGCAGGTCCGACTCTCCGGGGCATCGACCCGAATGATCCGGATGGCCGGTACTCGGGTGCCGGGTATCGACGCCAGGTCGGCCCGGATCGACGGTCAGTTCGATCTCCGTCGCGCGCTGGTCGAGGACGGCAAAGTCGCTGTCGTCAACGCTCGGATAACCGGCGAGTTCGACCTCTGCGGCGCGAGTCTGCGACCACCGGAGAACTCGGAGGCCTTGAACGCCAGCGACGCCGTCATCGAGGGCGCCCTCCTGTGCCGGGACGGGTTCCTCGCTCGCGGGCAAACCGTGCTCCTGGGCGCTGAACTGCGCACCGGCCTCCTCATGGAAGGCGCGCGGCTCGAGAGTCCTGACGGCAGTGCCTCCGTGCTCGCGGACCGTGCGACCTTCGGGTGTCTGCTCGCCACCGGAATCAGCGCGCAGGCCACGGTACGTCTGCGAGGCGTTCAGGTCGGGGACCTGATGACGTTCGAAGGCGCCACTCTTGCCGATCCCGACGTGGCCCTGGATTGCGCGCGACTCCAAGCCGGTGACCTCGACGTCCGGTTCGGCGCACTGCCCTCTGGAACGCTGGACATGCGGGACGCTCGTGTCGGGGTCCTGCACGACACCGAGTTCAGCTGGCCGCAGGAGATACGGCTGGACGGCTTCACGTACAACGCCATCGACACCACGGAGGGCGCCGTCTGGGACACCGTGGCCGGCCGGATCACCTGGATCCGCCGCTCCCGGGGCTACGCCCCGCAACCGTACGAGCAACTTGCGGGCTGGTACCGCCAGGTCGGACATGACGCCGACGCGCGCCGGGTCCTTCTGGCCAAAGAACGCCACCGACGGCGCGCCCTGCACCCAGTCGCACGGGCGTGGGGGTACCTGATGGATGCCACCGTCGGTTACGGCTATCGCCCTTGGCTGGCCGGACTGTGGCTGACGGCACTGATCGCGATCGGTTCGACAGTGTTCAGCACGCACTCACCGGCCCGGACGAAACCGGGAGAGGGGCAACCGTTCAACCCGATCGCCTACACCCTCGACCTGTTGATCCCCATCGGCGGCCTGGGCCAGCGGGAGGCGTGGCACTGGACAACCCCAGTCACACAGTGGCTTGCGTACGTGCTGATCGCCGCAGGCTGGATGCTCACCACGGCGGTCGTCGCAGGCGTGACCAGAACACTGAACAAGAACTAGCAAGCGGACCAAGGGCCCCGAGCATCGGTAGCCCCGCTCTGCTCGAGGGCGTCTTAATCTGCTTGGGGGCGGCGGCGTCATTGTGTTAGGCGTTCTTATGCGGGCCTTTTCAAAGCAGCCGATGAGGTGAATGACAGGTTCCGCCCTGTCGGGAACTTCGCGTGCCGCAGGTACCCGGCAGGTCACACCACCAGGTTGAGCAGCAGCCCTGCCGTGCACACGACGCCGGCGGTGGCGAACAGGTACAGAGCCCGGCGGATCAACGCGTACTTGAAGGCGGCGATGCGGGCGACCTCGTAGAGCTGATCCAGCGAGGAGGCTGTCGGGGTCTGGAGCGTGCGGGCGATGCGTGCTTCCAGGGTTGCCCTCGGGTGTTCCGCGACATCACCGAAGTAGGCCACGAGGTGATCCGGGGCATCGGCCGTGCGGCGGTTACGGGGACAGACCGCGTACCCGAGGAGCCCCACACCCGCGATCGCCGCGGCCAGACCGGTCCACCAGAGCCACTCCACCGAGTTGGCCATGGGCACGAACGACTTGCCCTCGGACAGTGCGACGGACAGGACCGCGCCCAGCGCGACGCCGGACGCCGCCAGGAGCAACGAAGCCTTGGCATCAGCCTGTTTGACCTCGTCCCGGGCGTTGGCCAGCAGTCTCTCGGCGTAGGCCTGTATGCCCGCAGCAGGTGCCGGTCTCGAACCGGACGCGCTCCCGATCGCGTTCGGACATGCCCCGGCCTTCCGCCACGTACGCCTTCCGGTACCGGGAACCGAAGAAGGTGTAGTCGCCCCCGGACGCCGGTACGAAGGCCAGCTCGCCGACCACGTGGTCCGGCGGGTGGCAGTGACCGTGCACCGAGAGGACCCGCCCGTCCTTGAGCAGGACGAAATCCTGGTCCTGAATGAGCAACACAGTGTCCTCACAGTGTTGTTGGAGGATCAGAACGCCGGCTGTCGTGCCCGTGCCCGCCCGGTATCCGTGACGTCCCTCCGCCGAGGGCGTTTCGCCGAATGCCCCGGATCCGGGCGCCACCTCTGCCTGGCCCCAGAATGGGGGACGCGCACGGTTGGGGAAAGGGGATGCCCGCCGGGCCGGCGGGCTCCGTCGCTCAAGCCGCAGGTCTCGTCCGCTCGCGGGATGCTGAACGCCGAACCCGACCTCGACGTCGTCGGCGAGGCGTCCTCCGGCCCGGAAGGTGTCGTGCTCTGCGGGCGGCTGCAGCCGGACATCATCCTGATGGACCTGCGGATGCCGGGCGGCGACGGCGTCGACGCCACACGGTAGGGCGCCTGGAGCGCACCGCCTCCGGTGGGACAGCTACGGAGGCAGGCCACCCGGCTTCGACCGCAAGCCCCTGTGAGCAACGGAACGATCGCCGCCCCGGTGTGCTCACCGCGTGTACGCCTTGTCGTAGAGGCCTCGCAGCTGCGGGTCGGCCTCGGCGCTGTAGCCGCACAGGGTGACACGGCCGTCGTTGGCGGTGACGAGGTAGTGCCGGCCGGCTGTGAACTCCACCCCGCTGAGCAGCGGGACCATCTCCGTTTCGTTCCGGAGCTGGACGACGGAGGCGTCCCCGCCCCGGTACCAGTGGTCGACGCGGAGTTCGACCTGGTTGCCCTTGACGGAGGTCGCCGTGCCCTCGAACGCGGTCTGCATGCTGCCCAGTACGTCGACTGTGACCGCGGCGCACTTGGCGGCAGGCGCCTCCGGGACGGTCAGGGTCACCGGGTCGGCCTTGGACGGCGAGGATGCCGAGGGCGACGAGCTGCCGTTCGCCGCCAGTCCCCAAGCGATGCCGCCTCCCGTTGCGAGTACCGCGGCTGCTGCTGCGGCCAGCACCAGGCGTCGGCGGCGTCCGTCCGAGCCGTCATTGGTGGACGGGGCTTTGGTGTCTGCGGTCATGGTGGTCTCCAGGAGGCGGTTGAGGTCGGGTGAGGGAGCGTGAGAGGTCCGAGCCGGGTCGATGGCCCTCAGCCGGGCGAGCAGTTCGTCGTTGTTCACCGGTTGCTCCTTCCTTCACCTGTGCCATGTCCAGCGGGGCCGCCGTTCTTTCGGTCGAGCAGCGCGGCAAGCTTCTTCTTCGTCCGGTGCAACCGGATGCTGACGGCGTTGGGAGTCAGCCCGGTCACCTCGGCGATCGCGCGCGGCGGCAGCCCCTCCCATGCCCAGAGCAGCACCACCTCACGGTCCAGGCTGCCGAGCGTGCCGAGTACGGCGTGCAGTTCGGCCTGGTCGGCCTCCGCGGGCCCCGGCGGCCGTGCCGTACGGGCCAGCCGCTCCACCAACCGGAGTCGACGCCGCTCCGCCCGGCGCACGTTGGCCAGACAACCGCGTGCGACGCCGTAACACCAGGGCAGCACATCGTCAGGGTCGATCTTCGAATCCGCCCCTGGCCCTGGCACGTCATCAAGACGGCGCCAGAGCACCAGCATCGTCTCCGCGAGGACGTCGTCGACCGCGCCGGCGTCCGCCCGGCGCACAGGTATCGGTGCAGCGGCTCCATCACCACGCGCATCAGCGCCTCGAAGCGGGCCTCTCGGGCCCGGGCAAGCTCCTGCCCCAGCATGGATTCCACGTCCCGCACCCGTGCCGGGCGATTCCTTTCACGACAGCAGGTATGACGCAGGTCACCGTAGCGTGTCAGCCCGGCCCGGCCTGCGGTCGGCACGGCAACTGCCGGTTTGAAGTTGCGGCACTGGTGGTCTGCTCGGGCAGGAATCGACCTGCGGGTATTTCCGGCGGCTTCCCCAACTCGGCCGTGCCGTCCTGCGCATGAGCCAGGACAATGCCTGGAAGTGTTATCCGCAGACATCAAGCCGGTGGATTCGGACCAAGAAGAATGAGCCTGCTTCGGCGGTGCACCCACCACTGGACGCCGCGCATGTCGAAAAGTCCGGCGCGTGCACAGCGGTCGCCGAAGTCGCAACAGAATAACCATCACTCCGACAATGCGAACATCAAGCCCCCGCCGGGTCCACCCGGCTGGGCTAATTCATGCCCACCCCGTACGCATCCTCATTCGGCCCGTCGTCGCCACCCTCGATTAGCGTGTCGGGCAAAACCGCCATGGTCACCTGTTACTGTGCGGGTCGCAGGGAATGTCCACAAAGGATTTCACGCGCCAACTGGCGGACAAGATTTGCCTTAGTCGAATGCGGGCGCAGCCCGGTCGAGAGGATATGGACCATGCACGACTTTTCTCGTCGCGGCCTGCTCAAGGCGACGGCGGCCGCAGGTGCCGGCGCGGTCGCCGTCCCGGGTATTGCGGTCGCAGGCGCCACGGTCGCGAGCGCCGCGAGCAAAAGGCCCGGAGGCCCGAAATGTGAGCCGGCGGAGCTGACCGGCCGCATCGTCCGCCCCCAAGACCCCAACTACACGGACGCGCGCCTCGGCTGGGACCAGCTCTTCTCTCACTATCCGCTGGTCATCGTCTTCGCCCAGAACACCCAGGACGTGGTCAACGCCCTCACGTGGGCGCGGCAGAACGACGTCGCGCTGCGGGTGCGGAGCGGCCGGCACGCCCTTGAGGGCTGGTCGAACGTGGACAACGGCCTCGTGATCGACATCAGCGAGCTGAAGTCCGTCCACATCGACGCCGACGAGCGCATCGCGACAGTCGGCTCCGGGCTCAACCAGCTGGAAGCGGTGACCACGCTCGCGGAGCAGGACTTCGCGGTGACCACCGGAACGGAAGGCAGCGTAGGCCTGTCCGGTGCGACGCTCGGCGGCGGCTTCGGCTTCCTCACCCGCTGGCTCGGCATGGCCTGCGACAGCCTCGTGGGTGCCGAGATCGTCGTCGCGTCGGGCGACGACTGCGCCAAGGTGATCCAGGTGGATCGGCACCACAACTCGGACCTGCTCTGGGCGCTCCGCGGGGCGGGGAACGGCAACTACGGGATCGTCACGTCACTGACCTACAAACTGGCTCCGCTGAAGAGCGTCGCTTATCTGCAGGCGACGTGGACGGGTATCGACGACCTCGCTGCCATCTTCGAGGCGTATCAGCGTACGGCACCGTTCATCGACGACCGCCTCGGAACCCAGCTCGAGATCCACAGAAACCAGATCTTCCTGTTCGGGGTTCTCGCCGAAGGAACGCCGGAAGAGGCGAAGGAGTTGCTGGACCCGATCCTGTCGATCGACAGCCCCGAAGTCACAGTTCAGGTCGGTAACTGGGGCGACGTATACGCGGGATTCCAGATTCCGATCGAGCTCGAACCTGCGAACTGGAAGTTCTTCTCGCAGTTCTCCAGAAAGCCGTTCCCGAGTGAGGCGATCGACCTGGTCGCCTCGTTCGTTCAGAACGCCCCGACGGATGACAGCAACTTCTTCGTGCAGGCCTTCGGCGGGGCCGTCAGGAAGAGCCCCCGCGGCGGTACCGCGTTCCCGCATCGCGACGCGCTCTTCTACTCCGAGCCCGGCGTCGGCTGGGGGAAGCGCAGTGACGAGCCAGGCGTCTGCGACCCGCTCACCCCAGTGGCCCAGACCTGGATCGCCGAGTTCAGCCAGGCGCTGCGGCCCTACGTGAACGGCGCCTACGTCAACGTGCCGAACATCGGGCAGCAGGATTGGGAGACCGCCTACTGGCGAGACAACTTCGACCGGCTGCGCGAGATCAAGGCGAAGTACGACCCGCACAACGTCTTCCAGTACGAGCAGAGCGTCCCGCCCGCGACAGACGGTGACCGGCATTCACACTCCGGACCCCGATAGGCAGGCACTGTTCTGACCTGAGCCGAGATACCGAAGGTCAGCCACGATGGCGGGTGCGGCGACTGAGCACCCGCCACGTGTGTTTCCAGGTCGGGCGGTGGTGCGGTGCAGTTCTGAGCTGCACCGGCCGGGCGAGGCGAAAGGCCACGCCCGGCCGGCTACTTGCTCTTCCTACGAGCCCGTGGGAGACGACACGCGCGTGGGGCACGGACCGGATCCACTCATGCGCGGCACTCGTCAAAGGCACTGTCCCCACCCCCTGTGTTCCGGACGGGCACGACCCAGGCCTCGAAGTCCGCTCCTTGCGGGAACGAGCGAGGCGACGGTCCGGGCCTTGAGTCACCTCTGGCGCCGGGGGAGCGGACTCCATCGTCGGCACTGCCACAAGTTTCTTGGTCATGTGACCACCAGAGGTCAGAACCGTCCGCGGCTTCCCGTACGAGCTCACCCAGCGGGGAAGGTGAGCCGCAGAACGATCTCGCCGTCGTCGATCTCCCCGGTGGGCTCGAACCCGAACTTCTGGTAGAAGGGCCACGGTTCGCCGTCGCCGGGCTCGTAGCTGGTCAGCAGCTCGGTGGCGCCGTCCGCGCGAACCAGGGCGGCGATCTGCGTGAGCGCCTCTCGGCCGATCCCTCGCCTCTGGTACCGCTTGTCGACGAGGAGGCGCCAGAGGAAGTGCTGCCCTTTGAAAGGACCAGCCGGCGGTTTCCACGACAGCATCACGAAGCCGACTGGCTCGTCGCCCCGGTACACGGCGCGGTACCAGGGATTGGCCTCCGGAGTCTTTGCCGCCTCCTTGAGCGACTTGGACACCGAGGCGACGAACTGCTTCTGGTCACGTCGGACGCGGAGGGCACGTACGGCATCCCGGTTGTCGTCGGTGATCTCCCGTAGGTGCACGCCTGGGGACCTCATGGCACACCCCTTCCTGCTCCGGCAGCTGCGCCGTCCGGGCCGACGCGGAGGGCCGCCACCAGGTGGCATTGCCTTGTGCGTACGCGTCATCACGGACGCCAGACTGGACGTCTTCGCAGCGTATTCGACCCAGGCGATCTGGAGCGGGACTGGCACGCCCGGCTGTGACCGCGTCCGAGGCAGATCGTTCCGTCATGGCGGTCGGCTTGCTTCATGATGCCCGGTCTATCCGCAGTGACCTGCGAAAATGACCCGTGGGCGAATGTGGCCCCTCTGGGCGCCGGAGCGGGCTGGGCGAGAGTGTGACTCTCTGTGAGGGACAGCTACGCACCTCACCCAGGAGGCAACCGGGCCATGTTCGAGCTCCGCCCCTTTGACGACGACCGGCCCATGACGGCTCCAACTGCGTGCTCGGGGCATTCACACCGCGATGCCGCTCCCCACCTCGCCGGCTCGGAGGATGCTCAGTCGAGACAAAACTCGTTGCCCTCGATGTCCTGCATCACGATGCACGAATCGTTGCCGTCATACAGCAGTCGCACGCGTACCGCGCCGAGCGGGACCAGTCGTGCGCACTCGGCCTCAAGCGCGGCCAGGCGCTCTTCACCCACGAGCCCGGTGCCGACCCGCACGTCAAGATGCAGCCGATTCTTGACGACCTTGCCTTCGGGAACGCGCTGAAAGAACAGTCGCGGGCCCACACCTGAGGGATCGACGCAGGCGAACCATGAACCCTGATCCTCAGGAGGCCGGGAGCCGTCGAAATCGTCCCAAGTAGCAAACCCCTGCGGCGGCGGCGATACGACGTACCCCAACACCTCGCACCAAAAACGAGCGACGCGTTCAGGTTCTGCGCAGTCGAAGGTGACTTGGAACTGCTTGATCGATGACATCGGCGCACCATAGCAGGGGACTCCGTTGCTCATTTCCCGGTGTGGATCCGCATGTTGTCGGGAGGACGGCACCTGCCAGGAGCTGTCCGGCCGATCGCTCGTGCGGCTGCCCGCGAGGGGATACGGCGCAGGGAACGCGGCCCACCGGTTTCCGGCACCGGCGTCCTGCGGTCCAAGTGGCGGACTGCTGCCATGACGACGCACAAGAACCTGTTCGGCCTTGCCTGGGGCGCGGGCGGCGACCAGGGCCCAAGCCGTGGGGCCGACCGCCCCAGCCACAGAGGGCGTCCCCTTCAATGCGCGTCCGCTTGTACGCGGTCGTCATGTGCGCAGGTCGAGCAGCATGACGTCATAGAGGTCCGGGCCCTGCCACGGGCGCGCCTCGCCGATCTTGCGGTAGCCCCACGCCTGGTAGGCGGCCGACGCTGCCTTGCTGTCCGGGTGGACGTTCAGCAGCACCCGTTCGGCCTCGATGACATCGAGCAGCGTCTCGTGCAGACGCCGCGCGACACCCTGCCCGCGCCAGGGTCCGCGTACGGCAAGTTCCATGAGGCCGAAGGTGCGGTGCCCGTCCTCGCGCCGCATGTCGTCGGGCACGGGCTCGGTCAGTTCGTCCCACCACCCTGTGTCGGGCTCGACCGGGTACCCGTATGCCATGCCGACCGGCTCGCCGTCCTCGGTACGGGCCAGGGCGGCGCGAAGAGTGCGCTTACGGGTCTGGGAGCGAAAGCGCCGGAAGGTGGCTGCGACGTCGTCAGCGGTCTCGTTGTACGGCGGTTCCGCGAACACGTCGGCATAGATCAGCCTGAACGCGTCCTCAGCCTGCGCTGCGGCCGAGCCGTCCATGTGCTCTACCGTGATGGTTCCCTGCGGCGTCATATGGTGCCCCCTCGGACTGTTCTCGCGCATGTAGCTTCTCAGCCGCCGTCCGCACCCCAGATCGCCGAGCGGACCGTCAGCGCCGTCGGCGGATTCGTCCTGGCCGGACAGCGCGTCCAACTCGGCCGGGCATACGCCGGCCTGGTGGCCACTGCCCACCCTGGTGCGTCGCGCCACCGGCGGGGCTGTCCTTCGTGATCACGAAAGATGGCCCGTGAAAGACTCCTCCTGGTGTCCGTCACAGCGGATCACGCCTCAAAGAGCCTGACAGCCCTGGGGCCGATTGGGCTCACACGTCGGCCTGCCGGAGTTCCTCGAGCAGTTCATGCTGCCCGACGAGCAATTCGGTGAGAATGCGGCGGGCCGCGCGCAGCAGTTCCGCGACGTCACCGCCGGCGAGCGCGTAGCTGACGGTGGAGCCGTCGCGTATCGACACCACGATTCCCGACCGCCGCAGCACGGCCAGCTGCTGGGACAGGTTGGACGGTTCGATCTCGATCGCTGTCAGTAGATCGCGTACCGGCACCGGGCCGTTCTGCAGGAGCTCCAACACCCGGATGCGGACGGGATGCCCGAGCATGCGGAAGAACTCCGCCTTTGCCTGGTACAGCGGTACCTGCATGTGATCGCTCCCGTGACTTGACGCTTACCAACCGACCCTCCCGCCTCCGGGCGGCCCCTTTCAGAGGGTTGACCTCATCGGGATCTCGCGAATTGAAGATACTTTCAATTCGTGGGTAGCCGGAAGCGAGAGGATCGTCACCGCACTACAACTCGAGGTCCGCCTCGATGCGCCGCAACTGGTGCCGGGCCATGGCCAGGTTGGCGTTGGCCTTGTCGAGGACGAGGTAGAGGAAGAGGCCGTTGCCCCCTCGGCCCTTCAGGAGCCGGATCAGGTGGTACTGGCTGCCGAGGGTGATCAGGATGTCGTCGATGTCGTCCTTGATCCCGAGGTGCTCCATGGTGCGGGTCTTGGCGCGAATCACGTCCGTGTTGCCGGCCGCTGCCACCGACAGATCGAGATCCTTGCCGCCCCCCAGCGTGCCCAGAGCCATCCCGCTCGTGTAGTCAACGAGCGCCACCCCCAGCGCCCCCGTGATCGATGTCATGGACTCTTTCAGGGAGATCTCCACATTGGCCATCGCTGCGCTCACTCCTCATCAGTGCGTGCTGTCGGATGCCGGGACCCCCGCGGACAGACCGCGCGGCGGCATGTGACGGGAACGCTACCCACGGTGAAGGTGCCGTGGAGGAGCATGAGCGAAATAGGCCAACGGTAGGTCGAAAACAGACCTTCATCCGTAAGAGCCCGCGCAGATTGGCGTGGTGCACTCCGGCAGCACCGACCTGCGGAGCCACCGGGAGTGGTACGCGGAGAAGGGTCCGGACGGGCTGCTGTTCGTGGGGGAGAAGGGCAAGCCGTTCCGCCGCTCCAGCTTCGGCCGCAGGTGGAGGAGGGCGCGGGCCGAGGCCGGCGTACCCGACAGCTTCCGCTTCTACGATCTTCGTCACACCGGCCACACGCTGAGGCGCTCCGTGCGCGAGCCCGTCGGACGCCGGCGGGCCGGGCCCAGGTGCTGCTGGCACCGCTGGTGGTGGCGGTCGCTGGCGTCGTCTTCGCGGCGCTCCGCGATGCCGCGATGGCCGTGTGGATCATCTCGCTGGTGCTCTCCGTGGCAATCGTGTCCTGGGGCACCGTAAGAGGGCTGCGCACCATGGCCCGCCGGATGTTCAGCATTGCGGAGCCGTACGGGCGATGACCCGCAGCGATGTGCTCAGGCATGAGTCCAGGCAGCCGGTTTGAAGCTCCTGTTCGACCGTGGTCATCCGCTCTACCTGGCACGGATCTGGCGCGAGAGCGCGCCCCAGGCGAGGTGGTCAGCCGGGTGCTGACACATGCCTGCCTCCGCGGGTCGCTGTAACCTCCTCGGCTTCCGCTGGCCGGCGTCCGAAGTCGAGGGTGGCATGGCGCGCGACTAGGATGGGTGTATCGCCCCATCGAGGGCTTGACCAGGGGCTCGGCCCACAGCCCGGGCGTGCGGCGGCGCCGACGCCCCAGGGCGGTCATCACGCGCCCGCTGCTCTTCACCCTGGGCTTCTCAGCATTGCCAGGGAGCATTGTCATGACTGCTCAATCCGCCTCGATCGTCCTGGAGCGTCCGGCGCAGGAGCTGGCCGACGCGACCTCGAACCATCCGTTCTTGTACGAGCTGAAGCCAGTCGAAGCACGCAAGGTCCTCGACGACCTGCAGGCCGCGCCGGTCGACAAGCTGCCGGTCGACGAGGAGTGGATCACCGTACCGGCCTCCGTGGGCGACGTACGGGTGCGCATAGTCAAACCGCAGGGCACCACGGGGACACTGCCCGTCGTGCTGTACATGCACGGCGGCGGCTGGGTGCTGGGCAACGCCGCCACCCATGACCGCCTGGTACGGGAGTTGGCGGTCGGTGTCCGCGCGGCGGTGGCCTTCGTGGAGTACACAGCCTCACCGGAGGCCCACTACCCCGTGGCCATCGAGCAGGGCTACGCCACCGCACAGTGGATCGAGCGCGAGGGAGCGTCCAAAGGCCTGGACGCCCGGCGCATGGCGGTGGCCGGCGACTCGGTCGGCGGGAACATGACAGCCGCGCTTGCCCTGATGGCCAAGGAGCGCGGTGACGTCACGTTCGTGCAGCAGTCGATGTACTACCCGGTCACGGACGCGGCCATGGACACCAAGTCCTACGAAGAATTCGAGAGCGGCTACTACCTCAGCCGCAAGGCCATGGAGTGGTTCTGGGACGCCTACACCACCGACCCGAAGCAGCGCGGGGAGATCACCGCCTCTCCCAACCACGCCACCACCGAGCAGCTCGCGGGCCTGCCGCCCGCCCTGCTGATCGTGGACGAGGCCGACGTGCTGCGCGACGAGGGCGAGGCCTACGCCGCCAAGCTGCGCGCAGCAGGCGTCCCGGTCACCACGGTGCGCTACGACGGCGCGGTGCACGACTTCATGATGATCAACTCACTCAGCCAGACCAGGGCCACCCGAGCAGCCGTGGACCAGGCTGTCTCGCTCCTGCGTGATGCCCTCGGAACCGCTTAGCCTCAAGGGCGGCACGTCCATGACCTGCGCACACGGGCAATAGGCCGGCGCCTCCACGGCCGGGGTCAGCACGCGGGAGCTGATGACTCGTATGGGACACAGCAGCTCCCGGGCCGCGCTGATCCATCAGCACATGACCAGCGATCGTGACCCCGCCACAGGGGATAGGTGGCCAGGATATGCATGTACGCCGACGAGGCTGGCGACCTCGACATGTCGGATTCGAAGAGGGCAAGCACGTATTCCGGATTCGGGACGGCGGTCTCGAGGGTGATCACGGCCACTTCCTGTGGCAGGGACTGCAACTGCGGTGCCACCTTGAGCGCAACGGCGTGTCCCTGCCTCAGGGGCTCTACGCCAAAGACGATTCGCACTCCACCCGCGCCGAGGTGTTCGAGCTCATCGAAGCGCAGGCGCGACGCCTGGACACGACCCGCCTCGCCCTTCAAGGCGTATGTCAACGGCTGTCCACCGACCGCGACATCGTCCCGTGCGTCTTGAACGCCCAGACCTCGTGGGGAGTTCAGGTCGCGGACCACGTGGTCCAGACAACAAGAAAGGCCCGGGTCTATGACCTGGGCCTTCGTCGTGGAGCGGGTGACGGGAATCGAACCCGCGCTCTGAGCTTGGGAATCACCGGGCCGTCACGGAGGGGGTTGACGCTGACCAGCGCAAACGGCCTCTGGTGATTAATCGCGAGGCGTCGCGCTTGACTGCTCTTGACCGCTGGGATCCGCTCTTTCTGGCACGGATGCGGCACGGGCTTCCATCCGCTCTGACGGGTCGCGTCACCGACCCCGCACCCGACAACACTTTCACCCGAATGGCCCAACATGACGTGCCACCCATATGGGTGAAGATCAAGCTGGCTAGTGCCCCAACCGAGGCAATCTGTGAAAGGCGAACCAAATGCGCATTCGACGAATCCTCGCCACAGTCTTCGCCACGGCAGCCCTCGCCGGACTCGGCCTCACAGGCGCCGCCACCGCCACCGCCACCGCCGGCAGCGTCACCCCGGCCAGCGTCACCCCGGGTGAGTGCACGGACGGCGGCGGAACGATCGATCGGTCGACGCCCGTGCTCCCGACCTGCAGGGGCGGTATGTACGACGGGCAGACGGTCGACTAAAACCCCACTAGGGCTCGTTGTGAAAGTGGATCGGCGCCCCGCAGCCACGCGTTGCGGGGCGCTCCCTCGCGAGCGTTCCCCCTCGGCTGACGGCTCAACGTACCTGGGAGGCGTGACGATCGCACACGGGCCCGATGAGGTCGGCGGGAGCGGCTTTGGGCTGGACCTGCCATGGGGCGAGAGATCGGGGCCCGTACGCTGGTCGCGAATCGGGCAGTCTCTGGACCTGCCCGCAATAGCCCGATGTGGGCCCCGATCTTCGAGGCTCGCCCCATGGTGGCTGCCTAAAGCCGTGGAGCCGACCGGGCCCAGCCATCGCGGGCTACCGTCCACCGCTCGGGTGTGCTCGCTACAGCCGCGCGGCCGGCGTAGCCGGGCCCGGAGCGGGGCGGAGACAAGAGCGTCGGGCCCGGCGGCGAGCCGGGGCCGCGCGCGGCGAGCGGAGCGAGCCGCCTTGATCAAGTAGAGAAACTCTTACCGCAGATCAGCCTCGGCCCGTGTCCGGTCCCGGGAGATGCTTGACACTTCGGTCCCAGCTGATGGTTGACAGTGGCCGTGATCGGCTTTTCTGTGCGCGTCGTTGCGGCGTGTT
>NZ_JBWKDT010000068.1:0-22819 GCF_056435785.1 Streptomyces sp. NPDC043870
GCGCCCCTCCCGCCCCCCCCTCCCCCCCCTATTCTCTCGCGCCGTCCCCCCTCCCTCCCCCCCCCCCCCCCCCCACCCCCCCCCGCCCCCCCCCCCCCCCCCCCCCCCCCCCCCCCCCCCCCCCCCGGCACCAAGGACGTCACCGCCGTCCTCTTCGAATGGCGCTTCGACTCGGTCGCCCAGGCGTGCACCAACACCCTGGGACCGGCCGGATACGGGTACGTCCAGGTCTCGCCGCCCCAGGAGCACATACAGGGCGGGCAGTGGTGGACCTCCTACCAGCCCGTCAGCTACAAGATCGCGGGGCGGCTGGGCGACCGCGCCGCCTTCACGAACATGGTCAATGCCTGCCACGCGGCAGGCGTCAAGGTCGTCGCCGACACCGTCATCAACCACATGGCCGCGGGCTCCGGGACGGGCACCGGCGGCTCGCCGTACACGAAGTACGACTACCCCGGCCTGTACGCGTCCTGGGACATGGACGACTGCACCGCGCACATCACCAACTACCAGGACCGCGTGAACGTCCAGTACTGCGAGCTGGTCGGGCTCGCGGACCTCGACACCGGCGAGGAGTACGTCCGCACCAAGATCGCGGGCTATATGAACGACCTCCTGTCGCTGGGCGTCGACGGCTTCCGGATCGACGCCGCCAAGCACATGCCCGCCGCCGACCTCGCCGCGATCAAGGCGAAGCTCGGCAACCCGGGCGTGTACTGGAAGCAGGAGGCCATCTACGGGGCCGGTGAGGCCGTCCAGCCGACGGAGTACCTCGGGAACGGCGACGTGCAGGAGTTCCGCTACGCCCGTGACCTCAAGCGGGTCTTCAACAACGAGAACCTCGCCTATCTGAAGAACTACGGCGAGGGCTGGGGCTACATGGCGAGCGGCCAGTCCGCCGTCTTCGTCGACAACCACGACACCGAGCGCGGCGGCGACACCCTCAACTACAAGGACGGCGCCAACTACACCCTGGCGAACGTCTTCATGCTCGCCTGGCCGTACGGCTCCCCGGACGTCCACTCCGGCTACGAATGGTCCGACAAGGACGCGGGCCCGCCGAACGGCGGCACGGTGAACGCCTGTTACAGCGACGGCTGGAAGTGCCAGCACGCGTGGCGCGAGATCTCCTCGATGGTCGCCTTCCGTAACCAGGCCCGTGGCCAGGCGGTCACCAACTGGTGGGACAACGGCGCGGACGCGATCGCCTTCGGACGCGGCGCCAAGGCGTACGTGGCCATCAACCACGAGTCGTCCTCGCTGACGCGTACGTTCCAGACCTCGCTCCCGGCCGGTACCTACTGCGACGTGCAGTCGGGCACGGGCGTGACGGTCAACAGCGCGGGCCAGTTCACGCGGACACTCGGCCCGAACACAGCGGTCGCGCTGCACGCGGGCGCGAGGAACTGCGGCGGCTGAGGTTCTTGCCCCACCCCGCCCCCGAACCCCTCGATCGCCGGACGGGCTCCACAGGAGCCCGTTGGGGGCACCCCCAGGCGAAGCTCTGGGGGAGACCGAGGACGGACACACCGGCTGCGCGACGTGGAGCGGCACGCTTCCCCGCAACCACCCACCCATCCGCACCAGACGAGGAGACCTTTGTGATACGCCCGCCCGCGCAGCGCCGGCGCAGAGCGGTCGCGGCCACCCTGGCCGCGGCCGTCTGCGCCGCGTTCGCGCCCGCCGTACCGGTCGCGGCCGCCGCGAAACCCCCCGCACCTCCGTCCGACGCGAAGCTCGCCGCGGAGCCCGCACGGCACGATCTGACCCGGGAGCAGTTCTACTTCGTGCTGCCGGACCGGTTCGCGAGCGGCGACGCCGCCAATGACCGCGGCGGACTGACCGGTTCCCGCCTCACCACCGGCTACGACCCCACCGACAAGGGCTTCTACCAGGGCGGCGACCTCAAGGGCCTCACCCAGCGCCTCGACTACATCAAGGGCCTCGGCACCACTGCCATCTGGCTGGCGCCGATCTTCAAGAACCAGCCCGTGCAGGGCGAGGGCAAGGACGCGTCGGCCGGCTACCACGGCTACTGGATCACCGACTTCACCCAGGTCGACCCGCACTTCGGCACCAACGCCGACCTGGAGAAGCTCATCGACAAGGCCCACGCCAAGGGCATGAAGGTCTTCTTCGACGTCATCACCAACCACACCGCCGACGTCGTCGACTACCAGGAGAAGTCGTACGGCTACCTCTCCAAGGGCGCCTTCCCCTACCTCACGAAAGACGGCGTCCCCTTCGACGACGCCGACTACGCCGACGGCTCGAAGCCCTTCCCGCGGACCGACCGGGACTCCTTCCCGCGCACGCCCGTCGTGCCGGAAGCCAAGAGGAACGTCAAGGTCCCGTCCTGGCTCAACGCCCCCACGATGTACCACAACCGGGGCGATTCGACCTTCGCCGGCGAGTCCTCCGGGCACGGTGACTTCGTCGGCCTCGACGACCTGTGGACCGAGCGTCCCGAGGTCGTCGAGGGCATGAAGAAGATCTACCAGCGCTGGGTCCGCGACTTCGACATCGACGGCTTCCGCATCGACACCGTCAAGCACGTCAACACCGAGTTCTGGACCCAGTGGGCCACCGCCCTCGACGCCTACGCCGCGGACCACGGCCGCGACGACTTCTTCATGTTCGGCGAGGTCTACTCCGCCGACCCGGCGATCACCGCGCCGTACGTGACCCGGGGCAGGCTCGACTCCACCCTCGACTTCCCCTTCCAGGACGCCGCCCGCGCCTACGCCTCGCAGGGTGCCGACTCCGCGAAGCTCGCGCAGCTCTTCGCGCAGGACTACCGCTACACCACCGACAAGGCCAACGCCTACGAGCAGGTGACCTTCCTCGGCAACCACGACATGGGCCGCATCGGGACGTTCCTCAAGCAGGACAACCCGGGCGCGAGCGATGCCGAGCTGCTGAAGCGGGCCCGGCTCGCCAACGAGCTGATGTTCTTCTCGCGGGGCAACCCGGTCGTGTACTACGGCGACGAGCAGGGCTTCACCGGCGCGGGCGGCGACAAGGACGCCCGCCAGACCCTCTTCGCCTCGAAGACCCCCGACTACCTGGACGACGACCAGCTCGGCACGGACCGTACACACGCCGACGACGCGTACGACACCACGCACCCGGTCTACCGGTCGATCGCCGCGCTCTCGAAGCTCACCCGTGAGCACCCGGCGCTGCGCGACGGCATCCAGCAGGAGCGGTACGCCAAGGAATCCGTGTACGCGTTCTCCCGTACGGACGCGAAGACGAAGCGCGAGTACGTCGTCGCCGTCAACAACGCGGCCGCCGAGAAGACCGTGACACTGCCGGTGGACGCGGCGGACTTCCGTGTCCTGTACGGCGGCTCCGGCGCGGTCCGCGCCACCGACGGCAGGATCACCGTCACCGTACCGGCGCTGTCGTCGCTGGTGCTGCGCGCTGAGCAGCCCCTCGCCGCCCCCTCCGCCGAGCCGTCCCTCACCCTGAAGGCCCCGGCCGCCGGCGCCACCGGCACGGTCGAGATCTCCGCGGACGTCGACGGCGGGCAGCTGAACCGGGTCGTCTTCGCCGCCCAGGTGGGCAACGGCGCATGGCGCACCCTCGGCACCGCCGACCACGCCCCCTACAAGGTCACCCAGCACATCACCGCTCCGGCCGGAACCGCCCTGCGCTACAAGGCCGTCGTCGTCGACAGCAAGGGCCGCACGGCGAGCGCCGCAGCCGCCACCACGAGCGGTGCGGCGCCCGTGGAGCAGCCCCCGACCGCCGTCCAGCGGGACTACGCCGTCGTCCACTACAAGCGCGCCGACGGCGACTACGCCGACTGGGGCCTGTACACCTGGGGCGACATCGCCGACGGCGAGGGGACGACATGGCCCGCGGGCAAACCCTTCTCCGGTCGCGACGCCTACGGCGCCTTCGCCTGGGTCAAGCTCAAGCCGGGCGCCTCGTCCGTCGGCTTCATCGCCGTCGACAAGGACGGTGTGAAGGACGTCGACGCCGACCGCTCCATCGACCTCACCAAGACCGGCGAGGTGTGGATCGAGCAGGGCAAGCCGGAGGTCAGGACCAGCGCGCCCGAGGGTGCCTACCCTCCCCAGGACACCGGCAAGGCGACTCTCCACTACAAGCGCGCCGACGGGAACCACACCGGCTGGGGCCTGCACACCTGGACCGGGGCCGCGAACCCCACCGACTGGTCCAGGCCGCTGGAGCCCGTACGGACCGACGCGTACGGCGCCGTCTTCGAAGTGCCGCTCGCCCCCGGGGCCACCTCGCTCAGCTACATCGTGCACAAGGGCGACGAGAAGGACCTCCCCGCCGACCAGTCGCTCGACCTCAAGGCCAACGGCCACGAGGTGTGGCTGCTCGCCGGACAGGAGAAGTACCTCCTCCCGCAGCCCAAGGGCGGCGGCGCGGCCCTCGACCTCACCAAGTCCCACGCCGTCTGGATCGACGCCCACACCCTCGCCTGGAAGGGCAGCGACGCCGCTGCCTCCAGCCAGCTGCTCTCCTCGCGCGAAGGCTCCCTGGCCGTCAAGGACGGAGCCCTGACCGGCGACGCCCGCTGGCTGCGGCTGGCCAAGTCGCAGCTGAGTGACGTGCAGAAGGCGAAGTTCCCGCACCTGAAGGACTACACCGCCTACACCGTCGACCCGCGCGACCGCGACCGCGTACGCGAGGCGCTCAAGGGCCAGCTCGTCGCCACCCAGCGCGCCGCCAACGGCGCGGTACTCACCGCCACCGGGGTGCAGATCGCCGGAGTCCTCGACGACCTGTACGGCGGGAAGGCGCAGGACGCGGCTCTCGGCCCGGTGTTCCGCGAGGGCCGTCCGTCGCTCTCCGTCTGGGCGCCGACCGCACAGAAGGTCTCCCTCGAACTCGACGGGAAGACGGTCCCGATGCGCCGCGACGGCACCTCCGGCGTCTGGTCGGTCACCGGACCGTCGAGCTGGCGCGGAAAGCCGTACCGGTACGCCGTGACCGTCTGGGCGCCCAGCATCCAGAAGCTCGTCACCAACAAGGTCACCGACCCGTACGCGACCGCACTCACCACCGACTCGGCCCGCAGCCTCGTCGTCGACCTGGCCGACCCGAAGCTCGCCCCCAAGGGCTGGGCCGGACTGAAGAAGCCGGCCGCCGTGCCGCTTCGCGACGCCCAGATCCAGGAGCTGCACATCCGCGACTTCTCGGCCCGCGGCTATCTGGGCTTCACCGACCGCGAATCGGCAGGCATGAAGCACCTGAAGTCGCTCGCGGACGGTGGCACGTCGTACGTCCACCTGCTGCCCGCCTTCGACATCGGCACCATCCCGGAGAGGAAGTCCGACCAGGCCGTGCCCGCCTGCGACCTCACGGCGTACGCGCCGGACTCCGAGGAACAGCAGGCCTGCGTCACCAAGGCTGCCCCGAAGGACGCGTTCAACTGGGGCTACGACCCGCTGCACTACACCGTCCCGGAGGGCTCGTACGCCTCCGACCCGGAGGGCACGCGCCGCACGGTCGAGTTCCGGCAGATGGTGCAGGGCCTGAGCGGCGCGGGACTGCGCACCGTCATGGACGTCGTCTACAACCACACCGTCGCGAGCGGCCAGGACAGCAAGTCCGTCCTGGACCGGATCGTGCCCGGCTACTACCAGCGGCTCCTCGCCGACGGCACCGTGGCCACCTCCACCTGCTGCGCCAACACCGCACCCGAGAACGCCATGATGGGCAAGCTCGTCGTGGACTCGGTCGTCACCTGGGCCAAGGAGTACAAGGTCGACGGCTTCCGCTTCGACCTCATGGGCCACCACCCGAAGGCGAACATCCTCGCCGTCCGCAAGGCCCTCGACGCGCTGACGGTCGAGAAGGACGGCGTCGACGGGAAGAAGATCATCCTGTACGGGGAGGGCTGGAACTTCGGCGAGATCGCCGACGACGCCCGCTTCGTCCAGGCCACTCAGAAGAACATGGCCGGGACCGGGATCGCGACCTTCTCCGACCGGGCGCGGGACGCCGTCCGTGGCGGCGGCCCCTTCGACGAGGACCCGGGCATCCAGGGCTTCGCCTCCGGCCTCTACACCGACCCCAACTCCTCCAAGGCCAACGGCACCCCGGCCGAGCAGAAGGCCCGGCTGCTCCACTACCAGGACCTGATCAAGGTCGGGCTGTCCGGCAACCTCGCGTCGTACAGCTTCACCGACACCCGTGGCGTCAAGGTCAAGGGCTCCGAGGTGGACTACAACGGCTCACCGGCCGGCTACGCCGCCGCGCCCGGTGACGCCCTCGCCTACGCGGACGCCCACGACAACGAGACCCTCTACGACGCGCTCGCGTTCAAGCTGCCGGCGTCCGTTCCGGCCGCCGACCGGGCCCGGATGCAGGTGCTCGCGATGGCGACGGCCGCGCTCTCGCAAGGGCCCGCGCTGTCGCAGGCCGGCTCGGACCTGCTCCGGTCGAAGTCCCTGGACCGCAACTCGTACGACAGCGGCGACTGGTTCAACGCCCTCCACTGGGACTGCCGCGACGGCAACGGCTTCGGCCGCGGCCTGCCCCCGGCCGCCGACAACAAGGCGAAGTGGCCCTACGCCAAGCCGCTGCTCACCGCGCCAGCGCTCAAGCCGGGCTGCGCGGAGATCAACGGGGCGTCCGCCGCGTACCGGGAGCTGCTGAAGATCCGTACGACGGAGAAGGCGTTCGGTCTCGGCACCGCGGATCAGGTGCAGTCCGCGCTGTCGTTCCCGCTCTCCGGAACCGACGAGACCCCGGGTGTGATCACCATGCAGCTGGGCGATCTGGTGGTGGTCTTCAACGCCACGCCCGAGCGGCGGACCCAGCGGATCGGCGCGCTCGCCGGAACACCGTTCGCGCTGCACGCGGTGCAGGCGGGGGGTTCCGACGACGTCGTGAAGTCCGCGTCGTACGAGCAGGGTTCGGGAACCTTCACCGTCCCCGCGCGCACCGTCGCGGTCTTCGACCGCGGCTGACCGGCACGGTGGACAAGGGGCAGCGCGCCCGGGCCTTCGCCAGGCTCAGGCGCGCTGCTCCGGTACTCGCACCGGCTGCGGCAGGAGCGCCACCATCCGGCCCACGAGGTCGCCGAAAACGCCGTCGGCCGGCTCGGCCGGTTCGTCCGCGAGAATGCTCAGCAGCACGCCCGCCATCTCGGCGTCGTACGCCGCCGGCACCGCCACCAGCGCCGCGAAGTCATGGACCAGCTGGAGCTCCAGCTCGTGGCGCGGAATCTCCCGGCCGTCCAGCCAGATGAGCGCGGTCGACTCGGCGAGCGACACCCACGACCGTACGACCAGCCGCAGCCGCGCCGGGGGGGCCGTGATCCCGAGGTGCGCCATGATCTGGTCGTAGGCCGCCTGCCGGACCTCGTCGATCATGGCGTTGGTCGTGGTGGAGCCCACGGCGGGCCCGCCTCGCATCAGCGCCGAGAACCCGGGGCCGTGCTCGTCGACGAAGTCGAAGAACCGGCCCATGACACGCAGCAGCCGCCCGCCGAGCGGTCCTTCGTGCTTCTCCACGAACCGGGCGGCCAACTCGTCGGCGGCCCGGCGCAGCGCGGCCTCGTACAGACTCTGCTTACCCGGGAAGTAGTGGTAGACCAGGGGGCGCGAGATCCCCGCGGCGGCCGCGATCTCGTCGATCGACACCTCGTCGGGGGAGCGGTGGCTGAACAGCTCCAGCGCCACTCCGATCAGCTGCTGTCTGCGCTCCTCGACGCCCATCCTGCGGCGAACCCCGGTCGTCATGCGAACAGCGTAACCGGCGGCCGTCGAACGGCGTCCGCCGCTCGGCGGGTACGCTCCCGGGATATGACCGCTTCTGACCAGGAAACCCCGGCACCGGCACCGGCGCCCGAGGGCATGACTCCCCGCCAGGCCCGGATCCTCCGGATCACCGCCGCGTCCGTTCTGCTCGTGGCGCTGGCGGCGGTCCTGGCGGTGCGGCTGGCCAGCCGCACATCCGTCCTCGTGGTCGGGGTGTACGGACTGGCCATGATCCTGTGCGGAGTTGTCATCGAGCTGAGCCGCCACGGCCGCACCCGGCTGGGCACCTGGCTGCTGGGCGCGGGCCTGGTGGCGGCGCTGGCGGCGGACTGGCTGCTGCTGCCCTGAGTCGCTACAGATCCAGGACGAGCCGCCCCCCGTGGCAGCGTGAGACGCAGAGCAGCATCGAGTCGTCCCGCTCGGCGTCCGTGAGGAGCTCGTCACGGTGGTCGATCTCGCCCTCCAGCACCCGCTGTTGGCAGGTGCCGCAGAAGCCCTGCTGACAGGAGTACGAGACGTTCGGCAGCTCGTCGCGCACGGCGGCCAGGACCGACCGGTCCGCCGGGACGGTGAGCGTCCGGCCGGAGCGGCGCAGTTCGACCTCGAAGGCGCCGCCGGGCGCGGCGGCCGCCGCCGTGAACCGTTCCAGATGAAGCTCCCGGCCCTCGGGCAGGGCCGCGGCGACCGCGTCCATCAGCCCCTCGGGGCCGCAGCAGTAGACCACCGTCCCCGCGGACAGGCCGGCCAGGAACCCGAGGTCCGGGCGGCCGAACGTGACCTGCGCGCCGAGCTTCTCGGCCTCGTCGAGGTAGGGCATGGTGGCCCGGTCCCGCCCGCAGTACAGCAGCCGGGCCCCGGCGGTCCCCGCCGCGTGCACCGACCGGACCATCGGCAGGACGGGCGTGATGCCGATGCCGCCCGCGACGAACACGTACGACTCCGCCTCGACCAGCGGGAAACGGTTGCGCGGGCCGCGGATCTCGATCTCCGTGCCCTCGTGGAGCTGTTCGCGGACTTCGCGCGAGCCGCCGCGGCCTTCCTCGATGACACGGGTGGCGATCGTGTACGTGTCGCGGTCGGCCGGGTCGCCGCAGAGCGAGTACTGCCGCACGAGACCCGATGGCAGGACGACGTCGATGTGCGCGCCGGGCTGCCAGGGCGGCAGGCCCTGGCCCTCCAGGCGGAGCTGGACGACGCCTTCGGCGGGGGAGGTGCGTTCGGTGACCAGTACGCGGTGCGACGAGGAGCGGCGCGTGCGACGGCCCTGGCCCGATATCGGCTCCTCCAGGGCGGGCATCGGCCACAGCGGTGAGGCCTCGATGCGGCGGCGCACGGCCCGCTTGGCGAGCAGCGCGGCACCGGCGACGAGGACGACGGTACGGAGGCGGGGCATGTCAGCGGCCTCCGTTCGCGCCGGGGGAGTTGGCGAGATACGCGACGGCCTGCGCCGTACTGCCGTCCTGGCTCGGGTGGTACGCGCGGCTCAGATAGCGCGGGATCGAGCGCAGCATCGCCGGAGTGGAGGGGAGAACGCCCCGGTTCCCGGCCTGGAAGAAGTCCCGGAAGCTCGCCCTGCCGTCGAGCAGTGTGGGGTCGTTCTCCATGAAGAAGCGGATGCCGCGCTGCCAGAGGAAGACCAGCGCGGAGAAGGCCGTCGCCCAGGTCCGTACCCGGCGCCGGTAGCTGCCGTCGACATGCATGAAGAGGTCGAAGGCGACCGAGCGGTGCTCGACCTCCTCCGCGCCGTGCCAGCGCAGCAGATCCAGCATCATCGGGTCGGCGCCGCGCCGGTCCAGCTCATCAGCGTTGAGCACCCAGTCGCCGAGGAACGCCGTGTAGTGCTCGATCGCGGCGATCAGTGCGATGCGCTCCTTGAGCCACCATGCGCGCGCCTTGCCGGGCGGCAGCGTCCGGTCGCCCAGCAGCTTCTCGAAGAACCAGTCGACCTGGGCGGTGTACGGGGTGGGGTCGAGCCCCAGCTCCTTCAGACGGGGGAGCACATCGTCATGGGCCTGGGAGTGCACCGCCTCCTGGCCGATGAAGCCGATGACGTCCTCGCGCAGCCGGTCGTCGTGGATGTGCGGCAGCACCTGCTTGTACACGTGCACGAACCACCGCTCACCGGCCGGGAGCAGAAGGTGCAGCACGTTGATGGTGTGGGTGGCGAACGGATCGCCGGGGACCCAGTGGAGCGGGGTCTCCTCCCAGGCGAAGGCGACCTTGCGGGCATTGAGCGCGATGTGTTCCGACGCCACCTTGGCCGGCTGCGTATTAGACATGGCGTCAATGTACTGACGGGTACGCCGTCGGAACAGAGTCGTGCGGCGAGGATTTGGCGCACGCCGGACGCGCGCCGTACCCCACACGCCGGACGTGCGCCGTACCCCACACGCCGGACGCGCGCCGTACCCCGCACGCCGGACGCGCGCCGTAACCGCACGCCGGACGCACCCCGCACGCCGCGCGTCGGCCGCGCGCCGGAGCCGGGGTGGCTCAGCGCAACGCGCCGAGCGTCGTCCCGTCCGCGAGACGGCCGTTCAGCTGCGCGCGTGCGCCGCGCTTCGCCCGTACGGCGAGGAGGTTGCCCTGCGCACTGCCCGCCACTCCGCCGGACGTGGCGAGCGAGGTGAACTGGTCACTGCCCGCCGCCAGCACGTACCACTGCCCCGCGCGCGACTTCCACAGCACACCCGCCAGTACCCGGGGATCGCGCGGACCGCAGGCGGGGGAGCCCTCGGAGCGGGCCACGAGCGCGCCCGGCGACTCGGCCGGTGGCCGGGACGACGGCGTCTGGAACTGGGCGAGCACCCGGCTGCCGGTGCCGCGCCAGGTCTCCGCGCGGGTGCACAGCCAGGCCGCGGTCCCGTTCTCCTCCGGCAGGATCTGGCGCGCGTACTCCCACGAGTTGACCGAGCGCACACCGTGCGAGCGCATCACCGGCAGCAGACAGGCCGTACGCGCCCACGCCGCCCGGGCCGTCTCACCCGACACATCCACCGGTGCCGACGGCGGACCCCATGTCAGCCGGGCCGGAACCAGCTCGCCCAGATCGGTGACGAGCCGCTGCGCGCTGTCGTCCGTCAGCTCCAGCGCGTCCCAGGAACGGCAGTCCCGCGCCTGGGCGGCGCTCGGCAGCGGGTCGGTCACCCCCTGCGCGTCACGCCGCAGCGGCCGGGGTGCCCGCGCAGGGTCGAGCAGATCCCGCACCGCGGCCCGGCGCACCCAGGGAGCCGTCAGATAGCGGACGTTGCCGTGGTCGCGGCCGACGATCAGCGCCCCGGAGCCGGCCGAGTCCGCGCCGTCGGCCCGGGCGAAGTCGAGCGCGGCGCCGGCCGTCGAGCCGTCGCCCGCCTCGGCGTACCGGACGACTCGCAGCCCGTCGTGGAAGAGCACCACACGCGACCGGTCCACCACGCCCGCGAACAGCAGCTGCGGGGCGTCCATCGGGGGTCCCGGAGGGGTGCTGGGCGTCGCCGACGTCCGGACCCGGCTGCCGGGCCGCGCCCAGACCGCGAGTGCCCTGCGCAGCAGTGCCCGGTCGCCCGTGAGCGTCCCGCGCGCGGGCCACACGGAGAAGTCCGTGCGGGTCGAGCTCTGCCAGGCGACGGGGGCGACACGGAGCAGTCGGCCAGGGTCGAGCGCGGCCTCGGCCGCCGGGTTGCGGGCGTACGGCGGGGCCGCCGCGCCGTCCGGTCCCCAGCCCTCACCCGGCAGCCCGAGCAGCGTGCCGCACACGAGCACCGCCGCGGCCGCCGCGAGCGCCGCCTTGGCGTGCTGGCGCCGGCGCATCAGATCGGTGGGGCGGGCCTGCAGCGAACACGGGTCGAACTCGGGTGAGTCCAGCAGGGCCGCGGTGCTCTTCCCTCCGGGTGCCCTTCCTCCGGGCGTCCTTCCTCCCGGCGCGTCGACGCCGTCCGCCTCGACCAGCGCGGCGTGCGGGTCCGCGACCCCGGCGTCGCTCAGGACGCGCCGTACCTCCGCGTCCGGCAGCCGTTCCAGGCCACGCAGCACGTAGGCGGCCCGGGCCGGCCCGGGCAGCGCGGACAGCCGTTGGTCCAGGGCGAGTTCATCGGCCCCGCCGGAGCGCGGGAAGAGCCGCAGTCCCCACACCTGCGGCAGCAGCGGGGGTAACTGGGAACGCTTGGGCCAGGCCCGGCGCTTGAGCGGAAGCCCGGCCTCCAGGGCCTGCCGCAGCACCCGCCCGCGGACGTACGCGTACCCGGGCCCGGAGGCACCCCGGAGCCCCGGCGCCGGCGCCCGCACCCCGCTCTGGGTCCGGCCGCGCGGCAGTGAGCGCTGGACCAGGGAGTGGGCGGTCAGCACCCGCCTGTTGCGGCCGAGCGACGGCGGCAGGACGAGATACGCGATCCGCACCAGACGCGGATAGTGCTCGACGAGCGCGGCCTCGGCCTGCTCGACGCCGACGGAGGAGGGGGCGAGTTCCTGGGTGCTCACGTTCAGCAGAACGAGCGAATCGTCCGATAGTCACCAGCAGTGACCAGGGTCTGTCCGGCGGACCTCGCCGGGCTCGCGACGCCCTGCGACTGGCTGTCCCGGCCCGGCCCGGCCCGGCCCGGTCCGGCCGCTCCCGCCGGCGACCGTCGCCGCGATCTGTGCCGCGCGGGCCAGCGGCAGCACCGTGACCGCCTCCGGGAGCCTGCGCCCGGCGACATCGGCCTGCCCGGCCAGGGCGGCGCCGGGCGCGGCCGCGGTCCCCGCCGGCGGCACCCCGGAGGCGAGCAGCGCGACGCGTCGCCGGACCGGCCTACCGCTCCATCACCAGGCGTTCGCGGATCCGTTCCACCGCCTCGTCCGGCACGCCGAGCCCTTCCCGTACGTAAACGTCCATCGAGCCGTGGAGCCTTGCCACCTCGTCGAGCGCCGCCCCCAGATACTCCGGCGTCACCCCGACGATCGCCAGCGCGATCTCCGGGTCGCCGCCCTGCGCGGTGAACCCCTCGACGAGCGGCGCGAACGCCTGACGCACCCCCGCGTTCACCGACAGGTACTCCGCCGCGATCGTCGCCCGGTCCGCGCCGAGCAGGCTCAGCACGATCGTCGTGGCCCAGCCGGTGCGGTCCTTGCCCGCCGTGCAGTGGAACAGCACGGTCCGCGCGTCCGGTCCGGCCAGCTCCTCCAGGAACGCGCCGTACCCCCGCCGCGCGGACTCCGTGGACACGAACGCCCGGTACGTGTCGGCGAACAGCGCCTGCGCCCGGCCCCCGCCCAACTCGCGCTCGGCGGCGACCGGATCGCTGAGCACCTCCCTCAACCGCGCCGCCGCGGGCGGGGCACCCGAGGTGAGGAAGTCCGCCAGCACATCGGCGACCACCAACCGGGCACCCGCCGGAAGATGATCGGGGCGCGCCCGGCGCTCCCGTTCCGTCCGGAAGTCGACCACCGTCCGGATCTCCAGCCCCGCCACCGCGGGATCGGCCACCGGGTCGAGCCGGTCGAGCTGCCCCGAGCGCAGCAGCAGCCCGGGCCGTACGACCCGTCCCCCGGACAGCGGGGTGGAGCCGAGGTCGCGGAGGTTGGCGACGCTGGCGGCGGGAATCGAGGTCATGACGGCGGCTCCAGCGGGCGTTTTCAACCGTTTCAGCGGGAAACGGTAGTCGACGGAACGCGTACGTCCGCCCGGCCGACCGCCCCTTTCACCGATCAGCAGGAAGCCGCTTCACCGATCGGCAGGAAGCCGCCTCGTCCGCTCACGCCGTGCCCGGGACGCCCCCGGCCCCCGAGGCTCCCCCGGCCCTCCGGCCGTACGGAACGGCCATCGCGGTCACCGCCGCCGCCAGCAGAGCGAGCGCGAGCAGCGCCGGGATCACGACGACCACCCTGCCCGCGGCGAGGCAGCCCACTCCTCCCAGAATCAGGACCGGCGACCTCTGCCCGTCTGCGCGCAGCAGGATCGCCGCCGCTGCCAGCAGGAACACTCCGACCCCTCCGGTCAGTGCCCACGCCGCCGCCCCGTGCAGTGGCTCGGACAGCGCGTAGTGCGTGCTGTCGGCGACCTGGTGGAGCACCGCCTTCATACCGAGCGCCGTGAGCACGATGCCCGCCACGAGCGGCAGGTGGAGGAAGGTGTACGTGTCGCGCGCGAAGCGCGTGCGGTCGTCGCCTTCCAGACCGGCCAGCCGGTGTTCGGCGGGCTCGCTGAGCCGGCGGAAGTACACCCGCCACAGGCCGGCGGCGACGAGCAGTCCCGCGACGGTCGCGGCCAGCACCGGAGCGGAGACGGGGTAGCCGGACACCCCGACGCCGATCGCGACGATCGACTCGCCCAGCGCGATGATGACGATCAGACCGTGGCGCTCCGCGAAGTGCGCCGGCGAGGCCACCCGCCAGCCGGAGGAGCCGGTGACGTAGATCGCGCCGTAGTCGATCACCACGGCACCGAGCCAGACCATTGTCTGCGTGACACCGCTGAAGGCAGTGCCGACCAGCAGGAGGACGAACGGCGGCAGCACCGACAGCAGGGCGGTCCGTCGCAGCGTGGCGTGGAGCGCCTCGTCGCCCGGGCTGGAGATCCAGTACGAGACGAGGTGCCCGATCCGGACCGCGCCGTAGCAGAGGACGAAGACCAGCGGCGCGTACAGACCGCCGGGCAGGTCGTCGTAGACCTCGGGCACGGTGAGCGACACGACCATCACCACCGCCATCACCGCGACCAGCACGGAGAGCATCGGCCCCGAGTCGGCGCGCACGACGTTGCCCAGCCAGGCGAAGGAGCACCAGCACCACCACAGCAGGGCGAGCACCACCATGGCGCCGGCCAGTCGCAGGGGCGTGGGGTCCGCCGCCATCAGTGCGGTGACCTGGGTGATCGCGTACACGAACACCAAGTCGAAGAACAGCTCGGCAGGCGTCACCCGGTGACCGTCCGCGGTGGCGATCATCCGGGCACGCTCTCGGCCAGTCGGCACGTACTCCCCCTTCGGAGCCGGCGTTCGGTCGGCTGAATCCGCGCGAACGATACCCACGCGGGACCGCCTGCCGCAGCCTCGAATTGCGTTTCGACGGCGCCGGCCGGAAGGTCAGGCCGATGGCCACCCCGACAGGCCGCTGAACTCGACCGTGCCCCGCGCCCCGGTGCCGCCGTGCGCCGCCGTCATGAACAGCCCCGCGTCCTGTGCCGCCGCCACGCCCGGCACCGCGACCGTGGCGACCGGGCGCCAGGTGCTGCCCTCGTCCGTGGAGAACGCGCCGGTGAACCGGTCACCTTCGCGGCTCAGTCGCAGCAGCACCGGGGCCCGCACCCCCGGGACGCGCCGGTAGGTGTCGAGCGTGCCGTCGCCGGTCGAGTCGTACGAGAGCACCACACCGTTCGCCGGGGTGACCGCGAGATTGAGGAAGCCCGCGGAGCCGGCCGTCGCCAGGCTGTTGCGTACGACGATGCCCGCCCGGGCCCAGGGACCCGTCGCAGGCTGGGTGTCCACCCGGAGCGTCGGACTTCCGCCGTCGCGCAGCGCGCCCTGCCGGTAGAGCGCGCCGAACTGCTCGGTCGTCTGCCACAGGTCGCCGCCGCTGCCGTTGATCGCGAAGCGCCCGTCCAGCTGCCCGAACACGGCGTTGTTGCTCGAATGCGTACGCCACCCGGCAGCGAGCGGCCCGGCGATGTGCAGGTTCCCCCGCTGGACGGCGGTGACCGGGTCCTCGCCCTGCGGGCCGTAGGTGGTGCGCAGTTCGTACGGGAGCGGCTCCAGCGGGGAGGCGAGCGGTCCCGGCGGCGCATGGACCGTCCAGGCCGCCGTCGCCGAACCGGCCGCCGGGACCGGCGGCAGGGAGCGCGCGGGCTGATCCCCGAGGCCGGTGAGGCCGACGTCCACCGGGCCCGTTGCGCGCAGCCCGTTCACATTGCGGAAGACCGCGGTGACGTCTGCGGTTCCGCCCGGCTCCAGCACCGCGGGCCTGGCGGTGAGGGTGACGGTGCCCTGGTAGGGGGCCCCGGACAGCACCTCGTACACCCGGCGCGCCGTGCGGTACGGATCGTGGAGCGGCCGCAGCGGAAAACCGTTCCGTTCCCGCGTCCACGGCTCCTCGACGGCGTACCAGTCGAACGTCCTCGGCGGCCTGCCCTGCGCCAGCGCGTCCTCGTGCTCTTCCAGGAACGCCCGCCACTGCGGCAGATGGAAGTCCCCGATCAGGCCCTGCCAGTCGCGGTTGGCGTAGTTGGCCAGCCGGCCGTTGTCGGCGGTGACCCGGTCCGCCCACGTGGTGATGAGGACCCGCGCGGTGCGCTCCAGCTCCTCCCGCTCGGCGTCCGACGAGGCCATGCGCTTCGCGTCGTCGAGCCAGGGCCCGAGCAGGAAGGCGCGGTGCGACCCGCTCGTCTCCTCACTGAGCCGCATCAGCTGCAGCCACAGCCGCGACAAGGTGCGCAGCGTCTTGAGATCTCCACGGGCGTAGGCGGCCTCGACGTGCGGCACCAACTGCCAGGAGCGGTTGGCGAGCGCCTGACGGGCGAGGTCGGTGAGGTCGTAGCGGTACGCGTCGGACCCGCGCAGCCGCTCCCGTACGCGCAGCAGCGCCGCGAAGGCCTGGTCGAGCACGCCGGCGTTGTAGGCGGGCGTGTGGGTGGCGTAGTACGTGCCGGAAGCCGCGGTCAGCGACGGCCGGGCGGCGAAGATCGAGTCGTGGGGGCGGCCGTCGCGGCTGCTGATCCGGTACACGGAGTCCCGCAGCGCGGCGAACGCGGCGCGGGCGTCCGCGTCCCGGCCGCCGTAGCGCAGATCGGCGTACGCCGCGAACCACTCCTCGCGGTCGATCGCCTCCTCGCGCCACGCCAGCTCGGAGAACAGCTCGAGCGCCAGCGGGTCGCGCTCGGCGGCCTCGGGCATGTAGGCGGTGCCGACGAGGGCGGAGCCCGGTTTGTCGCGCCACGCCGTGAACCGCTCCGTCCAGGTGTGGGTCTTGGCGCCGAGCGTGGTCCGCCCGCCGAAGTTCGGGATCGTGCCGAACGCGTAGGGCGCGCCTCCCCAGTCCTTCTCGCGGTCCTTGACGGAATCCAGATCGGAGAGCCCGTCGACGACGAGCAGATGCCGCTTGTCGAGGGCGTCGAGCATTTCGCGGCGAGGATTGGCCTGCCAGCCGAGGATCACCCAGGTCGCGCCGGGGCGGGCGGTCTGCAGGGCACGCTCGACGGCGCGGGCGGCGTCGGGTACGGGCACGTCGCCCGCCGAGCCGCCCTCGTGCAGCAGATCCATCTTGAAGTGCCGGACCTCACCGAAGAGATCCCGCTGGTGGCGGTAGAACGCGGCGGCGACCCGCTCGAAGGCCTCGGTGCGCGGATCGAGCCAGTCGGGGCGCCGCAGGCCGGACCAGTTGCCCTGCGGGACGGTGCGCGCGCCCGGATTGCGGTCGGCGAATCCGTCGGGGACGGTGCCGAAGTAGCCGGGCATGACGGGGGACATGCCGAGCTCCCGCAGCCGTACGGCGATCCGCCGGCCCAGCTCGGCGCGCTTCGCGATCAGCTCGGGGCTCATCGGGCCGCCGTACGCGCTCATGTTCTGCAGCAGCCACCACGGCTGGTGGGAAGGGGCGGGCAGCCAGGTGCGCGCCTCGGTGCCGGAATAGCCAAAGTCCTGCAGGAGGAGGTGGTAGACGGCCTCCTGGCCGGCCGTGACGAGGACCTCGTTGCAGCCGTGCAGCGCGAGGACGTCGATCAGCCGCTCCCAGCGGGGCCAGTCGGCGTACGGGGCGGTGTAGCCGTCATGGGTGTCGTTGAAGGCGAACCGGTGCGGGACGGTGGCTTCGCGTTCGAGGACGTGATCCGGCGCGGGCAGCTGCTCCGGGAGGTCCAGTTGGGTACCGGACCAGGAGATATGGGCTCCGCACACATACTTCAGGTACCAGTGGACGCCGGTCAGCAGCACGGCCGGGCCGGTGCCCGCGACGTCGATACGCCCCGTGGTGCCGGAGACCCGGAAACGCTCGGAGCCCGTCTCGCGGTGCAGGGCCGTGAGCCGGAACTGTCGCGCGTGCTCGGGGAGGAGCCTGCGGAGCGCGGACCGGGCCGCGGCCGTCCCTGCGGCCGTCCCCGCGGCCGTCCCCGCGTTCGGGCCGACGGAGGCCCCCGATGCGGGGGACGCGAAGGCCGCACCCACCCCGATCGCCCCGGCCGTGCCCAGCAGCGAACGTCTCGACAGTCCGGTCATCGGCGCTCCTCCGTGTTGCTCGTGAGACAACAGGTGCGTGTGCGTCGCGCGGCACGTTACTCGGAGTTCGGCAGCGCGCCAGGGTGCCGAGCGGGCACGATGGCCGGATGAGTACGGAACGAGCCCGATTCACCCCTACGGCACAGATAGCCCTGGCCACACTGGCCCTGACGGTCGTCACGACCCTCACGGCGTGCGGCGCGAACGACGAAAAGGCCCCCGAAGTGCCGAAGACGGCGACGGGGACCCTGGAAGAGCTGGCGAAGCAGGCCGAGTGCGAGCCGAACATCCAGACGGATGCGAAAGAGCTCCGGCAGGCCAACTGCACGACGAAGGACGGCAAGTATGTGCTCGCCACCTTCGCCACCGACCGCGGCCAGCGCGAGTGGATCAACGAGGCCAACGACTACGGCGGCTCGTATCTCGTCGGCAGGAAGTGGGTCGCGGTCGGTGAGCCGAAGGTGGTGACAGCGCTGCGCGGCCGGCTCGGTGGGACCGTGGAGACCGCCTCGTCACATGACCAGCACGCGGGGAGCAGTGGTGGTAGTGGGGGGAACGAGGAGCACTCCGGCCATCACTGAGCAGGCCGCGCAGGTAGGGGGGAAGGGTGGTGAGTGGTGTCGAACCCCGGGGCTCAGCCTGGAGGCCCGGGGTTCGGCGCAGGCTCGGTCAACGGCACTTGCGGCCGGTGTTGATGCAGTTCACCACCTTGTTCATCAGGCTCTGGTCGAAGACGTTGATGAAGTCGCCGTGGTCGGTGATCGGCTTGTGCAGCTGCTCCGGGAAGGAGTCGACCGCGAAGACGCTGGGGTTGTCACCGCCGAATGCCGGAGGCGGAACGTCGTAGACGATGCGCTGCACCAGCTGCGGAATGGCCCGGAAACCGTTCTGGCAGCGGCCGTTCTCATCCGCGAAGGCGACATGGGTGCGGTGATTGGCGCTGTCGGTGTTCTGACCGTCCCAGCAGCTCTGGAACTTGAAGGTCCGTACCACCTGACTGCCCTCAGGGCAGACCGGGTACTTGTCCTTCAGCTGACGGTCCTCGAATCCGGTGCAGCTCCAGGACGCATTGGCATTCGCGTCACCATTGACGAAGGCCTTGGCGTCACCGGTGATGATGCGAAGGAAACGGGGCATGGCCGTGACCTTGCTGACCGGACTTCCCACGAAATTCAGCGTGACCTGAGCCGGCTGCTGGATCTCTCCGACGTTCTGGTCCTTGCCGCCGCCGTCGGCCTGGGCGTCGTTCTCGTCCTGTCCGTTCTGCACGCGCAGGACGGGCCAGTAATAAGTCGACTTGTCGCCCTGATTACGGCAGCTCGTGTCACCGTTGGCAAGGTCGTCGTCACTCGCGAAAGCATCGTTCGCCTGGTTGCCGACGTAATCATGCATATGGTGCGCGCCGTTGCTCACACCGGGCGCGACGATGACATTGTCCGGATTGAACTTGCCGTTCTCGTTCTTGCCGCAGTCGGTGGTGAAGGTGCCGCGCGAGGCGCCGCGGCGCTGCTGCGGGTTCTGGACGTTCGGCTGGACGGACTGGATGTCGACGAAGTCGCCCTCCTCGGGGCCGTTGCCGGCCTGTCCGCCGTTGTCGTTGCCCTGGTCGCCGCCGTCCTGGCCGCCGTCCTGACCCTGGTCCTGGTCCTGACCCTGGTCCTGGTCCTGACCCTGGTCCTGGTCCTGGCCCTGGTCCTGACCTTGGTCCTGGTCCTGACCTTGATCCTGGCCGTCCTGGCTCTGGTCCTGTCCGCCGTCCTGGTTGTCATCGGCCCGCAGCGTGCACGGCGCCATGTTCTCCAGGCCCTGCGGCTTGGCGGCGCCACGCTCGATGAGCGCGATGATCCGCTGAATGATCACCAGCCGCTCATTCTTCAGCGGGGAGAGGATCTGCTGCTGGCCGTAGGCGGGATCGCTCTCGATCCGCTCCTTGTTCTCGGCGAACCTCTGATAGGCGGTGGTGATCTGGGTGTCCAGCGTGGCGAGTTCGCGGTCGACGGAACCGCGCTCCTGCTGGGGTACTTCGGGCAGTTCGTTGCCGACGTCAGGGCAGTCGATGGTGGAAACCGACTGTCCGGCAGCGGCCTGAGTCTGGTTTTCAGGTTGCTGACCGGTCCAGCCCTCACCTGCGGATGCGTAGACGTTGACCGCGATCAGCCCACCCCCGCCCAGAATGAGGGCAGCCGAGGCGGCGATCGCCCGGTTTGCCAGCGTCGAGCGTTTGCGTGATGTGCGTCCCATGGAACTCCAATCCCGGGAGGGGAGAAGCGCGTCGTTCCATACGGACCCCAATCATGGCCCGTTCAACGGGAGTTGGAATTCGTAGAAATCTCCATTCGCAAACCGGACGGAATGCGTGAGACCACGTGAGAACGCGTGATTACCGGTCGAGACAGGCCAGTATCGCGAGGACCCGCCGGTTGTCTCGTCCGGCACCGTCAGAGCCGGTTTCGCGAAGAACCATCGCCCCGGGCCACGCCGTCACGGACGGGCGAGCAGCGCGGACTCCTGGGTGGGGGACAGGCCCACCGGGCTGCGGTCCGGGCGCTGCGGAGCCTGGCCGCCGAGGGACCGGAGCCAGGACCAGGTGTCGGCCACCGTCTCCTCGGCCGGACGGCAATGCAGGCCCGCCGCCAGGGCCTTCGACACATCCGCGCCGTACATCGCGTCGTACAGCTCACCTCGCGGGAGCCAGATCGGCAGATCCGACCACGGCTCGACCCCGGCCGCGGCGATCGTGTCCTCGTCGAGCCAGCGCAGCTCCGCGTCGGAGCCGGTCGTGCGTACGCATGCCGCCAGTAGTTCGCCCATGGTCGTGTGCCCGTTCGGGCTCACGAGGTTGTACGGGCCCGAGAGTCCCTTCTCCGACGCGTCGAGGGTCCACTCGGCGAGGTCGCGTACGTCGATGTACTGGAGTGGCAGATCCCGCGGTCCGGGCGCGGGCACCGGGCCGCCGCGGGCCACCCGGCCCAGCCACCACGGCAGTCGGCCCACGTTCTCCCACGGGCCGATGATCAGTCCCGCACGCACCAGCAGCGAGCGGTCCCCGCCGAACGCCTCCACCGCGGCCAGTTCGCCGCCCCGCTTGTCGCGGGCGTAGTCCATGGCGTCCGCATCGGCCGCCGCGCCCTCGACCAGGGGGCCGTCCTCGTCGAGACCCGCGGCGGGCGGCCAGGCGTAGACCGAGCGGCTGGACACGTAGACGTAACGCCCCGTCCGGTCCGCGAGCAGCCGTGCCGCCTCGCGCACGGCGGACGGCGCGGCCGACCAGGTGTCGACCACGATGTCCCACTCGCCCTCCGCGAGTGCCTCCAGTCCGCCGGGCGCGACCCGGTCGCCGTGCAGAACCCGCACACCGCGCGGTGCCTCGTGCCGCCCCCGGTGGAACACCGTCACCTGCCAGTCGCGCGCGAGCGCGGCCTCCGCGACCGCCCGCCCCACGAACTCCGTACCGCCCAGAATCAGAAGTCTCATGGCTGTGACCATGCCCCTTCGGGGCGCGTGACGAGCGGTTTTCCGCTGCAAGGGAAACCCGGCGGTGCCGCCCACCTGCCGGAACCCGCCCCCGGGATGGCACCATGTTCAAGCCATGACGGATGCCCGGTCGCCGATACGCGCCCTCCGAGCCGCACTCTTCGCGGCGGTGTGCGTGACATTGGCAGCAGTGGGGCATTCGTCCGTATCTGGCCATGATCTTCCGGTCGCCGCAGTGCTGCTCGCCTTCCCGGTGACCCTGGCCGCGGCCTGGCTCGCGGGCAACCGCCGGCGCGGCGTGCTCACCTTCGGCGCGGGACTGCTGGGCGTGCAGGGCGTCCTGCACCTGATGTTCGCCGGCGCCGAGTCGCACGCCTCGTCCGCCGGTGCTCGCCGGCACACTGCCGGTGCGGCTGCAACTGCCGCGAGCACCACGGGCGCCGACGCCTCGGCGGCTCATGCCATGGGTTCCGGCCCCATGGCCACGAGCGCCATGGGCTCCGACGCCGACTCCATGGGGGCGGCCTACTCCATGGGTGCGGACACCATGACCGCAGATGCCATCGCCTCGGCCACCGCACAACTGGCGCACCTCACCGCCGGCTCCGGCGGCATGCTCGCCGCCCATGTGCTCGCCGCCGCCGTCTGCGCGCTGTGGCTCGCGCGCGGAGAGGCCGCCTTCTTCCGGCTGGCCCGGACCGTCGGCACGCTGGCCTTCGCACCGCTGCGTCTGCTGCTCGCCGTCGTACGCGTGCCGGAACTCCCGTACCCCGTACGCCCGCGACCCCGCACCCGACGCCTCCACGGCGTCGTCCTCGCGCACAGCGTCTCCCTGCGGGGCCCGCCCGGCCGCCCCTTCACCCGCGCCACGGTCCCTGGAGTGAACGTCTGACACCGGGGACCGCATATCCCCATGTCAACGTGCACCAACTCCTAGGAGAGTCATGGCCATTGACGACTCAGTCAAGCCCGAAGAGCCGACGGCCGAATCACCGACCACCCCCACTCCCCGCCCCGCCTCCACATGGAGCGCGCTGCGCCCGCTCGTGCTGCGCATCCACTTCTACGCGGGTGTGCTCATCGCCCCGCTGCTCCTTCTCGCCGCCGCCACCGGACTGCTGTACGCGCTCGCGCTGCCGGCGGAGAAGGTGCTCTACAGCCATGAGCTGACCACCGACGTCGGCAAGACGACCGTTTCGCTCGAGACCCAGGTCTCGGCGGCGCGCGACGCCCATCCGCAGGGCACGGTTACCGCGGTGTGGCCGTCGCCGGAGGAGGGCGCGACCACCCGGGTCCTCATGCGGAGCCCCGAGGCCGGCGAGGACAAGGACCTCACGGTCTTCGTCGACCCCTACACCGGGAAGGTGCGCGGACAGCTGGAGACCTCCGGCGACGCGCTGCCGATACGCACCTGGCTGTCGGGGCTGCACTCGAACCTGC
>NZ_JBWKDT010000069.1:0-22125 GCF_056435785.1 Streptomyces sp. NPDC043870
GCCCAAGACCGTCCCACCCATGCAAAACCCCCGCTACACTCCCCACCGCCAGGCCGTTGACCAGCAGAAATACAGAAGTCCGGCTGGAGTATTAGTACTCCAGTGTGACTTCGCGATCTACGGGCTGGAGGGGGCGGAGAGCCGCTGCCGGTAATGGCTGCGACGTGCCGAAGCTTGGTGGCTTCTGCGCCAGTTCGACCAGTGCAGGAGTGCGTTCAGGGCTGTGATCGGCGGGCTGAAAAGTGCGCCGATCAGGCGGCGGATCTGCGGGACGGTCAGGTCGACCGGATCTCCGCTTCGGGCCGGGCGGTTCGGATCCGCACGTCCGGTCGGCCTCGCGTCGTCGACTGCCGCGGCAAGGAACGCGAGTGCGAGCATGGCCAGGGTGACGTGCCGGTGCCAGGCTGTCCAGTTGCGGACCTGGTAGTGGTCCAAGCCGACCTGACCCTTGGCCGCCTGGAAGCACTCTTCGATGCACCAGCGAGTACCGGCGACGCGCACGAGCTCCGACAGCGGCACGATCCGGGGCGACCAACACAGGTAGAAGGCGAGCTCGCCGGTGGTGGGATTGCGGCGAATCAGCAGGTGGCGGTGCTCGTCAGTGCCGATGTGCACCCAGGCCCAGTCGTAGTAGCGGGGCCCCTTCGCCCCGGAGCCGGCGCTCTGCCGGTGCCAGGCCGAGGCGGGCAGGCCAAAGGCGGCCCCGGCCCCGCGGATCGCCGTGCGGCCCTGGTTGATCCGCACTCTGGTCGTGCAGGACACCGCCAGCACGTAGCCGACCCCGCGGGCCTCCAGCCCGGCCCGCAGGCCGGGGTCCTGACCGTAGGCCTCGTCGCCGGTCACCCACGACGTGGTCACTCCGGCGTCCAACGCCTGCTCGATCATCTGCAGGGCGAGACGGGGCTTGGTCGTGAAAACGACGTCCTCGGGTACTCCGGCCTTGCGGCGCCGCTCGGAGTCCCGGCTCCATGTGTGTTCGGGCAGGTAGAGACGGCGGTCGATCAACGCCCGCCCTCTACTGGAGGCGTAGGCGAGGAAGACGCCCACCTGGCTGTTCTCGATCCGCCCGGCGGTTCCGGTGTACTGCCGCTGGACACCCGCCGAACCACGACCCTTCTTCAGGAAGCCCGTCTCATCCACGATCAAAACACCGTCACCGGCGCCGAGATGGTCCACGACGTAGCGGCGGACCTCGTCGCGTGCCGCACCCGCGTCCCAAGAGGCGCACCGCAGCAGCCGCTGCATCGGACCGGGTCGGCCATGGCCGGCGTGCTCCGTCAGCTGCCAGCAGTTCTTGCGCTCGGCCCCGGACAGCAACCCGAGCAGATAGGCGCGGGCCGCGGCCCGAGGTTCCACTCGCCCGAACAGGCCCGCAATCCGAGCCATGGCCTGGTCGAACAACGCCTGCCATCGAGCAGGGTCTACGCTACGGCCCGCGGCCACCGCACTCTCTTCAAGAGTCCACACAAACCCTTGATCATCTCGCGGTGGCCACACGCATCAGGCGTCATCGTCACCCTGGACCTTCGCCTCCAGAACATCCGCCACTTCGTGCATCGTCGCAATCACCGCATAGCTCGGGTTCTTGGACACGCTCCGCCCGGCGCTCCACCACATCGGGGCCACCGTGAGGCCGGGATCGGCAGCGACCACCGCTTCCCAAACCGCTGCGGGGATGTCCTGGCCCTCACCGTCAGTGGTATCCGCGTGGTTCGTCGCCTGCCGTCTTGACCTGCTTGCGGTAGGCCCCCGGCGGCGATCCGAAGTGTCGTTTGAAAGCTTTGGCGAAGGCGAACTCCGACGTGTACCCCGTGTGCTGCGCGATTGTGCTCAGCGGGGCCGGCGACTGGTGCAGCAACCGCGCCGCGGTGGCCATCCGCCAGTTGGTCAGGTAGGTCAACGGCGGCTCGCCGACCACCGAGGCGAAGCGGCGGGCGAACGCCGCGCGGGACAGCCCGGCGCGGGTGCCCAGCGACTCCACGGTCCAGGGATGGCCGGGATCGTCGTGGATCGCTTTCAGGGCCGGGGCGACTGCCGGGTCGGTCAGCGCGGCCGTCCAACCCCGGGTCCGCTCCTTCGGCAGTTCGGCGTACCACGACCGGAGGATGTACAGCAGCAGCAGATCGATGAGCGCCGTGACGACCGCGTCCGAGCCCGGCTGCGGCGCGTGGAACTCGGCGCACAGCTGATCGACCGCTGAGCGCAGCACCGGGTGGCGGCCTGGAACCGCGGGGAGGTGGATGACCTCCGGTAGATCGCTGAACAGCGGATGCGGGCGATCAACGTCGATCGCGTACGCGCCGCACACCAGCACCGTGTGCGGCCCCGGTCCGTCCACGGTGACCTGGCCGATCGGCGAGGAACGGTCCACGCGCTCCGGTACGAAGTCCACCGGATCGCGGCCCGGCACGTCGCACAGGGTGTGTCCGCTGCCGCGCTGCAGGAACACGATGTCGCCGGGTCCGAGCGCGAGCGGCGGGCCGTGCGGTGGCAGCAGGTGGCAGTGTCCTTCCACGACCACGTGGAATCCGGCTCCTGAGATGGGTTGGAACTTCAGGGCCCACGGGGCGTGCGCGTCGGTGCGAGTCACCATCGGGCGTCCCGTGCGCAGGACTTCGAGGGTGTCGCTCAGGATGTCCATAGCGCCACTCTAGTGCCTGTATGGCGAGACGATATGACAGGGAATCGAGATCTCAAGTCATTCACCGTCTCGATATGGAGGCGTACGTTCTTGCCATGGCGGTTGCCGAATCCCGGCACTGCATCGACGAAGGAATGGATCCCATGTCTCTGGCTGGCAAGAAGATCGTGATCATCGGTGGAACCTCCGGCATCGGCTTCGCGGTAGCCCAACAGGCCGCGGCGGCTGGCGCGGACGTCGTGGTCGCCTCCAGCAATCAGGAGCGCGTGGACGCTGCGACGAAGCGGTTGGGCGAGCCGGCCGAAGGCCGCCGTCTGGACGTCGCCGACGGCAACGCCATCGCCGCGTTCTTCGAGCAGGTCGGGGAGTTCGACCACCTCGTCTACACCGCGGGCGAATCTCTGCTGATCAAGCCGTTGGTCGACACCACCCCGCAGGAGGCCAAGGCCGTCTTCGAGCGACGGTTTTGGGGCGCGTTCCTCTCCGCCAAGTACGCTGCACCGCGACTGCGCGACGGCGGCTCGATCACTTTCAGCTCCGGCGTCCTCGCGATCCGCCCCCTGTCCGGAACCGCGCTCACGGCAGGTATCACCGGCGGCATCGAGGCCCTGTCCCGGGCACTCGCCGTCGAACTCGCCCCTCTGCGCGTCAACGTGATCCAGCCCGGTGTGATCCGCACCGAGCTGTGGGACGGCAGTGTCCCGGACCCGGAGGCTTTCCTCCAGGGCGCCGGGTCCGAGCTGCTCACGCGGCGTGTCGGCACGGCCGAGGAAGCCGCGGCGGCCTATCTCTTCGTCTTGTCCAACGCCTACGTCACCGGCACCACGCTCGCGATAGACGGCGGCGCGGCACTGGTGTGACATAGGCGCCACGCATAACAGCCAACGGAGCAACGCCGCACCGACGCGACGCGTTCCTTGCCGCGGCAGTCGACGACGCGAGGCCGACCGGACGTGCGGATCCGAACCGCCCGGCCCGAAGCGGGGATCCGGTCGACCTGACCGTCCCGCAGATCCGCCGCCTGATCGGCGCACTTTTCAGCCTGCCGATCACAGCCCTGAACGCACTCCTGCACTGGTCGAACTGGCGCAGAAGCCACCAAGCTTCGGCACGTTGCAGCCATTACCGGCAGCGGCTCTCCGCCCCCTCCAGCCCGTAGATCGCGAAGTCACACTGGAGTATTAGCCGTCTGGCACGCGGCTGCCGCCCCTGATGAGCCTTCGCTGAGTCGAGCCAGTCAACTGAGTCAGTGCAGTCAACTGACCAGGCACGGCAAGCTCGCCGACCCATCGGACAGGCCCTAGACGGCGTCCGCCCGTGAAGACCCCGTTCATCAATCCGTCGCATATCCGCTCGACCTGCAGCGGAGTGCATTGGGACCCGCGTGGACGGCATCCATGGCGATGAAGACTGCCCGGACAGTCTGTCCGGGCAGTCTGATGCCTTGCGCTCTCGTGCGAGTCTGAGTGGCTTGTTGAGGATCTTACGTTGCTGCTTTGTTAGTGGATCGAAGTGGACATAGACCTGGGGAAGAATTGCAGGCTGCGCGACCCCTCCCTCGCTCCAGTAGCGGCGAGTGAATGTGTAGAAGAGACGCTCTTCTGCCTTGCTCGCGAGGGACTGCTTTAGCCGTTCGTACAGGGAGACTGCAACCTCCTGTTGGGCCAGGTCGGTCATGCGGTCCTCGGCCCGCCACCAATCTATGAGGTCGCCCCACGTGAGCCCGGCCGCGGTGAGCGGCCGGTTGTAGACCAGACACTTGTCCGCGTGTTCTACGATCTCGATTGCGTTGTCAATCACCTGACTGAAGGCGATCTCCGGCTTTGCTTCCAGGTCCGGCACACCTTCTGGAGGTCCTTGCCTGAGCTGGTACATCAACTCAGCATCGAACACCTCTGCCGCCAAGACGACCAAGGCTCCCCGTTCATGGCCCACGCGGGGTCTTGCTCCGGCCTGAAGAAGTCACTCGGCTGCATGGCCGCAGACTACGGCCACGCACTGGCAGAAACTTGGCCGTCCGGCAGTTCGGGCGCTGTCTGGAAGCTCTACAGAAACGGCCGTCGGCCGTGCCTTCCGAGGAGGGAAGAACACGGCCGACGGCCCAGAGACGGCCCAGGCGAGCGGAACTTGCTCTGACCTGCGGCGTTCCTAAATGTCGTAGTACAGCTCGAACTCGTGCGGGTGCGGACGCAGCTGGATCGGCGCGATCTCGTTCGTCCGCTTGTAGTCGATCCACGTCTCGATCAGGTCGGACGTGAAGACGCCGCCCGCCTGCAGGTACTCGTTGTCCGCCTCAAGGGCGTCGAGGACCGCCGGGAGGGAGGTCGGGACCTGCGGGACGCCCGCGTGCTCCTCGGGGGCGAGCTCGTAGAGGTCCTTGTCGATCGGCTCGGCCGGCTCGATCTTGTTCTTGACGCCGTCGAGGCCCGCGAGGAGCAGGGCGGAGAACGCCAGGTACGGGTTCGAGGACGGGTCCGGGGCGCGGAACTCGACGCGCTTGGCCTTCGGGTTGGAGCCCGTGATCGGGATACGCATCGCGGCCGAGCGGTTGCGCTGCGAGTACACCAGGTTGACCGGGGCCTCGAAGCCCGGGACCAGGCGGTGGTACGAGTTCACCGTCGGGTTGGTGAAGGCCAGCAGCGACGGGGCGTGCTTGAGGATGCCGCCGATGTAGTAGCGGGCGGTGTCCGAGAGGCCCGCGTAGCCCTGCTCGTCGTAGAAGAGCGGCGAGCCGCCCTGCCACAGGGACTGGTGGACGTGCATGCCGGAGCCGTTGTCACCGAAGATCGGCTTGGGCATGAAGGTCGCGGTCTTGCCGTTGCGCCAGGCGACGTTCTTCACGATGTACTTGAAGAGCATCAGGTCGTCGGCCGCGGCGAGCAGCGTGTTGAACTTGTAGTTGATCTCGGCCTGGCCGGCGGTGCCGACCTCGTGGTGCTGGCGCTCGACCTGGATGCCGACGTTCTCCAGCTCCAGGGAGATCTCGGCGCGCAGGTCGGCGAAGTGGTCGACCGGCGGGGCCGGGAAGTAGCCGCCCTTGTAGCGGACCTTGTAACCGCGGTTGTCCTCGATCGCGCCCGTGTTCCAGGCACCGGCCTCGGAGTCGATGTGGTAGAAGCCCTCGTTCGACTTCGTCTCGAAGCGGACGCTGTCGAAGACGTAGAACTCGGCCTCGGGACCGAAGTACGCGGTGTCCGCGATGCCGGTGGAGGCGAGGTAGGCCTCGGCCTTCTTGGCGATGTTCCGCGGGTCACGGCTGTACTGCTCGCCGGTGATCGGGTCGTGGATGAAGAAGTTGATGTTCAGGGTCTTGTCACGGCGGAACGGGTCCAGACGCGCTGTGGACAGGTCCGCGCGCAGCGCCATGTCGGACTCGTGGATCGCCTGGAAGCCGCGGATCGACGAGCCGTCGAAGGCGAGCTCTTCGGACGGGTCGAACGCCGTGGCCGGAATCGTGAAGTGCTGCATGACGCCGGGAAGGTCGCAGAACCGGACGTCGACCATCTTGACGTCGTTGTCCGCGATGTACTTCTTGGCGTCGTCGGCGTTCTGGAACATCCAACTCCTCCTACTCCCGACCCGGGGCAGGGACGGGGTCGTAGCTCGGTCGTGCGGCCAGTGCGGTGGCACACGCTGGACCCGACCTTAGGCAGGCGGGATTTCTCCAGCATGACTCATTTGTTTCGCAGAAGTTAACCGGGCCGGTGATGAATCATGTCCCGCCACCGCCGGCCGGACCCGGGCAGGGGTGATCAAAAGCGCGCACAGTACCGTGGACGGGTGGACAAGAGGCAGGCAATCGGTTCGTGGCTTTCCGGCCCCCGCGCGGCGGTCGAGGACATGGGAGCCGACTTCGGCTACCGGGGTGAGCAGCTCGGACTCCCGAAGGAGGGCCCCGGCGCCATCGCCCCGCTCGGGCGGCGTTTCGGCGCTCTCTTCATCGACTGGTCCCTGTGCATGCTGATCGCATACGGGCTGTTCGCGAACGGTGACCGGCAGGCGGCCGGCAACTGGGCGCTGCTGCTCTTCCTCGTACTGAGCGTGCTCACCGTAGGCACCGTCGGCAGCACGCCCGGCAAGCGGATCCTCGGTGTCCGCGTCGTCGCCGAGGACGGCGGACGGCTGGGCGTCGCCCGCGTGATCGTGCGGAGCGTGCTGCTCTGCCTGGCGATCCCCGCCCTCATCTGGGACCGCGACGGGCGCGGACTGCACGACCGCCTCTCCCGCGCCGTTCAGGTGCGCATCTAGGGTCTGTCGTTCGGATCTTGCCGGGCTCGCGTCCGAACGCGCAGGACGAATGCGCAGTACGGACAGACGGATAGGCAGCACGAGTACGGATACGCGAAGGGCGCCCCCGGTCGGCCGGGGGCGCCCTTCGCGTATCCGTACTCGTGGAAGTGTCAGCGCATCTTTCCGCCGCGCGGCATCCGCATGCCCTTCGGCATGGGGCCCTTAGGCAGCGGCATGTTGCTCATGAGGTCGCCCATCGCCCGCAGCCGCTCGTTCGCCTGCGTCACCTGCGGGCCGCTGAGCACCCGCGGCAGCTTGAGCATCGTGGTCCGCAGCTTCTTCAGCGGCACCTGGCCCTCGCCGTTGCCGACGATGAGGTCGTGCACCGGCACGTCCACCACGATGCGGGCCATCTTCTTCTTCTCGGCCGCCAGCAGGCTCTTCAACCGGTTCGGGTTGCCCTCGGCCACCAGGACGATGCCGGCCTTGCCGACGGCCCGGTGGACGACGTCCTGGCTGCGGTTCATCGCGACCGCGGGGGTCGTGGTCCAGCCTCTGCCCACGTTCTGGAGCACCGCGGCAGCCGCACCCGGCTGTCCTTCCATCTGCCCGAAGGCAGCTCGCTCGGCGCGGCGTCCGAAGACGATCGCCATCGCGAGGAAGGCCAGCAGGAAGCCCAGGATGCCCAGGTAGACCGGGAGATCGATCACGAAACCGATCGCGAGGAAGGCACCGAAGGTGATGATTCCCACACCCGCGACGACGAGACCGACCTTCGAGTCGGCCCGCCGGGTCATCTTGTAGGTAAGGGCGATCTGCTTCAGTCGCCCGGGGTTCGCGGCAGAGCTCTCTGCCTGTTCCTTCCTCGCCATGCCTGAAGTTTACGTGCCTCAGGACGAGCGGGTCGCAACGGCCTCCAGCACATGCTGCGCCTCGACCCGGTCCTTGGCGCGTCGGCGGTCCTCGAGGACCGCGGCCCAGGCGTTGCGCCGGGCGGTGCGCTGGCCGCCGCGCAGGAGTACGGACTCCAGGGCCCGGAGGGCGTCGGTGACGGACGGGATGGCGTTGGCGCGTACGGAAGTCGCGGCCTGCATGGCGGGGGTCTCCCTCGGGGGCGTGGTGACGAGTGGGAGGGTGCGTGCGGTGCGTGAAGCCAGTGTCACTGATTGGTGTTACCAGGGCGTGACTGGCCGGTCAAACACCGATGAAACGTTTACGCGGGTGGCCCGAACGCTGACGCGGCCCGTACGCGCCCCCGACCTGCGGGGAGCGTACGGGCCGCGCCGAATCGGCCATTACCGGCCGGTAAGTTCTTGTGCGGGAATTCACACGGCCTGCGCAGCCGCGGCTTCCTCCCGCTTCTGCATCGCCTGCTGGAAGAGCCGCCCCGCCCGGTACGACGAACGGACCAGCGGACCCGACATCACACCGGAGAAGCCGATCTCCTCGGCCTCCTCCTGCAGCTCCACGAACTCCTGCGGCTTCACCCAGCGCTCGACGGGGTGGTGCCGTACCGACGGTCGCAGGTACTGCGTGATCGTGATCAGCTCGCACCCCGCGTCGTGCAGATGCTGCAGCGCCTCGCTGACCTCCTCGCGGGTCTCGCCCATGCCAAGGATCAGGTTCGACTTGGTCACCAGGCCGGCCGCGCGAGCCTCCGTGATCACCTTCAGCGAGCGCTCGTAACGGAAGCCGGGGCGGATGCGCTTGAAGATCCGCGGCACGGTCTCCACGTTGTGCGCGAGCACCTCGGGGCGGGATGAGAAGACCTCGGCCAGCTGGTCCGGCTCCGCGTTGAAGTCGGGGATCAGCAGCTCGACCTTGGTCCGGCCGTCCGCGCGCTCCGCCGTCTGTGCGTGGATCTGGCGCACGGTCTCCGCGTACAGCCAGGCGCCGCCGTCCTCCAGGTCGTCGCGGGCGACGCCGGTGATCGTGGCGTAGTTCAGGTCCATCGTGACGACCGACTCGCCCACACGGCGGGGCTCGTCACGGTCGAGCGCCTGCGGCTTGCCCGTGTCGATCTGGCAGAAGTCACAGCGCCGGGTGCACTGGTCACCGCCGATGAGGAAGGTCGCCTCGCGGTCCTCCCAGCACTCGAAGATGTTCGGACAGCCGGCCTCCTGGCAGACCGTGTGCAGACCCTCGCTCTTCACGAGCTTCTGCAGCTGGTTGTACTCGGGGCCCATTTTCGCCCGGGTCTTGATCCACTCGGGCTTGCGCTCGATGGGGGTCTGGCTGTTCCGGACCTCCAGACGCAGCATCTTGCGTCCGTCGGGTGCGACAGCGGACACGACCGGCTCCCTACCACTTCGATTCTTCGGCGGACACCAGGGTACGCCCGTTGATTGCGATGCCTTCACCCGTGGCCAACCTCTGGCCAGAGGGAGGCATTCCTCAGGCGGCCGGCACCGGGGCCGGCTCGGGCTCGCGCGCGGGCTCGGGCTCGATCTCCCGCGGCTTCAGGTCCGCGTTCTCCAGTACCGCACGCAGATGCCTCTCGATCACCGGCAGGACCTCCGCGATCGTCACGTCCCGGCCCAGCTCGTTCGCGAGCGACGCCACGCCCGCGTCGCGGATGCCGCACGGCACGATCCGGTCGAACCAGGTGTTGTCCGGGTTCACGTTCAGCGCGAAGCCGTGCATCGTCACGCCCTTCGCGACCCGGATGCCGATGGCGGCGAGCTTGCGGTCCTCGCGGCGCTGGCCGGCGTTGGACGGGGCGTACTCCGGGCCGTTCAGGCGCGCGTCGAACTCCTCGTCGTGCAGTCGCGGGTCGAAGTCCAGCGAGAGCCCTCCGAGCGCCGGGCGCTGCTCCACCGGGTCCCCCAGGACCCAGACGCCGCTGCGGCCCTCGACCCGGGTGGTCTCCACGCCGAACTCCGCGCACGTGCGGATCAGGGCCTCCTCCAGACGGCGGACGTGGGCGACGACGTCCACCGGGCGGGGCAGCTGCATGATCGGGTAGCCGACGAGCTGGCCGGGGCCGTGCCAGGTGATCTTGCCGCCCCGGTCGACGTCGATGACGGGGGTGCCGTCCAGCGGGCGCTCGCTGTCCTCCGTGCGCCGGCCCGCCGTGTAGACGGGCAGGTGCTCCAGCAGCAGGCAGGTGTCCGGGATCTCGCCGGCGAACCGGGCCGCGTGCACACGGCGCTGCTCGTCCCAGGCCGCCTGGTACTCGACCGCGTCGTCGCCGAAGCCCAGATGGACAAATCGCAGCTCGCTCACCGTTGTGCCTCCCTAAAGCTTTCACGGTGCACTCATCGCGCCCCCGGTCACTCTACGGCCCGGGCCGCGCGGCGCCCCGGGCCGGACCCGTCAGCGCCGCCCTCAATCCTCACACGATCGGATGAATGCGCGGCGAAGGTGGCGGTTGGGCCGGTATGGGCCGCTAAATTCGCGCCGTTCCTCCCCCAGAGCTTCTCCCCCAGAGCTGACGCCTGGGGGCGCCCCCAGGAGGTACCCCCATGGGCTGCACCCGGGCCCGGAAGGCAGGAGACCGCACAGCTGATGACGGAACGACCCCCGCAGCGCATCCCCAACCGCCAGCTCGCCGCACTCATCGCAGAAGCCGGATTCTCCAACGCAGGGCTCGCCCGCCGGGTGGACCAGCTGGGCCTGGAGCACGGCCTCGACCTGCGGTACGACAAGACCTCGGTGACCCGGTGGCTGCGCGGGCAGCAGCCGCGCGGCACGACCCCCGCCCTGATCGCCGAGGTCTTCACCCGGCGGCTCGGCCGGCGGCTGTCCGCACAGGACCTGGGGCTCGACGCGTGTGCACCGGTCTACGCGGGGCTGGAGTTCGCGGCCACGCCCGAGGAAGCCGTGGACATCGTCAGCGGGCTGTGGCGCAAGGACTCCGGCAGCCACGCCGAACTGCGGAAGATCGCGTTCACCCCGGCCGGGCTCGTCGTACCGAGCCGGGACTGGCTGATCGGCCGGGCCGACGAGCGGGTGGGCCGCGGGGAGCCCGCACACAACGGCACGGCGGCCCGGGTGCCCGCGCAGGGCCGCCCCTCCGTGCCGCGACAGCGCGGGACCGACCGCAGCCCGGGCCAGAAGGTCACCTCCGGCGACATCGCGGCCCTGCGCTCGGTGGGCGAACTGTTCCGGACCCTCGACCACGCGTACGGCGGCGGGCACGCCCGGCAGGCCCTCGTCCGCTATCTGGAGCACGAGGCCGAGCCGATGCTGCGCGGCGCGTACGGGGAGACCACCGGGCGGCGGCTGTTCGCGGCCGCCGCCGACCTGACCCGGCTGGCGGGCTGGACCTCGTACGACATCGCCGCCCACGGCCTCGCCCAGCGGTACTTCGTCCAGGCGCTGCGCCTGGCCCAGGCCGCGGGCGACCGTGCGTACGGGTCGTACGTGCTGGTCACCATGGCCCGGCAGGCGGTCTATCTGGGACACGGACGTGAGGCCGTCCAGCTGACCCGGGTCGCCCAGCAGGGCGTCGGCTCCTCCGCCCCGCCCGTCGTCCAGGCACTGCTCCACGCGGTCGAGGCACGCGGCCACGGAGTGCTCGGCGAGATCCGGGCCTGCACGGCCTCGCTCGTACGGGCCGAGCGGGCGCTGGAGACGGCACGGCCCGGTGACGACGTTCCGCACTGGGCGCGCTTCTTCGACGAGGCGCAGCTTGCCGACGAGTTCGCGCACTGCCACCGCGATCTGCAGCAGTACCGGGCGGCCGTGCAGCACGCGGAGCGCTCGCTCCAGCTGCGCGCCCCCGCGTTCGCCCGCAGCCGGCTCTTCTGCCGGGTGGTCCTGGCGACGGCCCGGCTGGGGCTGGGGGAGCTGGACCAGGCGTGCGGGCTGGGGGCGGAGGCGGCGCAGCAGGCGTCGGAGATGCGGTCGGCTCGTGCGATCGAGTATGTGCGGGACTTCGAGCGGCGGTTGGAGCCGTACCGTGACGCGGCCGCGGTACGTACGTACCGGGACCGCGTCACGGCGATCGGCTGACGGGCCGCTCCGCGGGGGCGGGTTCGGTGAGCGCGACGCTCCACGTCGGGTGGGCCCGGGTGCCCGTCCTCGAGCGCCGGACGGGCTTGGTGGGTGGCCGGGCGTGTCGGTCTGCCTGACTGCCGTCCCGGCTGCTGTCCCGGCCTGTGCGGTTGCTGCTCCGGCTTACGCGGCTGCTGTGCTGAGGGGTGCGGTGTCGAACTCCGGCTGGATACCGAAGTCGCGCAGGATCGCGTGCGCGGCCCTGCGGCCGGAGAACAGGGCGCCCTGGACGGTGCTCGTGTCGCGGTGGTCGCCGCAGACGTAGAGCCCGCAGAGCAACCGCACCGGGCGGCGCGGATCGTGCGGCGGCGGCATGGCGGGAACCGCCTCCGGGTCGTGATGGAGCCCGAGCAGCTCCCAGTCTCCGGTGGATGTGCCGTACAGCGTGGCGAGTTGCCCGCGTACGCGGCGGTCGAGGTCGGCGGGCGGGCGGCCGAGGACGGTGGAGGTGATCAGGGCGCGGCCGTCCGGGGCGCGGGACGGGTCGACCTCGCTCATCACCGCGGTGTGCGCCACCGGGCCGGAGCGGTCGGCGTCCAGCAGCAGCGCAGGCTCGGTCAGCGGTGCGGCGGGGGCGGTGTGATGAAGGACCGTCACGGGGTGGAAGGCCGGAACGTGCAGGCCGGGGAGGAGCGTGGCGGCAGCGCGGGCGCCGGTGGCGAGGAGGAGGGAGCGGCAGGTGACCGTGCCGTGCTCCTCGGTGGTGACGGAGCTGATCGAGGCGTCCGTGACGCGCACACCGGTGTGGACGGTCCCGGGCGGAAGGGTGTCCGCGAGCAGCTCGGGAAGGGTGGCGGCGCCGCCTGCCGGGACGCAGAGCCTGCCCCGGGCGAAGCCGCGCAGGACGAGGTCGGAGCAGCGGCTGGAGGTGGTGAGTTCCGGGTCGCCGAGGAGGGCGGAGAGGAGCGGGCGGAGGAAGGCATTGACGGTACGAGGGGGCAGTCCGCGGGTGAACAGGGCGTCCAGGGTTGGCTGTTCACGGCGGGCCAGCAGACGGCGGGGCGGGGTGGCGGCGAGCCGGCCGAGCGCGGCGGCGAGGCGGGCCTGGTCGAAGGCCCCGCCCAGGGGCGTGCGGGGGGCGCTCGCGAGAGCGCGTGCAGCAGTGAGTGCGCCCCTTGCGCTCCGTGCGCTGCGAGCCTCGCCGACACGGTGGTGGCGGCCGTCGCTGTGCACGAGTACACCGGGTGAGAAATGGCGCAAGGACAGCTGGGCCAGGGCGGGGGTACGGCGGAGGTCCGGGTACGCCGTGTTGAGCAACTGCCCGATCCGGTCCAGCCGGAACCCGTCGACGAGTTCCGTGGTCATCCGGCCGCCGACCCTGGGGGCGGCCTCCAGCACGGTGACCGTGACCCCCGCTCGGGTCAGCCGATGAGCCGCCGCAAGCCCGGCGACCCCGGCTCCGACGATGACGACGTCCGCGTGGCGTGCGCTGCTGAGCACGTGCCCCTCCCCGAGGTCGGCGCGGCTGGTGTGGAGTCCTCATGCCCCCAACCGGCCACCGGAATGCCGAAGTTCGGATCGAGCGTAGAAACCTCGCCACGCCGTGCCACTCGCGCGCGGCGGGGCGCCCTGTGGCACGGGGTCGCACGCGGCGCGCTCACGGCCTGTCCGGCGGATCTTGCTGGGCTCGCGACGCCCTGCGACTCCGTCTCCTGCGTTGTCGTCAGTCGGCATGGCTCCGCCATGACGCTCCCCCTGCCTTCGGCGGGGGGACCCCCATCCTCCGCCTTGGATCCGAAGCCGCATCAGTGACATCAGCCGCTTCGCGGCGGGCGCTCGCTGATCCAGCCTGATCCACCGGACAGGGCCTGGCCCCGGGCGGAAGCCCCCGGGCTCGCGGCCCGGGCTCAGTCGAGGGCCGCTCGGATCGCCGCGTCGATCGAGGGGTGGGCGAAGGTGAAGCCCGAGTCGAGGAGCTTCTTGGGGAGGACGCGCTGGCTGCCGAGGACGTCCCCGGCGAATTCGCCGAGGGCGATGCGGAGGGCGAAGGGCGGGACCGTGAAGAGGGTCGGGCGGTGGAGGACGCGGCCCATGGCCGCGGTGACCTCGCGGTTGGTGAGGGGAGCCGGGGCCGTGAGGTTGACCGGGCCGGAGAGGGTTTCCGTGTCGACGATGTGGCGGAGCGCCGCGATCTCGTCGTGCAGGGAGATGAAGCTCCAGAACTGGCGCCCGTTGCCGAGCCGGCCGCCCAGACCCGCCCGGAAGATGGGGAAGAGCCGGCCCCACGCGCCGCCCTCGCGGGCCACCACCAGGCCGGTGCGGGCGAAGGCCACACGGATGCCGGCCTCCACGGCCGGGGCCGCCGCCGCCTCCCACTCCTCGCACACGAAGGGGAGGAAGCCCGCGCCGGGCGGGGCGCTCTCGTCGACCGCGCGGTCACCGGTGTCGCCGTAGTACCCGATCGCCGACCCGCACACCAGCACCCGCGGCGGCTGCTCCAGCGAGGCCACCGCCTCGGCGATCGCGGCGGTGCCGAGGACCCGGCTGTCCCGGATCTCCTTCTTGTACGCCTCAGTCCACCGCTGGTCGCCGACCCCCGCCCCGGCCAGATGGACGACCGCCTCGCAGCCGATGAGCCCCGCCACGTCCACGTACTGTCGCGCGGGATCCCACTCCACCTCGTCCGCCTCGCGTGCCGCCCGCCGTACGAGCCGGACCACGTCGTGCCCGCCCTCAGCCCGCAGGGAACGTACGAGTGCTGAACCGATGAGCCCGCTCGAGCCGCTGACCGCAATGCGCATGCGGTCCATCCTGCCCGCATGACACAGTGATCGTCATGTCAGAGACCCGCGCGCCGTACGTGATACGCCCCGCACGCAGCTCCGACGATGCGGTGCTGGGCGACCTCGACAGGGCCACCTGGTCCACCCTGCACTCCGTGCAGCCGCGTCCGCTGCCGCCGTACGACCCGTTCTTCGACGACACCCGTCCGCCCCACGGCCATCTCGTCGCGGAGGCACAGGACGGCAGGATCGCGGGATACATCCGCCTCGGCGCCCCCACCTCGCTCGCCTGCAACGCGCATGTGCGGCAGATCCAGGGCCTCGCGGTGGCCGGCTGGGCACGCGGACAGGGCGTGGGGCGGGCGCTGCTGCGCGGCGCGGCGACCGAGGCGCGGCGCCAGGGCGCGGCCCGGATCACCCTGCGGGTGCTCGGCCACAACACACCCGCCCGCCGGCTGTACGAATCCGAGGGTTACGCCGTCGAAGGCGTCCTGCCCGGCGAGTTCTTCCTGGCCGGCCGGTACGTCGACGACGTACTGATGGGGCGTTCGCTCACCCCGTGACCCCCGGGCCGGCCAACGGCCGCATCCCGCCAGCGGCACCGGTCCCGGCCTGCCCGAGGACGCCGACATGTCGCTCTTCATGAAACTCGCCCCTGCCATCGGCGCGGGATTCGCGAGCCCGGACACCGTGGCCGGCGTCGTCGCGATGCTCGGTTCGCAGGACGGCGCCTTCATCACCGGCACCGAGATCCGTATCGACGGCGGTACGCACGTCTGACGCGTACGTGCAGCATGCGTACGGGCGGCGCATGCGTATGCGCACGCATCCGTACGCGGGCAGACATGCGTACGCGGGCACACATGCGTACGCGCACGTGCCGTCAGATCCCGAAGCGGTCCCAGAGCGCGGGGAACCGTTCCGCCAGTGCGCGGTCGTCGTCGAAGTCGAACGGCGCGCCCTCCGGCTCCGCCGCCTGCCCGGGGATCCCCAGATCGGGTGCGACCGCACCGGTGAGCTGCTCGTACGCCTCGTCCGCCGCGTACCCCAGCTCCTCCCCGTCTCCGTCGATCTCCTCGTCGAAGTCGTCCAGGAGATCGGCGAGGGCGTCCGGGTCGTGCACGGCGGTCTCGAAGACCTCCCGCCCCTGGCCGATCAGCCAGCAGCGGAAGTAGTCGAACGCGTCGTCGCTCGCGCCACCGAGCAGCACGGCGGCCGCGCCCCAGAGATCCCAGCGGTACGCGCGGTTGTAGCGCGCCTCGAAATGCCGGGCGAAGTCCAGGACGGAGTCGGGATCGAGTTGCAGCAGCCGCTCGACGAGCAGCTCGGCATGGTCCTCGGGGTCGCCCTCGGCGGCCACCCGGGTGCTGTCGATGATCTCCCAGAACTCCGTCTCGTCCATCACGGGACAAGCATCGGGGTTTGCGGAGAGTGGCGCACGTGGAGACGCCGAAATGCTGCCTTTCGGAAATGTGGACAGAGGATGTCGGATTTTCCTGGAAGCGTTGCACCATGACGACCGACACAGCACTGCAGGGGAAGATCGCGCTGGTCGCGGGCGCGACACGGGGCGCGGGCCGCGCCATCGCCGTACAGCTGGGCGCGGCGGGCGCGACGGTCTATGTGACCGGCCGTACGACGAGGGAACACACCAGCGAGGTCGGGAGGGCCACGGAGATGATCGAGCAGACGGCGGAACTCGTCACCGAGGCGGGTGGCGAGGGCATCGCCGTCCCCACCGACCATCTCGATGTGGACCAGGTCCGTGCCCTGGTCGCGCGCATCGACCGGGACCACGGCCGCCTGGACATCCTCGTCAACGACATCTGGGGCGGCGAGCACCTCATCGTCTGGAACACGAAGATGTGGGACACGGACCTGCAGGGCGGGCTGCGGATGCTGGAGCTCGGCGTCCGCAGCCACATCATCACCAGCAGCTGCGCCCTGCCGCTGCTGGTCCGCAACCCGGGCGGGCTGGTCGTCGAGGTCACCGACGGCACGGCCGAGTCGAACCGGCGCTTCCGCGAGAACTTCTACTACGACCTCACCAAGTACGCCCCGATCCGGATGGCCTTCGCGCTCGGTGAGGACCTCAAGAGCGTCGGCGGCACGGCCGTCTGCGTCACCCCCGGCTTCCTCCGCTCCGAGCAGATGCTGGAGATCTTCGGCGTACGCGAGGAGAACTGGCGGGACGCCATCGCCAAGCAGCCGCACTTCGCGATCGCCGAATCGCCCCTCTATATCGGCCGGGCGGTGGCCGCCCTCGCCGGTGACCCCGACCGGGCCAGGTGGAACGGCCGGTCGCTCTCCAGCGGACAGCTCGCGAAGGAGTACGGATTCACGGACGCGGACGGCAGCCGGCCCGACGCCTGGCGGTACTTCGAGGAGGTCGTCTACGGCGGCAAGGACGCGCCGGTGGACGACTACCGCTGAGCTTCCGGGTACAGCGCGCGCATACGGGCCGCCGCCTCCGCGAACCGCCTGCGGAGGCCGGCCGGCTCCAGCACCTCCAACTCCGGCCCGAGGCCGAGGAGCTGACCGAAGGCCACCTCCTCCGACTCGACCGGAAGGGTGATGGTGACCCAGCCCTGCTCGTCCGGCGGCCCAGCGGCATCCAGTGCCTCGCGGGTGGCGGCGCGGTCCGTGATGTACGGGAGCCGCCGGGCGCCGTCGGGTGAGAGCCGGACGACGATCCCGGAGCGCAGGATCGAGCGGGCGAACTGCGCCGCGCGCTCCTCCCAGAAGGCGGGCAGATCGAAGGACTCGTCCCGTTCGAAACGGTTCTCGGAGAGGGCGACGGCGGTGAACCGGTCGATCCGGTAGACCCGGAACGCCGTGCCGTCGGCCCGGGCGCACAGGTACCAGACCCCGGCCTTCAGGACGAGGCCGTACGGCTCCAGCTGCCGCTCGGCGTCCCGGTAGCGCGCGTCGACGAGCCGGTCCTCCCACACCGCCTCCGCGATGGTGGGCAGCAACTCGGGGGTCTCCGGCTCCTGGTACCAGCCGGGCGCGTCCAGATGGAAGCGCTGCGCGGCCGACCGTGACGCGTCACTCAGCGACGGCAGCAGTGCGGCGGACACCTTCAGCCGGGCCGCGGATGCCGCGTCCTCAAGTCCCATCTCCCGCAACGCCCCCGGCAGCCCGGACAGGAACAACGCCTCGGCCTCGCTTCGGGCCAGCCCGGTCAGCCGCGTCCGGTACCCCCCGATCAGCCGGTAGCCCCCGGCCCGCCCACGGTCCGCGTACACCGGAACCCCTGCCTCCGACAGCGCGAGCGCGTCCCGGGTGATGGTCCGCTCGGAGACTTCGAGCTCTTCGGCGAGTTCGGCGGCGGTCATGGAGGGCCGCGACTGAAGGAGGAGAACCATCTTGATGAGGCGGGCAGCGCGCATGGGGTCATTGTCCCGGGGCCGGCCCCGCGTGCCCCGGTGCGCCCTGCGGGCGGGCCCCGAAGCGTGCCGTCCACGTCCGGCGGGGCGGGCTCCGAAGCGTGCCGCCCACGTCCCGCGGGCAAGGATGTCCGTCCTCAATCGCCGGACGGGCTTGGAAGCGGACGGTTCCCGACCGCGGGGCCGGGGTGTCCGTCCTCAAAACGCCGGACGGGCTGGGTGTGCCCGGCACCGAGCAGGCAGCCCGGGTGTCCGTCCTCGAACGCCGGACGGGCTCGGTGGGTGTGCGCCGGACGGGCTCGAGCTGAGTCCTGAGGCAGGCGCGAGCCCCCGCCGCCCGGAGGCGACAGGGGCTTCACAGCACCGCGCAGGCCCTACAGGCCGTACCGCTCCCGCGCGTCCTTGACCGCGGAGGCCGGGACCTCGCCGCGCCGCGCGAGCTGGGCGAGCGCGGCGACCACGATCGACTGCGCGTCGACGCCGAAGTGACGGCGGGCCGCATCACGGGTGTCCGAGAGGCCGAAGCCGTCCGCGCCGAGCGAGGACCAGTCCTGCTCCACCCACTGGGCGATCTGGTCCGGGACCTGGCGCATGTAGTCGCTCACCGCGAGCACGGGGCCCTCGGCGCCCTCAAGGGCCTGGCGTACGTACGGGACACGGGACTCGCCGCGCAGCAGCGCCGCGTCCGCCTCCAGCGCGTCGCGCCGCAGCTCGGTCCACGAGGTCGCGGACCAGACGTCGGCCGTGACGTTCCAGTCGGCGGCGAGAAGCTTCTGCGCCTCCAGCGCCCAGTGGATCGCCGTACCCGAGGCGAGCAGCTGGATGCGCGGGTCGTCCGCGGCGCCCTCGCCCGTGTTGAAGCGGTACAGACCGCGGACGATGCCGTCGTCGACGCCTTCCGGCTTCGCGGGCTGCGGCATCGGCTCGTTGTAGACGGTCAGGTAGTAGAAGACGTCCGAGTCCTCGCCCGGGCGGGCTTCGCCGTACATCCTCCGCAGACCGTCCTTGACGATCGCCGCGACCTCGTACGCGAACGCCGGGTCGTACGTCAGCGCCGCCGGGTTCGTCGCCGCGATCACCGGCGAGTGGCCGTCCGCGTGCTGCAGACCCTCACCCGTCAGCGTCGTACGGCCGGCCGTGGCACCGACCAGGAAGCCCTTGCCGAGCTGGTCGCCGAGCTGCCACATCTGGTCGGCGGTCCGCTGCCAGCCGAACATCGAGTAGAAGATGTAGAAGGGGATCATCGTCTCGCCGTGCGTCGAGTACGCGGTGGCGGCGGCGATGAAGTCGGCCATCGAACCGGCCTCGGTGATGCCCTCGTTGAGGATCTGGCCGTCCTTGGCCTCGCGGTAGTACATCAGCTGGTCGCGGTCGACCGGCTCGTACGTCTGCCCCTTCGGCGAGTAGATGCCGAGCGACGGGAACAGCGACTCCATACCGAAGGTACGGGCCTCGTCCGGGACGATCGGGACCCAGCGCTTACCGGTCTCCTTGTCCCGGATCAGGTCCTTGATCAGCCGGACGAAGGCCATGGTGGTCGCCACGGACTGGTTGCCGGAGCCCTTGTCGAAGGCGGCGAAGGCCTTCTCGGCGGGCGCGGGCAGCGCGCCGACCGGGTGGACGCGGCGGGCCGGGGCCGGGCCGCCGAGAGCCGCGCGGCGCTCCTGGAGATAGCGGACCTCGGGGGAGTCGGCGCCCGGGTGGCCGTACGGCACCTGGCCGTCGGCGAACGCCGAGTCGGCGATGGGCAGCCCGAGCAGGTCGCGCATGTCCTTGAACTCGTCCACCGTCAGCTTCTTCATCTGGTGGTTGGCGTTCTTGGAGGCGAAGCCCTCGCCGAGCGTGTAGCCCTTGACCGTCTGGGCCAGGATCACGGTCGGCGCGCCCTTGTGCTCGACGGCGGCCTTGTACGCGGCGTACACCTTGCGCGGCTCGTGGCCACCGCGGGAGAGGTGGAAGCACTCCAGGATCTTGTCGTCGGACAGCAGCTTGGCCATCTCGACGAGCGCCGGGTCCGCGCCGAAGAAGTCCTGGCGGATGTAGGCCGCGTCGCGGGTCTGGTACGTCTGGACCTGCGCGTCCGGGACCTCACGCAGACGGCGGACGAGCGCGCCGGTGGTGTCGAGCTGGAACAGCTCGTCCCAGGCGTTGCCCCACAGCGTCTTCACGACGTTCCAGCCGGCGCCGCGGAACTGGGCCTCCAGCTCCTGCACGATCTTGAAGTTGGCACGGACCGGGCCGTCGAGGCGCTGCAGGTTGCAGTTGATGACGAAGGTCAGGTTGTCCAGGCCCTCGCGGCTCGCGAGCGCGAGTGCCGCGGTGGACTCGGGCTCGTCCATCTCGCCGTCGCCGAGGAACGCCCAGACGTGGGACGCGGAGACGTCCTTGATGCCGCGGTTCGTCAGATAGCGGTTGAAGCGCGCCTGGTAGATCGCGGAGAGCGGGCCGAGGCCCATCGAGACCGTCGGGAACTCCCACAGCCAGGGCAGCCGGCGCGGATGCGGGTACGACGGGAGGCCGTCGCCGCCGGACTCCTGGCGGAACTTGTCCAGGTGGGCCTCGGTGAGGCGGCCGTCGAGGAAGGCGCGGGCATAGATGCCGGGCGATGCGTGGCCCTGGATGTAGAGCTGGTCGCCGGAGCCGTCGGCCTCCTTCCCGCGGAAGAAGTGGTTGAAGCCGGTCTCGTAGAGCCAGGCCGCGGAGGCGAAGGTGGCGATGTGGCCGCCGACGCCGTACTTGGAGCCGCGGGTGACCATCGCGGCAGCGTTCCACCGGTTCCAGGCGGTGATCCGGCGCTCCATCTCCTCGTCGCCGGCGGCCTGGGCGGGCTCGGCGGCGGTGGGGATGGTGTTGACGTAGTCCGTCTCCAGCAGCTTGGGCAGGTCGAGCCCGGCGACACCCTCGGCGTGCTGGAGGGTGCGGCGCATCAGGTACGCGGCGCGGTGCGGGCCGGCAGCCTTGGTGACGGCGTCGAGAGAGGCCGCCCATTCGGCGGTCTCCTCGGTGTCACGGTCCGGGAGCTGGTCGAGCTCGCTCGGAAGCGGAAGCTTGCTGCCTACGGGGTCGGTCATGATCGCCGCCTTCCGGAGAGGAGGGGGGTGGAGAAAGGGGGCCTTGTCTGGCAGGACGGGGCCGTGGACTGGTGAGTCCGTCGTCGACTGTAAGCCGACGATCGATGATCGATCAAAGCGTGAAGGGAAAAACTTCTTCAGATCGAGAAAGTCGGCACAGGGTGCCGCGAATCTGGGCACGCGGTGCCGGGTTTTTTGTTTGCGGTGCTCTGCCCGCACGGCACCGGGCCGCGCCCGGCGGACACGTCGGGCCCGCCTGACGGTACCGGGCGCGCCCGGAAACGCGGCAGCGCCGGTGCCCCGAGCCGGAGGGTCAGGCGCGGGGCGCGCAGCCCAGGACGTGGGCCTTGACCAGCGCGCCGATCTGCGGGTCCCGGCGGCGGAAGGCCGCCACCAGCTCCTCGTGCTCCTCCGCGTACGACTTCTGCTTCGTCCCCAGCCACCGGATCGACAGCGCCGTGAAGACCTCGATCCCGAGGCCCTCCCACGTGTGCAGCAGCACCCCGTTGCCCGCCGCCTTCACCAACTCCCGGTGAAAGGCCACCGTGTGCCGCACCTGCGCCGTGCCGTCCGCCGCCCGGTCCGCCTCGTAGAGCGCCGCCACATGCGGCTCCAGCGCCGAGCAGTCCGCCGCCAGCCGCTCCGCGGCCAGCTCCGCCGCGATCTGCTCCAGGCCGGCCCGGACCGGATAGCTCTCCTCAAGGTCGGCCGCCGTCAGATTCCGTACCCGTACGCCCTTGTTGGGCGCCGACTCGATGAGCCGCAGGGACTCCAGCTCGCGCAGCGCCTCCCGTACGGGCGTCTGGCTCACCGCCAGCTCCGTCGCGATGCGTCGCTCGACGATCCGCTCGCCCGGCTTCCAGCGGCCGCTGACGATGCCCTCCACGATGTGCTCGCGGATCTGATCGCGCAGCGAGTGGACGACGGGCATGGTCATGGACCGCTCCTTCAAGAAGAGAAGACCCCTAGACAATACGGCGGCGGGGGGGGGGGGGGGGGGGGGGGGGGGGGGGGGGGGGGGGGGGGGGGGGGGGGGGGGGGGGGGGGGGGGGGGGGGGGGGGGGGGGGGGGGG
>NZ_JBWKDT010000070.1:0-22030 GCF_056435785.1 Streptomyces sp. NPDC043870
CCCGGTGTCCGCGACGGCGCGGTGGTGGTGGCCGAGCGGGCCGATGGGCAGAGCAAGCACCTGGTGGCCTTCTACACCGCCCCAAAGCCCCTCGAGGCCGGTGCTCTGCTCGAACAGCTGGGTGCCTCGCTGCCCGCCTACATGGTGCCCTCCGCCTTCCACTGGCAGCAGGCCCTGCCACTGACCCCCAACAGCAAGACCGACAAGAAGAAGCTGACGGCGCTCGCCACGGAACTCGCCGAACTCGACGCCGCCGGCGGCCACGGCCAGGGGCGTGATGTGCCCTCCACGCCGACCGAAAAGCGGCTGGCCGCAGCCTGGGCCACCGTCCTCGGCATCCCCGAAGACCGGATCGGACGCGACGACCACTTCTTCGACCGCGGCGGCACGTCCCTGTCCGCGGTGAAGCTGGCGATCACCCTGGACCGCCAGGTCTCCCTCGAGGACGTCACCCGCCACCCCCACCTCGCCGACCTCGCCGCCCTCCTCGACAGCAGATCCCCGCGGCACGCAGCCGAACTGACGGCTTCCCCCTGACAACAGCACCCACCAGACAGCACCCACCAGCGCATCCGTCAGACACAGCACCCCCCGGATACAGCACCGAACAGACGCAGCACCCGCCAGACACAGCACTGAAGAGACAGCACAGACAAGGAGAATCACGATGTCGATCCCCTCCCCGGCCCGGCTGCTCGACGTCCAGTCGCAGCCCGGCAAGCCCCCGATGCTGCACGCCGAGCCGCCCGACGACGCAGCCGCCTGGGCGCAGCAGCACCGCCACGCGCTGCGCGCCCTGGTCACCGAGCACGGCGCGATCCTCATCCGCGGCCTGCAGCTCGGTGACGCGCAGCAGGCCGGCGCCGTCTTCCATCAGCTGGCCGGCACGCTGATGACGGACCGGGAAGCCTTCGCGCCCCGCCAGAGCTACAGCCCGGGCGTGTACTCCTCCTCCACCTGGCCGGCCGCCCAGCCGATGTGCATGCATCACGAACTGAGCTACACCCTCAAGCCCCCCGGCCTGATGATGTTCGCCTGCCTGAGTGCACCCACCACCGGCGGGGCGACCGCGATCGCCGATGCGCCGACCGTGCTGGAGGCTTTGCCGTCCGAGCTGGTCGAGCGGTTCGAGCGGGAGGGCTGGCTGCTCACCCGCAGCTACAACGACGAGATCGGGGCATCGCTGACCGAGGCGTTCGGCACCGAGGACCAGGCCGTCATCGAGGACTACTGCCGCACCCAGGCCATCGAGTTCGCCTGGCAGCCCGACGGCGCCCTGCACACCCGCCAGCGCCGCCCCGCCGTGGTACGCCATCCGGTCTTGGGCCGGCGCTGCTGGTTCAACCAGGTCGCGTTCCTCAACGAGTGGACGCTGGCCCCCGAGGTCCGCGAGTACCTCATCGACGTCTACGGCGCCGACGCCCTGCCGTTCAACACCCGCTTCGGAGGCGGCGACCCGATCGGCGAGGACGTCGTCCAGCTCCTCAACGACGTCTACGAGGCCCACACCGTGCGCGAGCCGTGGCAGGCCGGCGACCTGATGCTCCTCGACAACGTCCGCATGGCGCACAGCAGGGAGCCGTTCGAGGGACCGCGCGAGGTCCTCGTCGCGATGGCCGAACCGCTGCACCTGGCCGGGCAGGCGCCGGCCGGCGAGGCGGGTGCCCGATGACCACCCAACCTTCCACCCCCCAAAAGCCCACAGGAAAGCACACAGGAAAGCCCGCAGGAAAGCCCGCAGGAAAGTCCACAGGAAGGCCCGTAATGGAGTCTGCAGGAAAGCCCGTAATGGAGCCCGTCATGGAGTATGCAAGGGAGTCGGTCATGTCCGAGCCGGTCACGGTGCCGCCGTTCGCGGTGATCTCCGGTGCCCAGGTCCAGCACGCACTGAAGGGCCGCGAAGAGCAGATCGTTCAGCTGGTCGAGGCGACCTACCGGCTGCACGCCGTCGGCGACTCGGTCAACCCTCCGTCGTACTTCCTGCGCTTCCCCGACCGCCCGTCCTCCCGGATCATCGCGCTGCCCGCCTCGATCGGCGGCCACGTACGGGTGGACGGCCTCAAATGGATCTCCAGCTTCCCGCAGAACGTGGCGGCCGGTATCCCCAGGGCCTCGGCCGTGCTGATCCTCAACGACCACGACACCGGCTACCCGTTCGCCTGCCTGGAAAGCTCCATCATCAGCGCCACCAGAACGGCCGCGATGGCAGCCCTGGCCGCCGACCGGCTCAGCCACACCCGCCGGCGCCCCACCCGTGTCGGGTTCTTCGGCGTGGGCCTGATCGCCCGCTACATCCACACCTTCCTGGCCGGCACCGGCTGGTCCTTCGACGAGATCGGCGTGCACGACCTGTCCGCCGACAGCGCGGCCGGCTTCCGCACCTACCTGCAGCAGTCGGGCACGCCCGGCCGGATCACCGTGCACGAGCGCGCCGAGGACCTGATCCGCTCCAGCGACCTGGTCGTCTTCGCCACCGTCGCCGGCAAACCGCATGTCAGCGACCCGGCATGGTTCGACCACCATCCGCTGGTGCTGCACGTCTCACTGCGCGACCTCGCACCCGAGATCATCCTCGGCTCGGCCAACATCGTCGACGACGTCGAGCACTGCCTCAAGGCCGACACCTCACCCCACCTGGCCGAACAGCTCACCGGCAACCGGGACTTCCTGGACGGCACCCTGGACGACGTGATGACCGGCCGGGTGACACCCCCCACCGACCGGCCACTGGTGTTCTCCCCCTTCGGCCTCGGAGTCCTCGACCTCGCGGTGGGCAAGTACGTCTACGACGAAATGGACCGCCTGGGGCAACTGCACGTCATCGACGACTTCTTCCACGAACTGCGCCGCTACGGATGAAAGGCCCCGCCCCACCGCGCCCCCACCCTCCACCGGGGATGAGGAGGCCACCGCGCCTGTCATCCCACTCTCCGTGCGTGGCAACCCCGGCCCTTGGGCCGGGGAGGAAGGGCATCTTCGGGTGCCCGATGCGTTCCGTCCCGGCGCCGTGGACGCGCCGTCTAGGGTGCGGGCATGATCTCGCACAGCTACCTTTGCGAACTGTTCTCGCTGGACGGCCGCATCGCCGTGGTGACGGGCGGCAGTTCCGGCATCGGCCGGGCCATCGCCGGGGCTCTCGCGCGAGCGGGGGCGAGCGTGGTGATCGTGGCGCGCAAGGAGCCGGCACTGGCCGCCACGGTCGACGAGCTGGCGGCGGACGGCTGCCGGGCGGCCTGGGCGAGCGCCGACCTGAGCACCCGCGACGGGGTGCGCGCGGCGGCGGAGCAGGCAGCCGGGGTGTTCGGCGAGCCCGACATTCTCGTCAACAGCGCCGGGATCAACCTGCGTCCGCCGATGGGCGAGCTGGACGAGGAGGTGTGGGACGCCACGATTACGGTGAACCTGGAAGCGCCCTACCTGCTGGGCCGGCGGTTCGGGCCCGGCATGGCCGAGCGGGCTTCGGGGGGATCATCTTCCGTGGATGCTCCGCCCTTCAGCGCGGAGCGGAACGGACTCCTGCGGGCTGGGCAGGGGAAGGTGATTCGCTGTCAGGGCGGACCGTCGTTCATCGTCAATTCCATGCAGATGGTGGCCGGTTGACGGGTTAGCGTGTGGGCTGTGACCACTCACGTGAAGCGGGCGTATCGGTACCGCTTCTATCCGACTGATGCGCAGGCAGTGGAGCTGTTGCGGACGTTCGGGTGTGTGCGGAAGGTTTACAACATGGCGCTCGCTGCACGCACCGAGGCATGGGCGCTGCGCCAGGAGCGGGTCAGCTACAACGCCACGTCGGCGATGCTGACGGGGTGGAAGAAGACTCAGGAACTGGCGTATCTGAGCGAGGTGTCCTCGGTTCCGCTCCAGCAGGCGCTGAGGCATCTGCAGATGGCGTTCACCCACTTCTTCAGCAAGCGGGCGAAGTACCCGCGCTTCAAGCCGCGGAAGAAGTCCCGCAGAACCGCCGAGTACACCGCCAGCGCGTTCCGGTTCCGGGACGGGAAGCTGACGCTTGCGAAGACGGTGGAGCCGCTGAGCATCGTGTGGTCCCGGCCCCTGCCCATGGGTGCGACGCCTGCGACGGTGACTGTAAGCCAGGACGCGGCCGGACGATGGTTTGTCGCCCTGCTGTGCGACGACCCCAGCGTCAAGCCGCTGCTCGCCACCCATTGGGCGGTTGGCATTGACGCCGGACTCGACCACCTCGTGACCCTCTCCACCGGGGAGAAGATCGCCAACCCGAGGCATGAGCGTCGTGACCGGACACGCCTGGCGAAAGCTCAGCGCCGGTTGGCGAAGAAGGCCAAAGGCGACGGGGCCAACCGGGCCAAGGCCCGACGCAAGGTCGCGAAGATCCATGCCCGGATCGCCGACCGCCGCAGTGATCACCTGCACAAGCTGACCACTCGACTCGTGCGTGAGAACCAAACGCTCGTGATCGAGGACCTGACCGTACGCAACATGGTCAAGAACCGGAAACTCGCCCGTGCCATCAGCGATGCCGCGTGGTCTCGGTTCCGGAGCATGCTGGAGTACAAGGCCCAGTGGTACGGGCGCGAGGTGATCGCCGTGGACAGATGGTTCGCCTCGTCCAAACTTTGCTCCGCCTGCGGCGCCTTGCAGCACGCGATGCCACTGAACGTCCGTACCTGGACGTGCGCCTGCGGCACGATCCATGACCGGGACGGTAACGCAGCAAAGAATCTCCTGGCCGCCGGACTGGCGGTGACAGTCTGTGGAGCTGGCGTAAGACCTCAACGGAACACTCCGAGCGGGCAGCCGGCAACGAAGCAGAAACCCTCGCGGCGCGAGCCGTGACAATCCGCCTCCTTCAGGAGGGGGAGAAGTCAACCACGTCACCTCGCAGCAGGTGCACCGGGCGTTCGTCCGCAGCGGCGCCTACGGGGTCTCCAAGGGGCGCACACATACTCCTCGGTCTCGTGCTGGTGGGGCTCGCGGCAGACCGGCCACGGCTCGCCGTACGGCCACAGCATCGGACCGCCGACATGACTGTCGCGCATGCCGGGCCGCCCCGGCCTCGGGTGCAGCCGAGTCGTCCGGCCCCGCTGAGCGGCCAGTTCCGGGAACACGGACTCCACGGATACCGGTCTGGCTGGCGTCCTGGTCATGCGCAACCGCACGTGGCCGGGAAGACGCCACAGGCGCCGGTAGAGGGCATCGGCTGCGGTCTTCTCGTCGGCGTCGGGCTGGTGGTTCTTGTTCCACCAGCTGACCATCTGGCACCTGCTGAGCCGTGCGGGGCAAAGGGTCGCAGTAACCAGGCAGTTGGGGTCGGTTGAGGCGGCGACGTCCCTCGAGCCGATGGCCTGGACAACCAAGATCATCGTCGGTCATCGCCTGCCACTGACCTCCGTGGACGGAGCACGCGGGGGACAACTGCGCCTGAGCACGCGTACTCAAGCTGATTGTGTCGCTCGGCTCTGACGCGGCCGATCTTCCCCACGCTGGAATGGCCCCACCCCGCGTCGAGAGAGGTGCTTATGGGCCGTGACCTGCAGCTGCGCGTTGCCACTCCGGAGGATCTTGAGTGGATCTACGAACTACGTCACCGGGTGTACGCGCAGGAGTTGGGCCAGCATGTGCCGGATCCGGCCGGGCGGCTTCGCGACGGGCTGGACGGCGACAACGTCTACCTGGTCGCGGCGCGGGGCGCGGCCCGGATCGGCTTTGTCAGCCTGACTCCGCCCTGGTTGGGGCGGTATGCGCTGGAGAAGTACCTGACCCGCGACGAGTTGCCGATGCTGACCGAGGGCGATCCGTTCGAGGTGCGCATTCTCACCGTTGAGCCGCGCTGGCGGGCCACCGCAGCGGCACCGCTGCTGATGTACGCGGCCCTGCGCTGGATCGCCGCCCGGGGCGGTTGCCGGGTGGTGGCGATGGGGCGCACCGAGCTGCTCGACATGTACCTGGCCGCCGGCCTGCGCCCCGTCGGCCGTACCGTCCGCAGCGGTGCGTTGACGTTCGAGGTACTGACCGGCAGCGTGACCGAGCTGACGAAGGTCACGATGGACCGTTACCGCACCATGTTGGAGCGTCTGCGGTCCGAAGTGGACTGGCGGCTGGACGTGGCGTTCGCACCCCGGCCGGACGGCTGTGAACACGGCGGCGCCTCGTTCACCGCCATCGGCACGGACTTCCGTAGCCTGCACCGGCGCCATCAGGTCGTCGCGGCCGACGTACTGGACGCCTGGTTCCCGCCGGCCCCCGGGGTGCGCGCGGCGCTCGCGCAGGATCCGGCCTGGGCCGCCCGGACCTCGCCGCCGACCGGCGCCGAGGGCCTGCTGGCGGAAATCGCCGCGGCCCGGGCGCTGCCGGCAAAGACGCTCGCGGTCGGCGCCGGCTCATCCGACTTGATCTTCAGGGCGTTCGGCCGGTGGCTGACCCCTCAGAGCAGGGTGCTTCTGACAGACCCGGGCTACGGCGAGTACGCCCACGTCACGGAGAGGGTGATCGGATGCCGGGTGGACCGGTTCCGGTTGCGCCGCGAAGAAGGCTGGCGGATCGATCCGGCCCGGCTGTCCGCTGCCGTCAGCTCCGGCCACTACGACCTCGTGGTGGTGATCAACCCGAACAACCCGACCGGACGCCACGCGCCGGCCGCTGAGCTGCGCTCGCTGATCGCCGCCGCACCGGCCCGCACCCGCTGGTGGATCGACGAGGCATACCTGGGCTACGTCGACCTGACCGAGTCGCTCGCCGGCCTCGCCGCGACGGACCCGCGGGTCGTGGTCTGCACCTCACTGTCCAAAATGTATGCGCTGTCCGGCATGCGGGCCGCGTACCTGGTGGCCGAGCCGGCCACCGCGGCGCAGCTACGCCGATGGACGCCGCCCTGGCCGGTCAGCCTCCCGGCGCAGCTGGCCGCAGTGGCAGCCCTGCGCGATTCGGCGTACTACAGCGACTGCTGGATTCGCACCCACGCGCTGCGCGGGCAGCTGGCCGCCGACCTGGCCGGCCTGGACGAGGCCGTGGTGGTCGAGGAGGCCGTGGCGAACTTCCTCACCGTGACCCTGCCGTCGGGCGGGCCGAGTGCTGCACAACTGGTCAAGGAGTGCCGCCGCCGCGACGTATACCTGCGCGACCTGTCGCCGTTGTCGCCGCAGTACCAGGGGCGCACGGTGCGCATCGCGGTCAAGGACACCGCCGAGAATGCGCGCATCGTGACTGCCTGTCAGGCCGCTCTGGACGTATTGCGGCCAACTTCGGCCTCGCTCGTTTCGATGCCTGAGGGCGTTCTTGCCGCCGGATCCGCCCGGTGATCACCGTGGCCTCCCTGGCGCCCTACCTCGGTGGGGCGCTGGCGCTGGGCGGCATTGCGGTGGCGGCTTCCCGGCGCCGCGAACTGCTGATCCGGTGGTGCGCCTGGGCGGTCGGAGTGCCACTGGTCACGGTTGCGTTCTGGTGGGGCCGCCCGGGCGCCGCGGCCATCGCCATCGCGGTCGGGGTGATTGCGGTGATGGAGTTCGGCGGCCTGATGCGGCTGGGCTGGGTGGACCGCGTGGTGCTGGCCGCGGCGGTGGCAGGCGTGGTGCTGGCCGCCTGGCTGGCGCCGGGACAGGTGTTCCGGGTGGTCGCGATCGGTGCGCTCGCGGTGGCCGCGGTGCCGCTCCTGGCCGGCGACGCCGACCAGGGTCTGCGCCGGCTCGGCGCCGGCCTGCTCGGGCTGGCCTGGCTGAGTGTGCTGGCCGCGCTGGTGGTGCTCGGGGCGAGCGCGCTTGCGCTGTTCGTAGCGGTCTCGATCGCCGACATCGTGGCGTACTTCGCCGGTCGAGGACTGGGCGGGCCCCGGCTGTCGCCACTGTCACCGGCCAAGCGGTGGAGCGGGACCCTGGCCGGGGCCGCGGCCGGCCTCGGCGTGCTCGCCGTGCTGTCCGCGCTGAGCTGGCCGATGGCGGTGGCGGTGGCGGCCGGCGGCCCGGCCGGCGACCTTCTCGAATCCATGATCAAAAGAGGTGTGCAGACGAAGGACGCCGGCCGCTGGCTGCCCGGCTCCGGCGGCCTGCTGGACCGGATCGACTCGCTGCTCATCGCGCTGGCCGTCCTGCTCGTCCTGCGCTGACCCTCATCGGCCCCTGGCCGGGTAGCGAACACGGTGACGAAGGACCGGCGCCGATGCGCGAACGATATGAAGGCCGCGCTCACACCGACGAAGGGCCGGCTCCCGTCCTGGCCGAGGATGCCCTCGCTGCAGTCCCGCCGCGCCTGCCAGCCCCCCGGCCGAGCCGGGCTCACCGATGAAATGCGGTCTGTCGAGTGACGGAACTCTTGCGCTGATCGTTCCCCGCAATGATCGTGATCGTTTCCCATTGCGCTGGTCAGGGTTGGTGCGCCCCGGCTGATCGACGTTCGGCCTCCGAGAGTGGTGTGCGGCCCTCGTGGTTGCGCTAGTTGAGGAGTCACTCAGCTCAGCGGACAGGGCCAGTCATCCAGCGCTTGAAGGGCGCAGGCGTCGAAGAGGCCGGCGAAACCGTCGAGGTGGGGATCCCTCCGAGCTTGTTAAGGCAGGATGCTTGCGGGACACGGCGTGCCGATGGCGTCCAGGGAAGGGACACACGTGGAATCCGGGAAGGTGCTGGGCGGAAGGTACGAGCTGCACAGCATTCTGGGCAGTGGTGGCATGGGCCAGGTGTGGCTGGGCCGCGACCAGGTGCTGCGGCGGGAGGTCGCGGTCAAGCTGCTGCTCTCGTTGGCGGACGGGGAGTCCTTCCGGCGTTTCCAGGACGAGGCGGCTGCCCTCGCCAAGCTCCAGCATCCCGGGATCACCGTGGTTCACGACGCCGGCAGCCACGAAGGGCATCTGTTCATCGTGATGGAGCGGCTGCACGGCTGTGATCTGGCGCAGTTGATGGGCCATCATCCATCGGGGCTGCCGGTCGATCAGGTTCTCGACCTGGCCCGTCAGACCGTCGACGCTCTGCGCGTGGCCCACAGCTGCGGAATCGTCCACCGGGACGTGAAGCCGGCCAACCTCTTCCTGCAGCGCGACGACCGGGTCAAAATCTGCGACTTCGGTATCGCACGCAGCACGGATGCTGTCTCCTCGGTGACCGCGAGCGGACAGGTGATCGGTACCCCGCCGTACATGGCACCCGAGCGATGGCAGTCCCAGCCGGCCGACGCCCGCAGTGACCTGTACGCCCTGGGCTGCGTCATCGTCGAGCTGCTCACCGGACAGCCCCCGTTCTCGGCCCGCCAGCCCCTCTACGCGCTGATGCGTCAGCATGTCGAGCAGCCCCCGCCACGCCCTCGCGCACTGCGCCCCGACATCCCCGCCGCGCTGGACGATCTGACGGTGGCACTGTTGGCCAAGGCGCCCGAGGACCGACCGAACGCCGACAGCCTTGCCCTGAAGCTGGCTGAGCTCGCCGCGCAGGGCGGCAGAGCGACGGCAACACTCCGGTACGCCAACTCCAGCGCCGTGGACGACTCCACCAGCGCCTCGCACGGCATCAGCGGGACGCGCACCTACACCCTGCACAGCCGATTGACAGCACGCGACATGGGGGCGGTGAGCTCGGTGGCTTTCAGCCCCGACGGGCAGATGCTGGCCAGCGCCGGAAGCCGCGGGATCCACCTGTGGGACGCGCGCACCGGCGAGCAGCACGGATTGCTTGCAGCTCACCGTGGACTGCACAAGTTGGCGTTCAGCCCGGACAGCGGCACGGTGGCCACGGCTGGGGAAAGCACGATGGTGCGCCTGTGGGATGTACGCACCGGGGAGCAGCGTCGCCAGCTGGCGCATACCGGCTTGATGACGACGCTGAGCACCCTGGTGTTCAGTCCCGATGGGCAGAGGCTGGCCAGTGGCGGTGGGGACGGGATCCGCCTCTGGGATGTCCGCACCGGCGAGCAGCGTCGGGAACTGACCGGGCTCGGGACGGTGGTCTTGGTGGCTTTCAGCCCCGACGGGCAGATGCTGGCCGCCAGCACCGGAAGCCGCAGGATTCGCCTGTGGAACCCGCGCACCGGCGAGCAGTACCGCAAGCTGACCGGGCACCGCGGCCTGGTGAACTCGGTGGCCTTCAGCCCGGACCTGCAGACCCTCGCCAGTGGTGCGGCGAATGTGGGGAAGAGGAAGGAGTTGTTTCTCTGGAATGTCCGCACCGGCGAGCTGCGAAAGCAGCTGACCGCGCACACGGGATGGGGCCTGCTCGCGCTCGCGCTGGCTTTCAGCCCGGGAGGCGGCATCTTGGCCAGCGGCGGTCCCGACCACGCGATTCATCTCTGGGACACGCACACCGGCGACAAGCTCGCCACCTTGGCGGGTCACCGTACGACCGTCCGCTCCGTGGCTTTCAGCCCGGACGGGAACACCCTCGCCAGTGCCGCCGGCAACGAGGTGGTCCTCTGGACCACCAAGACCTGACATAGATCCGCGTCGACAACTGGCTGACGGGGTGTTCGTCGGCTTGCCCGCTCGGCACGACCTGGCAGAGACGGCGGCCCGGCGGCGCCGGCGCGCTGCAGGGGCGGCCGGCCTGCCTGAGCCGAACGAGCAGGGCCACAGGACAACCGCGGTGGCGAGGGGCGGTGCGCCCATCCAGCCACGCATGAGATCGTCAGTCCTGACTGCCCGCAGCTGTGACGGGTGGATGTGATCCTGCGGGAGTGCCGAGTTGCGGCATCTGGTTGCCCTGTGGTGCCGAAGACGCCTGTGCCGCAAGGTGGTCCTGCAGCCGGGCATGACGGAACTGATACACCGCGCCCGCCTGGCGCAGTACGCCGCGCCGGTGGGCGTCATCGAGGAATCGCATCAGTCGCCAGGGGAGTTGGCCCCGTAGAGCCAGCCACAGGCGGGTGAGGAGAAACCAGCTCCATGCGCTGCCCACCAGCCCGGTCTGGAACCTGCCCGCCAGTCTGCCGGCGAGTCCCAGAGTCAGGCCCCCTCCAGCCCCCGCAGCCAGTGCCCAGGTGAATCCGACGGCTATGGAGAATCCGTACCGTCCTGTCGCCAGTCCTGCCAGCAGTCCCGACCCGAGGGTCTCCACGATGATGCGGATGGCACTGACCAGGCCGTCGCTGCGCAGGACGGACCGTGAGCTCGGTGAGGACAGTGCATCTGCGGGGGTGTTCAGCCACATCATGGCGCCGAAGGTGAAGCCGGCACTGAGCCCTGTCACGCAGACGACTTTCGCCGCGGTCTCCAGCCCGCCGCCGGGTGTGGCGCCCAGGCGGACAGCGATGCCGAAGGCGAGCAGGGCACCGGCCCCCATGATGAGACCGACCGCCAGTCCCGGCACGAACCTCCTTGCGAACGACCTCAGACCTCGCCGGACTCTGAGGTTGGCGTTGAGAGGGTGTGACGGGGGCACGGCTACCAGCCCGGCACCGAACCCGCCGGCCAAGCCGGCTGCGACGCCGACCTCCAGCCCGACCCCCACCCCCACGCCGAACCCCGCGACAAGCCCGCTGAGGAGGCCGAGCAGGAGCCCGACAGCCCGGCGTCCGGCCAGGGGGAGGATACGGTGCAGATGCCACCAGGCCAGGTCGCGGGTTTGATGCTGCTGGAGGTGGCCGGCGAGGAACGTGAGCCACCTGCGGGCCGGCTCGGCGGGATAGCGCAGCGGCGCCGCACCGGGCCCGTCCGCCCCTGGCGGCGGGAGATGGTGGGAGTAGACGGCGGGGATGAACGCCTCCAGCAGGTGTCCCTCGATGGCGCAACGGTCGGGGAACCGTGCGGAGTCGAGGAGTTCGGCCGGGTCGGCGGCCGGATCGGTGTAGACGGTGCGCAGGAGAGCGGTCATGAGCGGCGACGACAGCGCCCGGGCGAGCGGCCCGTCGGGACGCTCGCCCAGCCTGGCCAGCACGGTCTCCCAGCGATTGTCCCCAGCTGCCCTTTGGGCGGACAGAAACGTGATGACCTCCTGAGCTCCCACCGGTTCCAGCTCCACCACCGCCGCGGTACTCAGCACCATCCCCCCGCTGGCCACGGCGGCCTCGTATTCTGCGCTGCGGCAGGTGACCACCACGCCACTCGCCGGAGAGATCCGGTCGATTCCGTCGATGGCCGCGGTGTGCAGTGCGGCAGGCATCTCGTCCAGTCCGTCGAGGACAGGCAGGATGTGGCCGCCGGCGACGAGCCGGGCAGCGGCCGCAGGGCCGAAGACGTCCTCGTTGGCCAGGGCCGGGTAGTCCTCGATCAGCCGTCGGGTCACCCATGCGTGCAGATGCTCGGTGCGCGGGTTCCACGACGAGAGCGACAGCAGCACCGGCACTGGGCCGCCGTGTGCGCGCCGTTCGTTCAACAGGCCAAGCGTGAGCAGGATGGCCAGCACGGTCTTGCCTGCCCCCGGATCGCCGAGCAGAACCAGCCGTCGCCGGGGCAGCTGGGTGAACGCGGCGACGATGTCCCCGTTGCCGCCGCGCAGCCGCAGCCGTAGCGGCCGGCCGCCCACCACGTCGTCGCCGAGTACCGCGGAAGCGCCGGCGGAGACGGGGCGGCCGGTGGTGGACCAGCGCAGGTGCAACGGCTGCGGCCGGTGCAGCATCCGCAGTGCCGCTTCAGCGGTCCACTGACGTTGCACGGTCTGAGCCAAGTCGTCCACCGCGCGGCGAAGGCGAAGTTCGCTCTCCGCTTCCGTCTGGCCTCCGGGCGCCGTCGCGGGGGCACGGTGGCGGCGCGTCTCCAGCACGGCCACCACGACGGCGGACACTGCTGCGGCGGGCCAGGCCAGCCACAGATACGGCTTGATCCTCTCTGGAAGGGCCGCGCTGGCCACGTTGGTGACCACGGGAAGTACCAGCGCGCTGATGAGGAAGAACAGCACGGTTGTGAACTGCGAGGGACGCCGCATGTCCCCATACCTCGCTTCGCTCTGACGGCAGTCATGCCTTGTCTCGTGTCCCCCCGCGGGCGGGGGCGACGGGGTTGGGGACAACACTCGACTTGATGAGGAGATTGCGGACCGGGATGTTCCCTAGTCCTGCGGGATCGGCTCTGACGCGGCGACAATCGTGACGCGGGGTGTGCCAGCCGGCACTGATGGTTGTGGCTTTGGGGGAGCAATGGCGTACGGGCATGGGCGGACAGGACTGCTGTCGCGAACCAAGGAGCTGGCAAGGGTCCGGCAGCTCCTTGCCGATGCCCGGCAGAACCGAAGCGGCGTCCTGGTGGTCCACGGTGAACCGGGCATCGGGAAGACCGCGTTGCTGGAGCATGCGGTGGACGGGGCCGAGGGCATGACCGTCCTGCGGGCCAGCGGGATCGAAATGGAAGCCGAACTCGCCTTTGCCGGCCTCGGCGAGCTCGTCCGTCCCGTGGATCGCCTGATCGACACGCTGCCGGCGGTGCAGGCGCAGGCACTGCGTACAGCCCTGTCCCTGGAACTGGCGGCAACGCCGGACCGGTTGACCCTGGGAGCGGCCGTGCTGACCCTCCTTACCGATGCCGCAGCAACGGCCCCGGTGCTGGTCGCCGTGGATGACGCGCACTGGATGGACGAGGCCAGTGCCCAGGCACTGCTCTTCGCTGTTCGGCGATTGCAGGCCGAGGGTGTCGCCGTGCTGGTCACGGCACGGGACGGCCGGCGATGCGTATTCAGCCAGGCCCGCCTGCCGACGCTGACCCTCGCCGGGCTGGAGCCTTGGGCTGCCGCAGCGCTGGTGCAGCAGGTGGCTGATGTCAAGGCCGAAGGCGAGGGGTTGGAGTGGCTGTACCAGCAGACCGCAGGCAACCCGCTCGCGCTCCTTGAAGCCGCACCTGCATTACGCCGGTCCCCGTGGGCCGTACGGGGATCGCAGAGCCCGCTGCCGGTCGGCCCCCGGCTGACCGCTGCCTATTCCACCCAACTGGCAGCCCTGCCGGAGCCGAGCCGTCGGGCAGCGACAGTTGTGGCAGCCGGCTACACCGAGGACGCAGCGGTCGTGTCGCAAGCGCTACAGGACCTCGCCCTGGGCGCCGACGTCCTGCAGCCGGTCGAGTCCGCAGGGGTCATCGAGCTGTCGGGCGGCAGGGTCAGGTTCGCGCATCCGCTGCTGCGCGCCGCCGCCTACCACACGGCGGCGCCCGACCAACGACGACAGGCGCACAGAGCCCTGGCTGCGGCGCTCACCGACCGGGACGGCGCTGTGCACCGTGACCAGCGCAGCTGGCATCTGGCCGCCGCGGCGGCAGGCCCGGATACGAAAGCGGCGGCCGCCCTGGCCGCTACCGCAGCGCGGGCCCGCGACCGAGGCGCCCTGCCTGCTGCCTGCCGGGCTTACGAGCGTGCCGCCGACCTGACCTCCTCTCCCGTTGACCGGGGCCGCTATCTGCTCGCCGCGGCCGAGGCGGCCCAACTCGCCGGCCGGGGCGAGAAGGCGTTGAACTTGACCGAGGCGGCGACCCAAGCCACACAGGACACGGCCGTCCGCGCCGAAACAGCCAGGCTGCGCAGCCAGATACGGCTGGTGCGCCAGCCACCTCGCCGTGTTCACGACCAGCTGGTCGATATGGCGGCCGGGCTCGAAGAGAGCCAACCGGACCAGGCCGTGCCCCTGCTGGTCGCCGCCGCTGGGGCCGCGTGCATGGGCGGCGCGATCCGCCGGGCCCGGGATACCGCGAACCGGGCCTCTGCTCTGACCCGGAGCAAGGCCGCCACCCTCCATGATCATTCCGCCGCCGTGATGAGGGCCCACACGCTGATGCTCTGCGGTGAGCGCACCGCGGCAGCCGCTGCTCTCCGCTCTTGCGAGGCTTTCCTCACCGCCACCGACCCGCTCACCGTCGGCGTCGAGGTGACGAGCTTCTGCGCAATGGACCTGATGTGGCTCGAGCAGTACCCCGCGGCCCGGACCCTGCTGGAGCGGGCTGTGCAAGGTGCGCGCGACGCCGGCGCCTGCGAACGGCTCGCGCCGTATCTGACCGTCCTCGCCGAGACGCAACTGCGCACCGGCTACTGGGACGAAGCCTATGCTCTGGCCAGTGAAGGAGCAGGCCTGGCGACTGAGACCGAACAGCCCCTCCTGCAGGCTTACGCGCTGTCCACGCTGGCCCGGATCGAAGCCGCACAGGGACGCACCGCGCTCTGCACCGAGCATGCGGGCCAGTTCCGCGAACTGCTCGATGGCACAGGTGCGGAGCTGGTCAGCCCCTACATCGAAGCAGCGCTCGGCCTGCTCGACCTGGGGGCCGGCAGGTACGCGGAAGCCGCCGCCCGTCTGAACGATCTCCAGCGGCAGGTAAGCGACCTGGAGCTTGGGGAACCGACGGTGCTGCAGCATCAACCCGACCTGATCGAAGCCAACCTGGCCGCCGACGACCCCACGGCGGCGCACGCGGCCCTGGCCGAGCTCCGAGCACAGGTCCAACGCGCGCCGTCGGTATGGGGGAGCGCCGTCGTCGAGCGATGCCGAGGGCTTGTCGACCACGGTGAACAAGCCGCCGAGCAGGCCTACCGCAGCGCACTGCAACTCCACGAGCACCTGCAGGACCCCTTCGCCAGGGCTCGTACGGAGCTGGCATACGGGCGGTTTTTGCGCAGAACCCGAAAGCGCCGTGCCGCACATCGCCCGCTGACCGCCGCCCGGCAGGTGTTCGAGCGGCTACGTGCCGATCCGTGGACCGCTCTTGCCGAAAGGGAGCTGCGGGCGGCAGGCTTCGGGACGCCCAACCGCCAAAACCGCGCACCGGTCGACCTCACGGAACAGGAGATGCAGGTGGCGGTGCTCGTCATCAAAGGCCACACCAATCGCGAAGTAGCGGCCACACTGTTTCTGTCGGCCAAGACGGTCGAATACCACCTCAGCCACATCTACGCGAAGCTGTCCGTGCGATCCCGCGTCGAACTCGCCCATCGCCTGGCCGTGACCAGCAATGACATTCCCCCATGACCATCGCAGCCGGCCGTGGTCACCAATCACCCATGACCGGCACACCTCCTCACACCACCGCCCAAGAAGCCGGATCGGGGCGTAAGACAAGTTCAGCCCCCAACGCCGTGAGCGTCTGCGATGCCGGGCGGCATCCCGGGGCAGGTTACCGGCGATGAGCGCAACGGCGTCCTTCCCCGTATCCGGATGAGCCCCGGCGGCCACGGCTCTGCTTCTACGTCGGCCGCTCCAGGCCGAGCCGCTTGAGGCCGCCCGCAACACGTGGCCAGTGCCGGACCCCGGGCCGAGCGGCCCGCTGCGCCCCCGCCGGTGGGGAAGGGGTGCCGGGACGCTGCGTGCCGAAGGATTTTGGGGGTACCAACCCTGGCGGCAGGCCAACCTGGGGCCCACCTGCCCGCGCCGCACTGCGACGCCTCATCGCAACAGCGAGCTGAACGACCGGGCCGAGCACGCCAGCGTCACCGATGCGCGTCGCCCGGGCACTGCCGCCTGCCCGGGGCCGATGTGGTTGAGGCCTTCACCGGACAGCTACCAAAGGTGCGTGTGCGGGGCGACGCGGACTTGGAGTTCGCGGTGCCGGAACTGGTAGGCGATGCCGACGATGCGCTGAAGGAACCGGCCGAGCCGCCACGGGAGCTGGTGGTTGTTCCACTGGCGCGTGCATATCAGCATGGCCGCGTACCGCATACCCGCGCGGGGCGCTGCGAGTACAGCTACGAGCCCGTACGCGAGCATGGTCACCAGCGCGAACATGAGGCCGAGTTCGAGGGCGACTGCGAGCCCGGTTGCGAGCCCGAACGGGCGCCCGAGCTCGAACACGACCTCGATCCCGGTAGCAAGTTTGGCTGTGAAGCCGAAGGGGAGTGCGGATACGGATCCGGCTATGAGCCCGAAGGTGAGGTCGTTTCGTACGATGTCCCGCGGAGCGACACTCTCGAGCACCACCCTGGGATCGCCGAAGGCGACGGCACATGTGCAGTAGAGGACGCCCGCGCCCCCAAACCCGAGCCCAACGGACGGGCCGTACGCGAGTCCGCTCACGAGGCCAAGCCCGAGCCCGATCATGAGCCGCGGCAGCCAAGAGTCGGCGTCCGGGGGTCCGGAGACGCAGATTCAGTCGCCTTGGTTCGGGCCAGATCGTTGTCCAGGCGGTGAACACCGCCAGTACCACCAGCAACGAGAAGGCTGCGCTAATGAATATTCGTTCCGACGGATTGGCCGCCGTGGGTAATTCGATGGGCGCCTGGGGCTGGGAGAGCATGACGGCGGCGACGGCCAGCCCGGCTGCTGCGACCAAGGCGGCGTGGACTGCCCGCGGCAGACGGTTGCCAGCCAGCGGCCACAGCTCGTGGAGGACAATCTCGGTGCCGGATAGCGGCTGCCTGTCTAAGACCCGCCCAGCGGCGGAGTTGTGGTTGAGGTAGGTGGCGAGTTCGGTCAGCCAGGCGCCAACCTGGTGCGGGGTGTAGCGGGTGGCGTCGGGCGGTGGGTAGTGCATCGTTGATGCCGTCGGTCCAGTAGCGGCCGAGGCGGCCGGGTTTGCAGATGTTGCCGGCGTTCTCGGCGGCGACGGCGACGGCGACGGCGAAGACGAGGACGCGGAGTGTTCGCCCGTCGTCGCCATGTGGTCCTGTGACCGCAGGGCGGTTGTTTCCGGTCTCGGAGGGACAAGAAGGGGCTCGGTGAACACCCGACAAAGGCGGTGCGGGGATTGTCGGGTGATCGGGACCGGTGTCGCCGCACGATGGGGGCATGGACGACACGACCTTGGTATCCCGCTTCCTCCGCGACGGCTTCGTGAAGCTGGAGGGCGCCGTCGCGCCGCGCGTGGCCGCGGACTGCGCGCGGCTGCTGTGGCGAGAGACGGGCTGCGACCCGGACGATCCAGCGACGTGGACGCAGCCCGTGCACTGGGTGGCCGGCATGGCGCAGGGGCCGTTCGCCGCCGCACCCAACTCCCCGTCCCTGCATCGCGCGTACGACCTGCTCGTCGGCGCGGGGGGCTGGGAGCCGCGCTACTCGCTGGGCACGTTCCCGCTGCGCTTCCCGCACGAGGAGGCGCCGGACGACGCGGGCTGGCACATCGAGGGGAGCTATCTGCCGCAGGGCGAGAGCTGGTACTTCACCAATCTGCGCTCCCGGGGCCGGGCACTGCTGATGCTGTTCCTGTTCAGCGAGGTCGGTGAGCAGGACGCCCCGACCCGGATCCGGGTCGGCTCACACCTCGACGTGCCGAAGGTGCTGGCGAAGTACGGGGAGGACGGGGCGAGCGGGCTGGCCCTTGCACCCGACCTGGTGGCGGCGTCCGACCACCGGCCACTCGCCCTCGCCACCGGATCCCCGGGCGACGTCTTTTTGTGCCATCCGTTCCTGGTGCACGCGGCGCAACCACACCATGGGCTGCGGCCGCGCTTCATGGCCCAGCCGCCGCTGATGCCCACCGCGCCGTACGAACTGGAGCGGGCCGACGGCGCGTACTCACCCGTGGAGATCGCGATCCGTCGGGGCCTGGGACAGGACACCCCCGGTCCGGACGGGGACGGCACCGACTGCAGCGCCGGGTAGACATACTTCATCCGTTCCTGGAACTGGGCGGAGAACCAGTGCCCGGGCAGCGGCACGTCGGGCAGCGCTGGGGATTCTCGGTTGGGTGTGGATCCTTTGAAGGGAAAAAGGCGCGTGCTGGGCTGGGCCGTGGCTATGAAGCGTCGGCGTAGGCGAGATGGGTGCCGCAGACGGTGCAGCGGAAGAGCATGGCGCTTGCCCCCTGCCCGAGGTGGGTCAGGAAGTTCTCGAGCTGGGACGCGTCGTGCCAACCGCCCATCCGAAGGTCGAGTCGAAGCTGGTCGAGTGCCTCGGGGTGGGCTGCCAGTTCGGTGTATCCGACCTCGCCGATGAAGGCGGCCGCGTCGTTGCAGTGGACAAGCCAGTGCGGATCCTGCCAGGCGTGGAAGCCGGGGGTGCGGTGGGTGACCTGCTCGACGGTCTCCTCGCTGACGCCGTCGAGCCCGTATGCGTCGGTGAATTCACCTTCGAATCGTTCAGCGGCACTGCCGTTGGCGATGCACCAGGGGCAGAATCTCCCACTGACTTCTTGGGCCGTGTAGAAGGTAGCGGTGTAGATCCACCCCGTGCTGCGGTTGCAGCAGGCGCAAGTCTCGGCGCTCTCGCGGACGGACCCGCTTGCCACGGGGTCGGCGTGGTAGCGGAAGTGGGGCAGGTTGGTACTCACTGGTGAGCCTGCCGTTGCATGGAGAGGTCCGCCTCGACGCCGGTGGTCTGTGCGTCGGCGGGCATGCCTGTGAACCTCATGGGTCGCAGTCTGTCCGCAAGCAGGCCCGTGATCAAGCGATGAGGTTGCAGTCCTGCTGGTTGGGGGTGGGGTAGAGGCGCTCGTGCTCGCGGGCGGTGTGGAAGTGCCAGGAGGAGTCGAGGTCGCCGTTGGCCCGGGCGGCGACCTCAAGCGCTGGGTGCGGAATCGCCCGCAGAGCCGGTCCCGCAGCCTGTGCAGGCATGCCTCAAGACACGGCTGCGCGGGCCGTTCGAGACAGGCGTTGCCCCCCCTGCGGCCGCAGCGGGGGCGACGAAGTACGAGGCATCGCAGGCTCAGGTGCCAGTCCTCAGGCCCGGTCCGGCCCGTCCGGGCTGTTGAGCAGCCTGTCCACGAGGAGTTCGGGGTAGCCGGTGGCCGGCGGGTCGATGCCGAAGATCGCCCGTAGGTAGAGCGGTGCGATGAGCTGGTCGAGGATCTGCTCGAGCGGCGGAGGGTTCTCGCCGCGGGCCGCGGCACGGTCACGGATGCGTTCGATGGCGTGGATGCGGCGTTGGAAGTGGTGCGCGCGTTCTTCCTGCGTGTGGGCGCTGGCGGGCATGGACAGGGCGACGGCTCGTACGAGGAGGCGGCCTTCGGGTGTGCGGATGCTCGCGACGCCGGCTTCGGCCCATGCGGTGAGGTCGCCGCGCAGGGTGCCGGTGTCCTTGAGCGGCCAGTCGCGTTCGAGGCGGGTGGTGACCACGTCGGCCAGGAGCGCCTCGCGGCTGCCCCAGCGCCGGTAAATGCTGGTGTGGTTGACGCCGGCGCGTTGTGCGATCGCGGGGATGGTGAGGTCGGCTCCTTCCGGGTCGGACAGCAGGTCGATGACCGCCTGGTGGACGGCCGAGCGGACCTGTTCGGGGCTCTTGCGGATGCGCGGGGCCGGCTGGTTCGGGTTCACCCCCACATCGTAAGCACAGATATTTGCTTCATGGTGCTCGGAGGATCTACAGTCCTGCCGTAAGCACAGAACTGTGCTTACGGCCTGAGGAGGGTGCGTGATGAAGCCGCTGCTGTTCCCCGACAACCCCCAGTTCTGGTACGAGACCCTGCGCTCGATGAGCCACATCGCCTACGGCGGTGCCGACTTCGGCGAGGTGGTCGCCACCAGCGAGCGCATCATCGAGGGCGACTACGACAGCTGGCACACCGAGTGGCTCGCGACCGCCGACCGCGTGTCCGGCGAAGCCCACAAGGCGCTGGAGGCCGGCCACACGGTCAGCGCCCGGGACGGGTTCCTGCGCGCCTCGAACTACTACCGGTCGGCGGAGTTCTTCCTGCACGGCCACCCCTGCGACCCCCGCCACGACCACGCCTACGACCGCAGCGTCGCCTGCTTTCGGGCCGCCGCCGCGCTGTACACCCCCCGGATCGAGCCGGTCCGCATCCCGTACGAGGACACCACCCTGCCGGGCTACCTGTATCGCGTCGACGACTCCGGGGCGCCGCGGCCAACGCTGATCATGCACAACGGCTTCGACGGCACCGCGGAGGAGATGCACTTCTTCGGGGCGATGGCCGGCGTCGAGCGCGGCTACACCGTGCTGGTCTTCGACGGCCCCGGACAGCCCGGGCCGCGGCACCATCAGGGCCTGGTCTTCCGCCCGGACTGGGAGAACGTCATCACTCCCGTGGTGGACTTCGCGGAAACCCTACCCGAGGTCGACAACAGCCGTATCGGACTGCTCGGTTCAAGCATGGGCGGCGTGCTCGCCCCCCGGGCGGCCGCGTTCGAGCACCGCCTGTCCGCACTCGTGGCCGTCGACGGCGTGTACGACCTCGGCCAGATATCCGTCCGCAACATCCCCGGCGACCGCAAGGCAGCCGAACGCCTCCTGCGCTCGAAGGCCGCCCCCGAACTCGACGCCCGCTTCGAGCAGTTCATGGCTGAGGACGCGACCGCACGCTGGGCGATGAACCACGGCATGTACGTGATGGGCGTGGACACTCCCCGCGCCTTCAGCGCCTCCTACCTCGACTACACCCTCCAAAACGGCATCGCCGAGCAGATCCAGTGCCCCACCCTCGTCTGCGACGCCGCCGAGGACGAGTTCTTCAAAGGCCAGCCCGAACAGCTCTACAACCACCTGACCTGCCCCAGGACTCTCATGGTGTTCACCGCCGAAGAAGGCGCAGGCGCCCACTGCCACCCCGGAGCCATGCGCCTCTCCCTCGCCCGCATCTACGACTGGCTCGACGACACCCTCCGCACCACCAGCGCCTGAGGCTCCTGGCCCGCCAGGCACCGCTGCCAATCCCCCACTCCATGTGAACCTGACCGGAAGGAACTCCCATGACCCGCACCGGCATCAAAGCCGCACTCACCGACCTTCTCCTCAACGACGAGATCACCCTGGCCGAGGCCGCCGACCGCCACTTCACCCCCGACTACCGCCAGCGCACCGACGGCGAGTGGGCCGACCGCACCGAGTTCCTCGACCACATCGCCCACCTGCGCACGCTCGTCGCCGGCGGCGAAGTCGAGGTTCACGAAGAGCTCTACGACGGCAACAAGTACGCCGACCGGCACACCTGCCACATCACCAAGACCGACGGCACCACCGTCACCATGGAGGTCTACGTCTTCGCCGACCTCGCCCCCGACGGCCGCTTCAACCGCATCGAGGAGACCACCCTCATGCTCAAGGGCTCCGACGCCGACCGCAACCTCGGCAGCGCCCGCTGACCACCCCTGCCGCAAGGACGGCACACCGCCCCGGCAGCAAAACAACATCATCCGGCGGGCGAGCACGCCAGCTCCCCGGCTGCGGATCCCGAATACGCGATCGACTACGTTCAGCTTGATCTAGCGCGGAACCCCGGGCGTTCACGCCCGGGAGGAAGCGCTTCTGTGGATCGCTCTGACCCGCAGGTGCCCACGGGCCTGCA
>NZ_JBWKDT010000071.1:0-21176 GCF_056435785.1 Streptomyces sp. NPDC043870
GGGAGGTGGGGGGGGATGGCTACGGACGGGGGGGAATAGATCAGGGTGGGCGCAGGTCTGCCCTGGATGGGGGGGGGGGGGGGTGGGGGGGGGCGGGGGGGGCGCCCCCCCCCCCCCCCCCCCGGGCCCTCGCGGTCAGCCCAGCGCCTGCTGGAGATCCGCCAGCAGATCGTCCGCCGCCTCGATCCCGACCGACAGCCGCACCAGGTCCGCCGGAACCTCCAGCGCCGAGCCCGCCACGGAGGCGTGCGTCATCCTGCCCGGGTGCTCGATCAGGGACTCGACGCCGCCCAGGGACTCACCGAGGGTGAAGAGCTTCGCGCGGTTGCAGACCTCGACCGCCGCCTCCTCGCCTCCCTGGACCTGGAACGACACCATGCCGCCGAAACGCTTCATCTGCTTGGCCGCGGTCTCATGGCCCGGGTGCTCCTCGAGCCCCGGGTAGAGGACGCGCGTCACCTTCGGGTGCTTCGTCAGCATCTCCGCGACGCGCTCGGCGTTGTCGCTGTGGCGGTCCATACGGACCGGCAGCGTCTTGATCCCGCGCAGCACGATCCACGAGTCGAACGGCCCGGCGACCGCGCCCATCGCGTTCTGGTGGTACGCCAGTTCCTCGCCGAGCCCGGCGTCCGCGGTGATCAGCGCGCCGCCGACGACGTCCGAGTGACCGCCCATGTACTTCGTCAGCGAGTGCACGACGATGTCCGCGCCGAGCGCGAGGGGCTGCTGGAGGTAGGGGCTGGCGAAGGTGTTGTCGACGACGAGCTTCGCCCCGGCCGTACGGGCGATGTCCGCGACGGCGGCGATGTCGGTGATGCCGAGCAGCGGGTTCGACGGGGTCTCGACCCAGATCACCTTCGTACGGTCGGTGAGTGCCGCCCGTACCGAAGCGGGGTCGGAGGTGTCGGCGACGGAGTACTCCACACCCCACCGCTGGACGACCTTGGCGAAGAGCCGGAACGTGCCGCCGTACGCGTCGTTGGGGATCACCACGTGGTCCCCGGGTGTCAGCAGCGTACGGAGCAGGCAGTCCTCGGCGGCGAGGCCGGAGGCGAAGGCGAGGCCACGGCGGCCGCCCTCGAGCGCCGCGAGGTTCTCCTCGAGCGCGGTACGGGTGGGGTTGGCGCTGCGGCTGTACTCGTAGCCGCCACGCAGTCCGCCCACGCCGTCCTGCTTGTAAGTGGACACCTGGTAGATGGGCGGGACGACCGCGCCGGTCAGCGGGTCGGCGGTGTTGCCCGCGTGGATCGCGATGGTCTCGAAGCTGTGCTGATCGCTCATGTGCCCCGAGGGTAGTCCCCGGCCGGTACTCGTCCTCGTGCCGTCCGGGACAATGGCCGTATGGAGATTCTCTGGTTCCTGATCGCAATGGGTCTGCTGGCCGCGGCGATCGGCCCGTATGTGATGCGCCGCCGTAACGCCGTCCGGCAGGTCGCGCCCGGATCACCGGACGCCGCCGACCCTTCCGCGTACGGATTCGTCCGCCAGGAGTTTCTCGATCTGCGGCTGCCCGGGCCCGACCAGGACCTCATCGACGTGCTCGACCTCGTGCAGCGCACCCAGGACTGGCGGGCCGCGTCCCAGCTGCTCGCCGGCACCGGCAAGGAGGGCGAGCTGCGCTGGCAGCGCGTGCAGGCGTTCGCGGGCGCGGCATCGCTCGAACTGCAGCAGCAGCCCGGCAGCGGCGGTTCGTGGCTGCGCACCTGGCGTGCGGAGTCCCCGAAGGACGCGGGCGGCGCGGCCGTGCACGCCGAGTTCCTGGTGCAGCAGGCCTGGCGGTCCTCCGGCGGCTCCGGGAGCGACGACTTCCGGATCATCCTGGAGGAGGCCCGTACGGTCTGCGCGGAGGCGGCGCTGCTGGCCCCCGGCGACCCCGTCCCGTACATCGTCGAACTGGCCGCGGCCCGCGGACTCGGCTACTCCCACGAGGAGTTCGACCAGCTCTGGGCCAAGGTGATCGACCGCGCCCCCACGCACATGGGCGCACACCTCGCGGCCCTGCACTACTGGTGCGAGAAGTGGCACGGCTCGCGGGAGGAGGCGGACCACTTCGCGACCACCGCCGCGGCCCGCGCCCCGCAGGGCTCGCTGCTCGCGGCGCTGCCGCTGTTCGCGGTCTTCGAGCATCTGCCCGAGGTCAATCTCGTGTCCGGCTTCTACCAGAGCGCGGTGGTCACCAGGGCGGTGGAGGGCGCACTGCACGCGACGCAGACCGCCGCGGCCGACGACCCGGTACTCCCGCACGTCCGCCATCTGCTGGTCTTCTTCCTGGTCCAGTCGGAACGCTGGGCCGAGGCCATGTACCAGCTGGTACGGGTCGACGGCCATGTCGGCGCCCTGCCCTGGACCCACGGCGGCGACCCGGCGGAGGCCTACGCCGTGTACCGGGCGATGGCGGTGGCGGGCTACGAGGCGAACGGGGGAAGCCCGGCGACGCTGCTCAGCTGAGCGGCCGTGGGAGCGCGGCGGTCCAGCCGTACGGTGCGTTCCGGGGCCTCCCGATCAGAGGTGCGCGGCAGGTGAGGCAGGTGTGAGGCCGTGCGAGGCCGGGTGGGGGGCGTGGGGGCCTGCCGCCGCCGGTGTGGACCGGGCCCGGGGGAATCTCCCGGGCCCGGCGTGCGTTCTGTCGTACGCATCGAGTCCAGGAGGAGCCCGCATGTTCCTGTCCCGCCGCGTACCCGAGCTGCCCACCCGTGACCAGGCCCTGCGCGGCCGCGAAACCCCCGAGTTCGAGCTCCCCGCCCGCCACACGGTCCTCGGCAACCCCCTCCTCGGCCCGTACCCCGAGGGCCTGCAGATCGCCGACTTCGGCCTGGGCTGTTTCTGGGGCGCGGAGCGCAAGTTCTGGCAGACGCCCGGTGTCTGGACGACCCTCGTCGGCTACCAGGGCGGCCACACCCCGAACCCGACGTACGAAGAGGTCTGCTCCGGGCTGACCGCCCACACCGAGGCCGTCCGCGTCGTCTTCGACCCCTACGTCGTCTCGTACGCCCGGCTCCTCAAGGTCTTCTGGGAGTCCCACAACCCGACCCAGGGCTTCCGCCAGGGCAACGACGTCGGCACCCAGTACCGCTCGGCGATCCACACCCACAGCCCCGAACAGGCCGCCACCGCGGAGTCCTCGCGCAACGCCTACCAGAAGGTCCTGACCGCCTCCGGCCACGGCACGATCACCACGGAGATCCTCCCGGCGGAGGGCCGCACGTTCTACGCGGCGGAGCCGGACCACCAGCAGTACCTCGACAAGAACCCGGCGGGGTACTGCGGGACCGGCGGGACGGGCGTCAAGCTGAACACCCCGTTCGAGACGAACTGGGGGGCCTCGTGCCCGACCGGCATCGCCCCTGCGCCCGGAAGCCACTGAGGGATAGTCGCCCTGGCGGGCCGGGAAATTCAGTTGCCTGGCGTGACCCCGAGCTGGCTAGATTCTCCGCATGGCGGACATTCAGGGCTCATACGATGATCTGTTCACTGCCGTGCCCAGCGCGCTGGCGGCATTGCTGGACGAGGGAGACGCCGGTGGCTCGGTGGCCGTCTTCGTGGATGGCCGGCCGGTGGTGGACGTCTGGGGCGGATACACCGACGCCGACCGTACGACGCCGTGGCAGCGCGACACGATCGTCAACGTCTGGTCCGTCACCAAGACGATGACCGCGCTGTGCGCGCTGGTTCTCGCCGACCGTGGCGAACTCGACCTGGCCGCGCCGGTCGCCCGGAACTGGCCGGAGTTCGCCGCGGCGGGCAAAGAGAAGGTACAGGTACGCCACCTGCTCGCGCACACGGCCGGCCTGCCCGACTGGGACGGGCCGGTGGCGGAGCTGTACGACTGGACGTCCGCCACGGCACGACTGGCCGCGCAGACTCCGCAATGGGAGCCGGGCAGCGAGGCCGGATACCACTCGCTCACCCAGGGATTCCTCGTGGGCGAGGTCGTACGCCGCATCACCGGCCGGACCCTGGGCGCGTTCTTCGCCGACGAGGTCGCCGGCCCGCTGGGCGCGGACTTCCACATCGGCCTGCCCGCCGAGCACGACCACCGGGTGGCGCTCACGATCCCGCCACAGTCCCGGGACGACGACTACGCCGCGAGTGCCCCCGCCCGCGGCGCGACTCCCGCCGCCGGGACCCCGATACGGGTCCACGACGGGAACAGCGTGGCCTGGCGCCGTGCGCAGATCCCTGCGGCGAACGGGCTCGGCAACGCCCGCTCGGTCGCCCTCGTCCAGTCCGTGCTGGCCTGCGGAGGATCGGTGCGGGGGGCGCGGCTGCTGTCGCAGGCGGGTTGTGACCGCGCCCGGGAGGAGCAGTTCGACGGCGATGACCGCGTCCTGGGCATGCCGATGCGCTGGGGTCTGGGCTACGGACTCTTCGGCAACACCTACGGGTGGGGCGGTTGGGGCGGCTCACTGGTCATGATCGATCCTGACGCCCGTATGGCAGTGGCGTACGTGACACATCAGATGCGCGAACCGGCGGACGACAATCGGGGATTGGAGATCGTCACGGCCGCGTATGACGGGCTCGCGGGTCTGCGCTCCTGATCCCACGGTTCACAGGGCGTCACAGGCTCGGCGGGACGGGTCAGGCCAGGTGGCCTGTCCCCGACTGTGTCCCGCTTGTGTCCTGATGCCCGCACTCTTCGCCGAGAGCGGCGCACCGCCGCGCCCGCAGAGGCAAGCGCGGCCCGGCTGCGGAGCCTCTGTCAGTCAGCCTCCGCCTTCCGCCGGGCCGCCTCGCGGTCAGCCCTCAGCGCGGGCGGGCAGCCGCCATCCCGGGCGCGGGAAGTGGCAGGTGTAGCCGTCCGGGTAACGCTGCAGGTAATCCTGATGCTCGGGCTCGGCCTCCCAGAAGGGGCCGACCGGCTCTACCTCGGTCACGACCTTGCCCGGCCACAGGCCGGAGGCATCCACATCCGCGATCGTGTCCTCGGCGATCCGCTTCTGCTCGTCATCCACGTAGTAGATCGCCGAGCGGTAGCTGAGGCCGATGTCGTTGCCCTGGCGGTTCTTTGTGCTCGGGTCGTGGATCTGGAAGAAGAACTCCAGGATCGCGCGGTAGTCAGTCTTCGCCGGGTCGAAAAGGATCTCAATGGCCTCCGCGTGCGTGCCATGGTTACGGTACGTCGCGTTCGGCACGTCACCCCCGGTGTATCCCACCCGGGTCGCCGTCACGCCCGGAAGTCGGCGGATGAGCTCCTCCATCCCCCAGAAGCATCCGCCCGCCAGCACAGCCCTCTGCGTCTGCGCAGCCATTGCTGCCCTCCAATATCTTTCAGCTCGCTCACTCGGGCTACTCGGCTCGCACACCACCGGCATCCCCTGCCCGCCCTCCTCAACGCGCGAGGGGTCCAGTCGATTCCGTGCCCGTCCGACCGGCCCTGCGGTCGCCGACCACCTGCCACGTCGAGAAGCGCACCGACCTGTCGCCCACCCCGACGCCGACAACCAAGACCGCTTAGGCCCTGTCCGGGCGATCTTGTCGGGGCCGCGACGACAGCTACGGCACCTCGCTGCGTTGTCGGAGTCGCCCAAGTACGTCCAGTACGAGGGCGATCCTCCGCCTTGCGATGCACCGCATCTGACGCCGCGGCCTGTTCCTCGAAGATCGCCCGGACAGGGCCTAGCCGTTGCCGCAGCTCGACCCGCTGCCCAGACGTCAACTCCACCGTCGTGATCCTCGGCGTCAGCGCCACTTGCGCCAAGACGCCTATCCCAACGGAGAGTTGACCTCACCGAGATCGTCAGCGCGACACAAGGAAGTGGACCTTTCGGGGCCTGACCTCCAGGTCGCTCAAGCCGTCGGGCGTCGCGCCCATCTCGCGAGCGACGTCAGCCGCCGCCAGGAATGCCTCCTCGGACTCGAAAGCGCCGGTGGTGACGACGGCGTCGCCGTCCGGCGTGACCCAGACTCCGACGGACAGAAAGCCCGGCTGCCGCCGCGTCGCCTCGGCGACCTGGTGGCACTCGCCGACGAACTCCTCGACGTGCTCGGCGGCCGGGTAGTGGAAGGCAACGAAACCGAATGACATGACGTGTCCCCTCGGGTTATACGATGCCGTACAAGGCGAGGCTAGACCTGTTGTACGCGTCCGTACAACAGGTCTGACTGGGTGAGGTGGGTCATAGATGGGCGCATTGCGCACACCGCGCGAGAAGTGGGTCGAGGAGGGGCTTCGGGCGCTGGCCGCAGGCGGGGTGGACGCGGTGCGGGTCGAGGCGCTCGCCAAGGCGCTGGGGGTGACCAAGGGGGGCTTCTACGGCTACTTCGCCGACCGTGACGCACTGCTGACCGAGATGCTGGACGCCTGGGAGCGCGAGAGCGTGGACGACGTGGTGGACCGGGTCGAGCGGGAGGGCGGCGACGCACGGAACAAGGTCCGCCTGGCCGGACAGCTCACCTTCTCCAGCGACCGCCTGCTCCCCATCGACCTGGCCATCCGCGAATGGGCCCGCCGTGACCCCACCGTCGCCGACCGCCTGCGCCGCGTGGACAACAAGCGCATGCAGCTGGCCCGCGACGCGATCGGCACCTTCTGCGCCGACCCCGACGAAATCGAGGCTCGCGCCCTGCTCGCCTTCTGCGCGGCCATCGGCAGTCACTTCCTCGCCGCCGACCACCCCGGCCGCACTCGCGCCCCGGTCATCGCCCGCGCCGCCGACATCATCCTCGACGTCCCGCATGGCGCCCCTGGTGCGTGATCCCTTCCCAGGCCCCTGACAGTCGTAGTGAACGGCAGTCGAAGATCAGTGGCCGCCTGAACCGGCCGACCCCACGCTGTGCGCCATGGAAGCCGCAACGCAGGGTCCGTGCGGCCTACTCGGAATCCACGATCACCGTCTACCAGGCGTACTCCACTTCACCCGTCATCCGCCCCCTGCTCTCCCTCGCACAGCGCCACCAGGCACGGGCCCAAGCACCAGAACGACGCGGCACCCGGCCCGATGGTTCACGAAGGCGCGGGGCCCGGAGGCCGGCCCCGGCAGCACCGCCGCCGCACCCGCACGCAAAACCACTGGCAGCCCGCGCCGGCGACCCCGCACGCTTGGCGCATGCAAGACGTACCCGCCCGCCAGATCCGCGCCGCGCACACCGACACCACTATCACCGTCTACCAGGCCTACGCCCCCCGCCTAGGGCAACCGGCCGCCCGTGACGGACGGTTCCCGCCCGACTGGAAGCGGGAGCGAATGACGTGGATCAAGCCGTCGTTCCTGTGGATGATGTACCGCTGCGGCTGGGGCGCCAAGGCAGGGCAGGAGACCGTTCTGGCTGTCGAGATCACCCGCGACGGCTTCGAGTGGGCGCTGCGCCAGGCGTGTCTGTCGAGCTACGCCCGCGGGCTCCACCCCGACCGCGCAACCTGGCAGCGTCAGTTGAAGCGCGCGCCCACCCGCGTGCAGTGGGACCCCGAGCGGGACCTGCACCTGCAACCCCTGCCGTACCGGTCCCTGCAACTCGGCCTCTCCGGTGAGGCCGCACGGCGCTACGCGGACGAGTGGACGGTCGCCATCCGCGACGTGACCCCACTCGCCCACGAGATCTCAGCCCTCGTGAGCAGCGGGGACCTGGCCTCCGCCGCCCGACTGCTGCCCCAGGAACGTCCATATCCCGCTGGAGACGAGCTTCTTGCCCACCTGCGCGGATGACGGGCGGCTCCACCCGACAGCCGGCTCCGGCCCATGGACCCGATCACGACCTGGCCCGAGCCCCGCTGCCAGGAGCGGCGCTGAGCGAGCTCTCAGCGGGTCACCATCACACTCCAGGAAAACCTGCCGGGCACGGGCCGACAGCGATCCATTGGGGGCCCGGTCATGTGTTCTGGTCTGCTGCGACGTTCAGTCGTTCTTGCAGGACTTGCATCCGGGGCGAGTTGAGGGTCAGGGCTTCCTGTAGGTTCTTCAGGTCGCTGATTGCTTCAACGATGCGTGATTTCCTCGGAGTGCACGCCAGGAAAAGATCGAGCTCTTCGGTCGCCTTGTCCCATTCACTGGTGGCGCAGTAGACAACCACGAGGTTTCCGCGCGCGTGCACCAGCCCTTGCCCTGCGGCGGACGCCTTTCGGGAGAAGATCTCTGCAGCGCATTGCAGGTGGTGGCGCTCTTCAGGTCGGCCCATCAGCTGGAGCGCGATGGCATATCTCAGATGGAACCAGCCGTTGTCCGGTTTGTGTTCAATAGCGCGGGCAAGATCGGCGAGGGCATCGTCATAGCGGCCCATGGATCGATACGTGTCTCCGCGCCTGCAGAAACTCCAAGCGTCTTGGGGGTTCAGCTCAAGGGCCCGGCTGAAGTCGGCGAGTGCCTCGCTGAAGCGGCCCATGGCTTGGTATATGTCGCCGCGGCGGAAGTAGTACCAGCCGTCGTCCGGGTCAGCCTCAACAGCACCGTTGAGGTCGGCGAGGGCGGCATCGTAGTGCCCCAGGCGACCGTAGATCTCTCCGCGGCTCGCCCTGGGCCACACATAGTTGGGGTTGAGTTCGAGGGCACGGGTGAGGTCGGTAAGTGCCTCGTCGTAGCGGCCCATGACGCGGTAGGTTTCCCCGCGACCGGCGATCGGCCAGGCACGGTGGGGACTGAGTTCAACGGCTCGGTCGTAATCAGCCAGGGCGTCATCGTCGCGTCCCATGAGGAGGTAGGTGAATCCGCGACCCGTAACGCTCTCTGTGTCACATGGGGCGATGTCGAGGGCTCGGTTGAACGAAGCAAGGGCCTGCCCATAGCGCCCTGCCAGCCGCTGGGTCTCGCCGATGCCGCAGTGGGCGCGATACAAGTCGGGGGCTAAGGCCAGAGCGATGGCATAGCCCTCAAGGGCGTCGTCGTACTTCCCCGCTGCGCGGCGTTCGTTGGCTCGGAGCGTGTAGGCCAGTGCACGACCAGCGGTGGGAAGCTCTGGTGCGGCAATCAACTGAGTGAGAACACCAGTGGTGCCGGGCGCCTCGTCGGATCCTGCGCACGACGTGTTGATCAGCCGTCCCCATTCCGTGAGTGCAGGGCTGTCTGCGTCGTGCCCGGCTTGTAGCAATGCCTGGGCCCAACGCCGTACTACGGCAACTCCGTGCTCGCACGCCAGGACGATCTCGCGGAGTGAGCCAGGCAGTGCCTGAGCGGGATGGGCGCACAAGCGGTGGTACATCTCATTGAGTTTGTGTTCCCGCCACACAGCATTGCCCCAGTGTGCGCTGGAGGGCACGACGTCTTCCTCCGCCCGACAGCGCTGGTGGTAAACGTTGGCGAGATGGTTCTGTTGTTGCTGCCAGCGTGCGGGGGACTGGGTGCGGTACAGGCGGATCATGGAGGCGCGGACCACGTCGTGGAAGCGGGAACGACCAGGCGGGCCGGTAACGAAGGGCAGGCTTCGCAGCCACCCGTATTGATCAGCCAACGCCTCGGGAACCATGGCACGGTAGATGTCCTCGTCCAGGTGCAGGGGCAGGGAACAAGATCGGGCGATGTCCTGCAGCTGTGGGTCGGCTGTCCATTTCAGGAACCGCTCGACCGCAGTGCCGGACGGATCATTGATCTCGCCGACATCCTGGGGACGATTCTGCGCGAGTGTGTCGACCAGTACCGGCAGCCGGCCCGTCAGATGCAGGACGACTTGGACGACGTTCTCGCTGACTACGCCTCGGGCGGCCAGCAACCGCCGGGCCTCTTCGTCGGTGAACACGTCGAGGGGAACCTCGGTCACCAGGTCCAGGCAGTCTCCCCAGCAGCGGGCATCGAGACTGCCCTGTCCGGACAGCACGGCCAGGACGTTGTTGGGCAGTTCCCCGTACTCATTGTCGACCAGGACTTCACGCAGCCACTCGTTGAGCATCGGTCCGGTCTGCTCCAGGACATCCACGAACAGCACCAGCCAGGGACGCCGCTCGGCTGCCTGCGCCAGATCTGCAAGGAAGGCCGGTATCAGCACACGCAGCGGGGACAGCACCAGTTGGACATCACTGTGGCTGCGGAACCGAGCACTGAGTGAGGTACGTAACCGGTCTGCGCCTCGCGCCAGTTGCTGCGGATCGATGGCGCCGGCCACCGCCCCCATCCCCGGCAACAACCCCAGTCCGGCCAATGAAGCCTGGGCTGCCACGATGCTGGACGTTGTCGGAGCAGGGAGAGACCCCGACTCCGCATCACCTGGCCCTGGGGCGCCCGCTACCGCTTCTGCTTCATGACATCGCTGGTGGTAGAGGGCCAACTGCTTCTCGAACGCCTTGAATGCCAAGCCCTGCCGGGCGAACTGGAGACAGATCGCTTCCATCGCCTCAATGACACTGTGTACTTCATCATCGAGATAAGCGGTCGCAGCGCCCCGTTCGCGTGCCACGATGTCCCACTGCCTTACCAGCGATGACTTCCCCACCCCAGCTTGGCCGTGCACGTGGAACAGGTACTGGAACGCGTCATCCTCAGGATCGCGGGCCAAGTTCTCCCGGAAGGCGGCCAGCTCGCTGCTACGGCCGACAAAACTGCTCCGTCGGCGCCGACGGTTGAGCTCCGCACGCGACGGTCGCATCGCTGGCACCCCCATAACCCCGGCCTTCAGCATGAGCGGTTGCACACGGCTGCGGAAGAGGCTCCACAGGTGCCGGCGCACAGCGACGCGAGCAACGCCTGGTGCAGTGCTCCATCGGGCAGGCCGCCGTGCACCGGGCCGTAGCGGACCGCCCTGGTGCGGTCAGCGCACCGGGCCGTCGCCCGTAGCGGCTGCACTGCCGGAGGTGTCCTCGGCATCACGCCGGAGGACCTCCTCGAGGCGTGGGCCTGACGCACCCGGTCGCCGGCCTGGCCGACGGCCCGGCGTATCCGGTCACGACGTGCCCTCGACCGGAAGCTCCAGGCGAAGTTCGTAGCCGCCGTCGGCCGTCGGGCCGACGCTGACGGTGCCGCCGAGGAGCGCGGCGCGCTGGCGCAGGCTGACCAGGCCGTAGTGGGCACTGGGCAGCGGGAGGGAGGGGCGGGTCGGTGCAGTGTTGGTGACCGTGACACGGACGACGTCGCCCGCGTGGCGGATGTGAACCGTCGCGGTGGCGCCGGGGGCGTGTTTGCGTACGTTGGTCAGCGCTTCCTGGACGGTGCGGTATATGGCGCGCTGGACGGTGGGCGGAAGGCCGTCGGGCAGGTCCGTGCGCAGTTCGGCATCGATGCCGCTGCTGCTGACCAGCTGCTGGAGGTCGACCAGGGACGGCTGCGGGGTCAGCTCTGTGGGACGGCCCCCGGAGGCGCGCAGGACGCTGACCATGTGCCGAAGTTCGTCCAGGGTCTGGACGCTCAGCCGCCGGATCGTGGCTGCGGCCTCCTTGACCTCGGCGTCCTGGGTGCCGACCTGGAGCGCTCCGGCGCGTACCGCGATCAGGCTGACCTGGTGGGAGACCACGTCGTGCATCTCCCGGGCGAGCTGCGCGCGGTCCTTGGCCAGTACGGCCTGGGCGGTCAGCAGCCGCTCGTGGTCACGCGCCTCGGAGATCTCGGCGAGCCGCAGCGACAGATCACGCCGGGCCTGGACGAGCTGGCCGAGGAAGACGGGGGCAGCCGCCGTCGCCGCCGTATAGCCCAGAGTGATCAAGGTCGAGGTGTCCGACAGGTCGAAGGCCGGTGACGGCCACGAGGTGATGCCGCTGATCGTGAACGCGAGGGCGCAGACGGCCAGCAGGATGCGGCGGCGCGTGAGTGTGGCGAGCGTGTACAGCGCGGCCAGCGCGGCGACGATCGCATCGGAGAACAGGACGGCGGGCAGCGTGAGCAGGAAGGTGAGCAGCGGCAGCCGGCGGCGCAGAAGAAGAGCGAAGGCAGCGGCCGTGGCGCACGCCATCCGTAGCCGCTCGTCGGCGTCGAAGTGGACCCAGACGTCGAGCAGCGAGGCTGCGACGAGAGCGGCGTCCAGCAGCGGGGCGGGCAGGCGGCGGGGGGTCATTCCTCCTCCTGGTCCGGAGGCCGCTCCTGATCCCGGGGCCGGCCGTGATCCCGGGGACGATCCTCCCGAGGCGGCTCCCCGTCCCGGGGCCGCTCAGGCTCCCGCGGCCGCTCCGGCTCCCGCGCCGGTTTGAGGAGGCCGGCCCGTTCGGCGAGCAGGGCGGCCTGGACCCGGCCGCCCACCTCCAGCTTGGTGAGAATGGCGCTCACATGGTCCTTGACCGTCCCGGTGCTCAGATTCATCCGGGTGGCGATGTCGCTGTTGGACAGGCCCTCGGCGATGAGGACGAGTACGGCGCGTTCGCGCTCGGTCAGCCGGTCGAGGCTGCGGGCGGCGGATTCCTGGCAGCCGCCGTCCAGGTAGCCGTCCACGACCGTCCGGGTGACCTTGGACGACAGTACGGTGCCGCCGTCGGCGAGGGTCCGCACCAGGAACGGCAGTTCCTCCGGGTCGGTGTCCTTGAGCAGGAAGCCGGCGGCACCCGAGCGCAGTGCTGCCACCACGTACTCGTCCATGTCGAATGTCGTGAGCATGGCCACCACCGGAGGGCGCGGCAGCCGACGGAGACTGGCCAGGACGGTGAGTCCGTCCACGTCCGGCATCCGGATGTCCAGGAGTACGACGTCGGGCAGTACCTCCTGCGCCGTCCGGACCGCCAGGCCGCCCGGAACCGTCGCCACGACCTCGATGTCGTCCGCCGCGTCGAGGATGTGCTGGAAGCCCGTACGGATAAGGGCCTCGTCATCGACCACCAGTACCCGGATCACGTGTGCTCCACTCGCCTTCGGACCACCGTCGGACCACTGTCCGATTCGTACCACGCCGAGGCTCGCCCCGCCGGTGCCGGACACCGGATCCGGCCGGGCGGCGGGACCTCGCCAGCCGGTCGGCGGGGGTGGTTCCGGACACGTGCAGGATGGTTGAACCCGGCAGCCGCCCCGGACCCTGGAGCACATGAGGCACGACGTCCTGCCGGCCGTGCCGTCCCAGGGATCCGCGGTCGGCGCGAGCCGCCCTTCCCGTGCGTCGTCGACAGGACGAATCATCGGGATCGACCTGGCGCGCGGTCTGGCGATCCTGGGCATGTTCGCGGCCCACGTCGGCCCCGACCCGTCGGTGGGCGGCCCACTGGGCTGGGTGATGGAGCTGGCGCGCGGCCGGTCCTCTGCCCTGTTCGCTCTGCTCGCCGGCTTCACCTTGGTCCTTCTGACCGGCCGCCCGCAACCGCGGACCGGGCTCGCGGGGCAGCAGGCCGTGGCCCGTGTGCTGATCCGCTCCGCCGTCCTGATCGCCCTGGGGTACGCCCTGACCGCCCTGGGCACCGACGTCGACGTGATCCTCGCCTTCTACGGGCTGCTCTTCGTCCTCGCCCTTCCGCTGTACCGGCTGCGGGCCGGCACGCTGGCCGCCGTCGCCGCGTCGACCGCGCTCGTGCTGCCCCCTGTCCTGTATCTGCTTCGGATGGCGGTCGCCGACGGAAGCTGGGCCGATGCCGTCATCGCCTTCGATCCGCTGGCCCGGGTCACCGGCTCGAACGGGACCATCGAGCTGTTCATCACCGGCGAGTACCCGGTACTGACCTGGCTGTCCTTCGTCATCGCCGGAATGGCGGTGGCCAAGCTCGACCTCACCAGGCCCGGCGTACGCGCCAGGATGGCCCTGTCCGGCGGCGCGCTGGCCGTGCTCGGCTACGGAGGCTCGTGGCTGGCCCTACACCTGGTCCCGGGTGCGCTTGCCGCCGTGAACGCGGCCACGGACACCACGGCGGCGGCATCGGCCTGGTGGGCCGACGGCGTCGGTGAGGACCCCGCCACGGGCGTCCCCGCCTGGCTGCTGGTGGCCGGGCCGCACAGCCAGACGACGTGGTCGATTCTGGGCAACACGGGCGTCGGCCTGGTGGTCCTGGCCGCCTGCCTCGTCGCCACGGCCCCCGCGGCGCGCCTGCGGTGGGTGACCGCGCCGGTCGTCGCGGTCGGCTCGATCTCCCTGACCGCATACGTCGGCCACATCCTCGCCATCAAGGCCCTGGGTATCGGCGGCCCGCCGGGCTCTGCCGCCCTGCTGACCCTCCTCGGCTTCGCCGTGGTCGCCATGGCGGCGGCCCTTCTCTGGACCCGGGCCTTCCGGCGCGGACCACTGGAGTACCTGCTGCATGCCGCCACCACACCCGCCTGCCTGGTCGGCTCACCGGCGGCGGGCAACGAAACCCCCTCCTGGGCCCGGCCGGCAGCGTTGCCGCCTCCCCGGCCCCCGGAGATTTCGGCAGTCTCACAACCTTCCGGCGTCCTGCCGGTCCAGGAAGAAGGTCAGCCGTATGACTGTTCGCCTGACATTTCTGTGTGCCACCGCCGGGGACCTCACCAGGGATGCAGTCTTCGGTGACGTACCCGTGAGCGAGTTCGGCCTGCATGAGGCAGTGCATGAGGATCGCCGTGTTGCGGTGCATGAGGATCGCCGTGGGGTACTGCATCAGGACCGCCGTGGGGCACTGCCTGGGGCAGGGGCTGCCGGAACAGCGCTCCCCCCGTACTCGCGGGCCATCCGGGGGCCGTCGCTCCGTTGCGCGCGGACCGCTGACGCTCTCGGCGTGAAGTCGACGCCGGAGCCCGCGCTGCGCGACTTCGACTACAGCACGTGGAGCGGCCGCACGGTCGACGAAATCGCCACCACCGACCCGCACGGATTTGCCGCCTGGCTCACGGATCCGGATGCCACACCACACGGCGGCGAGTCCGTACGCCAGCTCTGCCGCCGGACCGCCGACTGGCTGAGCACCATGCCGCCCGACAGGGGCCGCGTCCTGGCCATCACCGAGCCGACCGTTGTACGGGCCTCGCTCATCCATGCTCTGTCCGCACCGGCAAAGGCCTTCTGGCATCTCGATGTGCCGCCCCTGACCGCGGTTTCCCTCACATTGCGCGACGGCCTCTGGAACGTGCGGCTCGGCCACGTCGCTCTCTGCAGCCGTCCCGGTCACGGCGGCAGCGACGAGCACATGGGCGCCGCGCGACTGTCCGAGAGGCGTGGGACCGTCCTGAAGGTGATGCCTGCCCCGGTGTGACGCGCCTGCGGACGTGGAAGGCGTCGTTGTCCGACGTGATGCACGGGCACGGCAGGACCTCCGGTTGCTCGCGCGTCTCGGGGCCCGAGGCGCATCGGAGAGACAGCGGCGCGGAGAGACAGCGGAGACAGCACTGGGGGGACAGCACTGGGTGGAGCATTCAGGACCGTATGCGGTGATGACGCCGAGGGCGACCGTGGCCCGGCATCCGGGTGAGGGCGTCAGCAGAGGGCTGTGGGCCCGGGCCCACAGCCCTCTGGCCCCGCCCGCTGGCACCACCCGCTGGTCACACCCACTGACCTCGCCCGCTGTCCTCGCCCGGGCAGGCCGGACGCGCCTGACGGAACGCCGAGCGTGCACCGGACACGAGGCGCGGGTGGCCGACTGACCTGGCCGTTCACTCGAAGCGATCACCCTGGTTGCAGTCGGTTGCGGCGGCTCTGACGGTGAGTGCGGGGATTCGATCGAACCCCGCACTCACCATCAGAAGGAAGTGCCATGTCCCGCAGAGCGCTGTCCCGCGTCGTGGCCCCACCCATGTTGTCCGTCGCCCTGCTGCTCGGTGCCGCCGGTGCGGCGAGCGCCTTCGCCGCCGAGCCCGTCCCTCCGATGCAGGTCGATGCCATCGAGCCGCCCGACACGATGACGGACACCGACGAGTCCGAGACGGCCCCCGAGGGCCCGGGCCTCGTCGGCGACCTCCTGATCAGCTTCCTGAGCCTCCTGAACGGCTTCTTGGACGGCGCACGGGACGGCGCCACGGAGCTGCCCGCCGGGCTGCCGGACCTGTCGCGGCTGCTGGCCCTGTCGGACCCGCAGGATCCGGTGGGCAGCCCGGATCTCTCGGAGGTCCCGGACGTGGCGGCCGCCGCGGCCGTCGCGGAGACGCCGGAATCGATGGCCGACCCGGATCCGGTGGGCAGCCCGGATCTCTCGGAGGTCCCGGACGTCGCGGCCGCCGCAGCCGTCGCGGAGACGCCGGAATCGATGGCCGACGTGGAGCTCCCGGAGACCGCGACGCCACCGTCCCTGTCGGCGGCCGCCGCCCCCGCGGGGTGAGGCGCAGGGACGCGTCCTCCCGGCACTCCTCCACCCATGCGTACGTGATGGGCGTCCTTCCTTCATAGCCGCGCCGTTCAACTGCTCGGGTAATATCGGCAGTTCCCAGTGAGCGGCGCGGGGGGAAGCCGGGAATGGTCTCGAGGTACTTCGTCTCGCCGCACGGCGGTCGTCGTGCCTACCCCGACATCAGCTCGGCTCTCTCCGCCGCGGCCGGACGGGGCCGAGCGGCACTGATCGAGATCGCGCCCGGCCGCTACGAGGAGGCGCTCACCGTCCGGGGCGACGTCCAGTTGGCCGCCGTCGGCGACCCCGGCTCCGTGGTGGTGAGCAGGCCCCGTGGTGCCGTCCTCGACGCCTTCGGGTCGGTTCGTGTCCACGGCCTTGTGCTGATCGGCCGCGACTCCGATGTCGTCGGCTGCCACGCCGGAACGCTCACGCTCGAGCACTCGGAGATCCGGGCGCACAACGGCGTCAGCGTGCACGCGAGGCCGAACACCTCCGTGACACTGCGGGACAGCGTGATCCTGCATGGCCGGACCCTCTTCGCCGGGTCCGGCGGGCTCGTCGAACGATGCCGGTTCACCGACGCCGCCGACAATGCGGTCGCGGTGATCGAAGGCGCCCAGGTCCTCGTCCGGGACAGCAGAATCGAGGGCAGCCGGATCCATGGCGTGCGAGTCAGCGGGGCACGTGCCCAGGTCACCGGGTGCGAGCTGACCGGCACCGGACACGCGGCGATCATGGCGGACGCGCAGGCTCAGCTCACCGTGACCGGCTGCGCGATCAACTCCGTGCACGCAGACGGGATCGCGTTCACCGAGCAGTCCAGGGGATCCGTGGACGACACACGCGTCACCGATGCGCAACACGGGATCGCGGTGGTGAGTGGTGCCGCCCCGCTGGTGCGCGGCTGTACGTTCACCGAGTGCCGCGACACCGGCATCAACGTCACCACCTCGGGCAGTGGCAGGTTCGAGGACTGCGAGATCGTCGACGCTGGCAACGTCGCGGTGTTCGCGACCGAGGGTGGCGCTCCGGAGGTCCACGGCTGCCGCATCTCGCGAGGGAACGTCGGCATTGCGGTCACGGGCGCAGCCAGAGGCCGTTTCACCGGGGTCGAGATCGAGGATCTGACGAGTGTCGCACTGCGGGTCCTCGACGGGGCCAGGGCCACGTTCGAGCAAGTCCGCGTGGAGCGCAGCCCGTTTGGCGTGGACACCCAGGGCAACGCAGGCACCACGGCCGACATCACCGACTCGGAGTTTCATGACTTCGACATGACCGCGGTGGCCGTCGGCGGCCAGACGCGGGTCACGCTCAAAGGCGTGTCGGCGGAGCGCGGGTTGGTGGGATTCGGCGCCACCGAGGACGCTCAGCTGTTCGTACACGACTGTGACGTGAAAGCGGTGAGCGGCGGTGGGGTCATCGGGATGGGCAAGGCGAGGGTCGTTGCCAGGAACCTGACCGTGACCGGCTCGGACGCATTTGGTCTCGCTGGGAAGGACTCCGCCTACCTGGATGTCGCAGACAGCGAGTTCGCCGACTGCGCCCACGTGGGTGCCACCTTCCAAGACCTGAGCGCCGGGCGCCTCGTGGACTGCTCCGTGACCGGAACACGGGGTGTGGCCGTGCAGGACAACGGCCGCGTTGAACTGGTCTCTCTCCGTACGTCGCTACGGGTCGTCGAGGAGACCGCCGAGCCCGTCGAGCCCCCACCCACAATCGTCAACAACTACGACGGACCGGTGTTCAACGCCGGGGTCTCCGGCGTCCAACTGGCGTGGAACAACACCAACGCCATCCAGCACCAGACCAACGAGGACGGTTCCAGCACATGAACGACCCTCAGAACGTCAACAATTACGACGGGCCGGTGTTCAACGCCGGGGTCTCAGGAGCGCAGTTCGCCTGGAACAACGACACGGTCACCCAGAACCAGCAGACCAACAGCACGGTTGCCCCGGGCTTCGAGGCACTCGCCGAGCTGGTCACCGGCCTGCTCCGGCAGCTGCCCCAGGCCGGCCTCGCCGATCAGGACCGCGAGGACGCCGAGTCCGCGGCCAGAGAGGTCCTCGCGACGATCAGCCGGCCGGACGCCCCCGAGGAAGGCAGGCTCCGCCGCGCGCTCGCCGTGCTCAAGGGTTCACTTGCCCCGGTCGCGACCGGGGTGGCGGCCGGTACGGCGGTGGGGGCGCAGGAGTGGGCCCGGACGGCGATCGAGGGTTTGACCGGCATCGTCTGATCATCGGCGGCACCAATGGCGGCACCAACGGCCTCCGGCAGCACCGGGCCCCGGGTCACGGAGCAGGATTCCGCAGAGCCTCAGGGCCGGTCCGGTGGATCCTGCTGGGCTCGGTCCACCTGACCGGCCCGAGTGACCTGAGTCAGAGATCGGTCGACAGGCCCTGGGCCTGCGCCTGCGACGCCTGCGCGGCCCTCAGCTTCGCCGCGGTGTCCGCGGCGGCGTAACCCGGCGGTACGCCGTCGATCAGCAGGACGTCGCCCGCCATGTGCCGGGTGCGCAGCGGCAGCAGCTCCTGGTAGGCCGCGGAGTCGTACCAGCCGCGGGCGGCGTCCAGGGAAGGGAATTCGATGATGACGAGTGCACCCGGCCACTCTCCCTCGGGCACTTCGCGCTCGGGGGCTCCGTGCACGAGGAACCGTCCGCCGAAGGGGTCGAGCGTGGCCTGGATGCGCTCCATGTAGACGAAGACCTCGTCGTCGAGACGGGCCGCGGGATGCAGATTGCCTATCGCGTATGCGCTCATGATCCGATCGTGCCCGGACAGGTCCGCCCCGTCGATTACCTGCCGGGTAAGGCGGGCAGGGCAGGTGGGTCGGCCGGCCGGGGCGGGCACTGGCCGATCCGTCAGATCGTCGCGGTGTCGATCACGAACCGGTAGCGGACGTCGCTGCGCAGCACCCGCTCGTACGCCTCGTTGATCTGGTCCGCCCGGATCAGTTCGATCTCCGCGCCCAGCCCGTGCTCGGCGCAGAAGTCGAGCATCTCCTGGGTCTCGGGGAGTCCGCCGATCCCGGAGCCGGCGAGGGCCTTGCGGCCGCCGATCAGGGAGAAGACGTTCAGCGAAACGGGCTCCTCGGGGGCGCCCACGTTCACCATCGCCCCGTCGGTCTTCAGCAGCCCCAGGAACTTGTCCAGCGGCAGCGGCGCCGACACCGTGCTGATGATCAGGTCGAAGGTGCCTGCCAGGGCCTCGAAGGTCGCGTCGTCGCTGGTCGCGTGGTAGTGATGGGCGCCGAGTCGCACCCCGTCGTCCTTCTTCCGGAGCGACTGGGACAGCACGGTCACCTCGGCGCCGAGCGCGCTCGCGATCTTGACGCCCATGTGGCCGAGGCCGCCCAGGCCGACGATGGCCACCTTCTTGCCGGGGCCGGCGTTCCAGTGCCGCAGCGGCGAGTAGGTCGTGATGCCGGCGCACAGCAGCGGCGCGGCCACGTCCAGGGACAGCCCGTCGGGGATACGGACGGTGAAGTCCTCGTCCACGACGATGCGGGTGGAGTAGCCGCCGTAGGTCGGCTCACCGTTCTTGTCCAGGGCGTTGTACGTGAGGACACTGCCTCCCGTGCAGTACTGCTGGAGCCCGGCCTTGCAGTTGTCGCACTCGCGGCAGGAGTCGACGAGGCAGCCGACGCCGACGCGGTCGCCGACGGCGAACTTGGTCACGCCCGGGCCGACCTCGGTGACGATGCCGGCGATCTCGTGGCCGGGAACCATCGGGAAGATGCCCTCGCCCCAGCCGTTGCGGGCCTGGTGGATGTCGGAGTGGCAGATACCGGCGTACTTGATGTCGATCAGTACGTCGTTCTCGCGCAGCGCGCGGCGCTCGATGGTGGTGCGCTCCAGCGGAGCGTTCGCGGCGGGGGCCGCGTATGCGGGGACGGTGGTGGCATATGTGGTCATGTCTACGAGCGTGCCGCGATCTCCGCAGGTCACCCAGGCCTCTGTCGTACGTACGCCTGTCGTGGGTACGTCTGACGTGCCTACTACTGGCAGGGTCAGGCTCACCGTCGTGCGTCCGGGCGGGGGACCGGAATACTTGACGGTATGGACCAGCGTGCCGAACTCAGCGAATTCCTGCGTTCCCGGCGGGCCCGGCTGAAGCCCGCAGACGTCGGGCTACGCGATTTCGGCCGCCATCGCAGGGTGCCGGGGCTGCGCCGCGAGGAGCTGGCGCAGTTGGCCGGGGTCTCCGTCGCGTACTACACCCGGCTCGAACAGGGCAACGGGCAGAACGTGTCGACCGAGGTGCTCGACTCGATCGCCCGCGCGCTGCGCCTCTCCGACACCGAGCGCGACCATCTGACTCATCTCGCGAAGCCGAACCAGAAAAAGAAGAAGCGGGCGGCGCGCACGGGGCAGAGGCTGCGGCCGCAGCTTCAGATGCTGATCGACGCGATGGACGGGGTGCCCGCGTTCTTCGTCGGGCGACGGATGGACGTCCTGGGCTGGAACAGGATGGCGCGCGCCCTCCTCGGCGACTTCGCGGCGATGCCGCCGCACGAGCGGAACGTGGCCCGGCTGGTCTTCCTCGACCCGGGTGCGCGCGATCTCTACGTCGACTGGGAGGGCAAAGCGGTCGAGGTGGTGAGCGTGCTGCGGCTGTGTGCGGGTTGCTATCCCGACGATCCGGAGCTGTCGGCGCTGATCGGCGAGCTTTCGGTCAAGAGCGCCGAGTTCCGCACGCTGTGGGCGGCGCACACGGTGCAGGAGAAGGGCCATGGCACCAAGCGGCTGCATCACCGGCTCGTCGGTGACCTGACGCTGTCGTACGAGACGCTGAGGCTGCCCGACGACCACGATCTGGCGCTGGTGACGTATCACGCGGAGCCCGGGTCGGCGTCCGCGGAGTCGCTGGTGCTGCTGGCGCAGTGGGGGGTCGACGAGGTGACGACCGCCCCGGCGACGCACTGAGTGTCCCCGGTGCCGGCGGTACGCCACGCGCACCGGGCGTCCTCGGCGCACCGGACGGATGCCGTACGAGGGCGCCGGGCGGATGCCGTAAGACGACGCGGATGCCGTACGAGGACGACGGCGGGGGGGGGGGGGGGGGGGGGGGGGGGGGGGGGGGGGGGGGGGGGGGGGGGGGGGGGGGGGGGGGGGGGGGGGGGGGGGGGGGGGGGGGGG
>NZ_JBWKDT010000072.1:0-18757 GCF_056435785.1 Streptomyces sp. NPDC043870
CCCCCCCCCCTCCCCCCCCCCCCCCCCCCCCCCCCCCCCCCCCCCCCCCCCCCCCCCCCCCCCCCCCCCCCCCCCCCCCCCCCCCCCCCACCCCCGCGCCTCACATGCCGACGGGGCTGCTTCCGGAGACCGTCCGGCGTTCGAGGACGGACACCCGGGCCGACCGGACCGCCCCGGGCTCCTCGCGGCCCGTCCGCAGGGCGCCACCCGGATCGGGTACAACGTACGGGTGACCGCATCCACCCCGCGCCGCCGCAACACCGCCCCGCCCCGTGAGGAGCTCCTCGCCGCTGCCATGGCCACCATCGCCGAGCGCGGGCTCGACGGGCTCACCATGGCCGGCCTGGGCCGTGAGGTCGGGATGAGCAGCGGCCACCTGCTCTACTACTTCCGCACCAAGGACGAGTTGCTGCTGCAGACCCTGGAGTGGAGCGAAGGCCGCCTCGGCACCGAACGCAGCGCGCTGCTGTCACGCCAGGCGCCGGCCCGCGAATGCCTCGACGCGTACGTCGATCTCTATGTGCCCGACGGCCCCCGCGACCCGCACTGGACGCTCTGGCTGGAGGTCTGGAACCGCTCGCAGAACGCGGCCGACGACGCCCGCGCCCGACAGGCCGCGATCGAGGGGGCCTGGCACCGTGACCTGGTCGCGCTGCTCGCCGCGGGCATCTCGCGCGGCGAGTTCCGCGCCGTCGACCCGGACCGTTTCGCGGCCCGGCTGCGTGCGCTCCTGGACGGCTTCAGCGTCCATGTGGCGGTCGGCATACCGGGCACGAGCCGCGCCCAGGTCCTGGCCCATGTACGGGAGTTCATCGAGGACGCGCTCCTGTAAGGGCGCCCGGCGAGTGCCACGCACGCACGTACGCCTGCGGGGAGTCCGGGCCGCTGAAGGTCCCGGCCGCGTGCGCCCGACGAGGGCACACAGCCGGTGACCGCGGTGCGCCCAGCGGTCACCGGGCGGCGATCGCTCCCGGCTGTGTCTTGAGGCGCTGCTGCATCTTCTTGAGCACATCCGTCGCGGTCGTGCGGATCTGCGCCTCCTGCGCCGCCTCCCCGATCACGTAGGAAGCCAGTACGGTGTCGCCCGCCCGCCCCGTGAGGAGGACGTACACGAAGTTCACCTTCGTTCCGTCGTCGGCGACGACCTGTCGTCCCTCCTCGGACACCAGCTCGTCGAGGCCGGGCACGTTCGGAGGGATCGCCTCGCGCACGTTGTTCCAGCGGGCCTTTCCGCTGTGCTGGCTCGGGCAGCGGTGGATTTCGTCCCGCACGTCGCCCAGGTACTGCTCTGCTGTGGCCGCGCGGTTGTACACCCTCACCTCGGACGATCCGGTGAAGCCGGTCGTCGGGTTCTGGACGTTGCGCAGCAGGGCGGCCAGCGTGCCGCCCCGGCTGAAGCGGCTGGAGTACTCGCAGGTCGGCAGCACCACGGCTTCGGGCGAGGGGTCGGTTTCGTAGGGATCGCCCTGCACATAACCGGGTGCCCAGTCCGCGGGGGTCAGCGCCACCTTCGTCGCGACGGCGTGGGCCGCCGCCACATCGGTCGCCGTATCTCCGGGCGAGGGCGAAGCACTACCGTTGCCGCCCTTGCCACCCTTGCCGCCACCGCCCTGCAGCACCACGATCAGCACGACCGCGAGTGCCAGCGCCAATGCCGCCCCACTGATGATCAGCACTTGATTCCGGCTGGGGCGCTTGCGGGACGGGCCTTGGCCCGTGAACGGCTGAGGGCGTTCGGGGCCCGGGCCGGACCCGGGTGACGACAGGGGGCCGGACGGCGGTCCTGAAGGTGGCTGTGAACTCACACAGTTCCCCTACCACCGGACACCGGTGCTCTCCGCCCGCCGATCGGGTACACAGGCCGATCGGGTACGGAGGCGGTCCGCGGCCGACCGGCTCCGGCAGCCGGCGCAGTGCGCCCGCATAGTGAGACCGATGTCCATGCGGGCGTACGCATGTGGCACACTGCCTCTGTGCTCGCATTCGCCATGATTATCGGCAGCAGCGCGCCGGTCCGCAGTGACCGCTGACCCGTGGACAGCAAACCCCACGACAGCGACACCGTGCCCCAGACCCGCGCGCAGACCTCTCGCACCCGCGAGGGGTTTTTTCGTTTTACGGCCCCACCCAGGCCGGACGCGAGGCGCGCGAAGATGGGGGCAAGTGGATCCAGACATTCCGGAGCCACTCATCCGACAGGAGTCACCACAGCCATGACCACCGAGGCCACGGACACCGACAGGTACGGCACCGACGACGGCTTCCACGTCTTCGACACCACGCTGCGCGACGGCGCCCAGCGCGAAGGCATCAACCTCACCGTCGCGGACAAGCTGACCATCGCGCGGCACCTGGACGAGTTCGGCGTGGGCTTCATCGAGGGCGGCTGGCCCGGCGCCAACCCCCGGGACACCGAGTTCTTCGCCCGGGCCCGTCAGGAGATCGAGCTCAAGAACGCCAAGCTCGTCGCGTTCGGCGCCACCCGCAGGGCCGGCGCCAAGGCCGCCGAGGACCCGCAGGTCAGAGCGCTGCTCGACTCCGGTGCTCCGGTCATCACGCTGGTCGCCAAGTCCCACGACCGCCATGTCGAACTCGCCCTGCGCACCACGCTGGACGAGAACCTGGAGATGGTCCGCGACACTGTCTCCTACCTCCGCTCCCAAGGCCGCAGGGTCTTCGTCGACTGCGAGCACTTCTTCGACGGATACCGGGCCAACCCGGAGTACGCGAAGGCCGTCGTCCGGGCCGCCTCCGAGGCGGGCGCCGATGTCGTCATCCTCTGCGACACCAACGGCGGCATGCTGCCGGCCCAGGTCCAGGCCGTCGTCGCCACCGTGCTCGCCGACACCGGCGCCCGGCTCGGCATCCACGCACAGGACGACACGGGCTGCGCCGTCGCCAACACCCTCGCCGCCGTCGACGCGGGCGCCACGCATGTCCAGTGCACCGCCAACGGCTACGGCGAGCGCGTCGGCAACGCCAACCTCTTCCCGGTCGTCGCCGCGCTGGAGCTGAAGTACGGCAAGCAGGTGCTGCCCGCGGGCGCCCTCCAGGAGATGACCCGGATCTCGCACGCCATCGCCGAGGTCGTCAACCTCACGCCCTCCACCCATCAGCCGTACGTGGGTGTTTCCGCCTTCGCCCACAAGGCCGGACTGCACGCCTCCGCGATCAAGGTCGACCCGGACCTGTACCAGCACATCGACCCCGAGCAGGTCGGCAACACCATGCGGATGCTCGTCTCCGACATGGCGGGCCGCGCCTCCATCGAGCTCAAGGGCAAGGAGCTCGGTGTCGACCTGGGCGGCGACCGTGAGCTCGTCGGCCGTGTCGTCGAGCGGGTCAAGGAGCGCGAGCTCAAGGGCTACACGTACGAGGCCGCCGACGCCTCGTTCGAGCTGCTGCTGCGGCAGGAGCTGCGCGGGGAGGAAGCGGGCCGGCCGCGTACGTACTTCCGTACCGAGTCGTGGCGCGCGATCGTCGAGGACCGCCCCGACGGGACCCACGCCAACGAGGCCACGGTGAAGCTGTGGGCAAAGGGCGAGCGCATCGTCGCGACCGCCGAGGGCAACGGCCCCGTCCACGCCCTCGACCTGGCGATGCGGGTGGGCCTGGAGCGGATCTATCCGCAGCTCGCGAAGCTGGAGCTGGTCGACTACAAGGTCCGTATCCTCGAAGGCCGCCACGGCACCGAGTCCACCACCCGCGTGCTGATCACGACGAGCGACGGCAGCGGCGACTGGTCCACGGTCGGCGTCGCGGACAACGTGATCGCGGCGTCGTGGCAGGCGCTGGAGGACGCGTACACCTACGGACTGCTGCGGGCGGGGGTCGAGCCGGCGGAGTAGGCCCCGCCGGCCCGGACCCCTGGGCGTCTCAGCTCTGGAGCCGTCGCTTCCGGTCGGCGGCTCCCGCGCGGTCCTGCCGGCCGCCGTGCCCGCGCGCGGGGGGCCGGCGGACGAGCGGGTGGGGCTGCGGACGGAGGAGGTCGTCCGGACGGAGGTCCGCGCCGCGGCGGCATCCTCGGGCCGGGTTCCGACCGGGAACTATGTCCCATTTCGTGCCGTTCAGGTAGCTTCGATGCTATGAGGACCAGGCCGTTTTCCCTCCTGTCTGCCCTCGCCGGGCTGACGCTCTTCCTGCTGCTGGCCCTGGCTCCTGGCGTGGGCGCCAAGGCCACGGGCATCTCCGACGCGGCCCAGGCCCTGAAGCAGGGTCCGGTCTACGTCGACCCGGGCGCCCGGTCCCAGCTCTCCGAGGCCGACGAGAAGGCCCTCGCGCAGAAGATCGAGGACGCTGACAAACCCGTATTCGTCGCGGTACTGCCCGCAGGGTCGCAATTCCCCGCGGACAGCGTCCTGCGCGATCTGCGGACCGAGACCGGGATCACCGGGCTGTACGGAATCCGCCTCGGTGACGGCTTCAACGCGGGCGCGGACCGGGCGGTCATGCCCGCCGACGCCGTGCAGAACATCGTGGCCGGGGTGAAGGCCCCCGGCGTCGACGCCGCCACCCAGCTCAACAACTTCGTCGACCAGGCCCTGCCGACCGTCCGCGGCACCGCCCCGGCCTCCTGGAGCACCGGCGCCGCGAACGACGGCGCCTCCATCGGCTCGCTGATCACGGTCGGTACCGTCCTCGTCGCGGGCGGCGCGGGCGCGTACGCCGTGGTCCGCCGCAGGCGCCGGCTGCGTGCCGAGGAGGAGCGGGCCGCCCTGGAGAAGCTCCGGGTCGTCGTGGACGAGGACATCACCGCGTACGGCGAGGAGCTCGACCGGCTCGACTTCCACCCGTCCGAGCCGGGCGCCGACGACGCGATGCGCGCCGACTACGAACGAGCCCTGGACTCGTACGACGACGCCAAGAGCGCCATGGCCTCGGCCGAGCGCCCGCACGACGTCCGCCCGGTCACCGAAGCCCTGGAGGAGGGCCGCTTCTCCCTCGCGGTCCTCGCCGCGCGCCGCGAGCACGCCCCGCTCCCGGAGCGCCGCTCGCCCTGCTTCTTCGACCCGCGCCACGGCCCCTCCACGACCGACATGACCTGGACCCCGTCCGGCGGCACCCCCCGCGAGGTCCCTGTCTGCGCCGCCGACGCCACCCGCCTCCAGGAAGGCAAGGACCCGCTCGCCCGCAACGTCGAGACCGAATCCGGCCCCCGCCCCTACTGGGAGGCCGGCCCCGCCTACGGCCCCTGGGCCGGCGGGTACTTCGGCGGCGGCCTGCTGCCCGGCCTGCTGGCGGGCACCCTGCTCGGCAGCGCCCTCTCGACCCCGGCGTACGCAGCTGAGTACGGCGGCGGCGACTTCAGCGGCGGCGACTTCTCCGGCGCCGACTTCAGCTCCTCCGACTTCGGTGGCGGCGGCTTCGGTGGCGGCGACTTCGGTGGCGGCGACTGGGGCGGCGGAGGCGGCTTCGACGCAGGCGGTGGTTTCTGATGCGCACCAAGAAGTGGAACGTCGAGATCGTCATCACCGAGAGCGACCGGACCACCCAGGCCGAGGCCCGGCTCCGCGGCCAGCACGCCGAACTCTTCGTCGGCGAGGGCACGGCCCACCGCAACCGCACCGACCCGGACGTCCCCCACATCGGCGACGAACTGGCCGTGGCGCGGGCGCTGAGCGGCGTGACCCATGAGCTCCTCCACGAGGCGGCGGCGGAGATCGAGGCGATGACGGGCGACCGGGTGGTACGGCTGCGGGAGGCATAGCCGAGCGGCCAGGCGACGCGTCGCCGCACTGAGGGCCACCCGTGCGGCGACGCGTCCCCCCGGGCCACCGTGCGGCGACGCGTCCCCCCGGCCACCCGTTGCGACGTCGCGTCCCCCGGCCACCGTGCGGCGACGCGTCACCGAGTCCTGCGAGGCGGCCGTCGGGTGGTTGTCAGCCGGTCGTGCCCACCGCCTTCGCCGCCCGGAGCACAGCTGCCGTCAGACGCTCGTTCTCCGGCGCCGCGCCGCCCGGGTAGGCGAAGCGGCGACGGGTGTAGGCGTAGGCGACGCCGGTCGAGGGGTCGGCCCAGGCCTGGGCGCCGGCCGCGCCGCTGTGGCCGATGGCGGCCGGACCGGCGGCCTGGAGCTCGAAGCCGATGCCGAAGTGGTCCTCCCCGCCGGTGACGAGGTCGGTGCCGGTGCTGTGGAGCCGGGCGAACTCGGCTGCCGTGTCCGGCTTCAGCAGCGGCGCCCGGCCGTCCAGCTCGCTGATGACCGCCGCGTACATCCGGGCGACGCCACGCGCGCTCCCGACGCCGCCCGCCGAGGCAGGGCCCAGGGCCTTCACGCGCGGGTGGTTGGCGAACTCCACCAGGTCCATCGGCGGCTGGGTGTGCCAGTTGAAGGCGATGGCCAGCAGGCTGTCCGGGTCCAGCGGGTTCGCCGCCCTCTCCGCGGCCTGCTCGGGCGTCGGCAGCATCGGCAGGATCGGGGCGTACCGGCCTTCGAGCTCCTCGGGCAGGCCGAGGTGGAAGTCCAGGCCGTACGGGGCGCGGATCCGCTCCTCGTACAGCTCCTGGATCGACCGCCCGGTCGCCCTCCGCACCACCTCGCCGGTCAGCGCGCCGATCACGAGCGCGTGGTAGCCGTACGCCGATCCGGGCTCCCAGTACGGCCGCTGCCCCGCCAGCCGCCCGGCGACGAGCCGGTCGTCGGCCAGCTCCTCGATGGTGAACCCCTCGTCGGTGCCGATCAGCCCGGCCTTGTGCGCGAGCAGCTCGCGCAGGGTCAGCCGGTCCTTCCCCTGGGCCGCGAACTCCGGCCAGTACGAGGCCACTTCCCGGTCGAGATCCAGCACGCCGTCCTGCACGAGCAGCGCCACGACCAGATGCGCGGCGCCCTTGGTGATGGAGTAGACCCCGCTGAGCGTGTCACCCGTGGTCCCCTCCCCGGCCCACAGGTCCACCGCCAACTGCCCGTCCGCGTACACGACGAGCTGCGCCTCGGGGGAGTGCGCTTCCTCGGCGACGACGGCGGCGAACTCCTCCCGTACGGACTCGAAGCCCGGCGCCGTGGTGCCCTGCGCCTGCACCTGCACCTGCACCTGTGCCTGTGCCTGTGCGTCCTGTGCTGACATGTGTGCCCCCCCTGATGATCGTCTTCGTACGGTCATGAGGAGCCAACTGCGGTGAATCGGGGGGTATTCCGCGCGGCGAGGTGCGGTTGCCATGGACACCACACGAGGTGGCAACTTTGGGTGACGCTGAATGCGCGAAGCGTAATCGATTTGGCGAGAACCGTTCTTGAGCCGACCGGTGCGTGGCAAAAGACTTCTCGTGTGCCACGGGGGGCAACGCCCGGAGAGGGTTTTGCGGCGCACCAACCCGTCTGCCTGCACTGTGAGGAGGCCGTGGCATGCCCGACGCCGGCGCTGGAGGCACCGGACACCCGATCACGTTGATCGACGGTACGACCACTCGGACCCGGGAGGTGACCCCCGCCGACCTGGGACCGATCCAGGAGCTGCACCGCCGATGCTCGTCGTCCAGCCGGGCCTTGCGCTATCACACGGGCAAGCCCGAGCTGTCCCGTGCCGGATGGCGGGTGCTGTCCGACCCGGAGCGCGGCACCACCCTGGTCACGACCACTGCCCAGCAGACCGACCGCATCATCGCCATGACCAACGTCATGCGCACGGATCAGCAAGGGGTCGGCGAACTCGCCGTGCTGATCGAGGACGCGTGGCAGTCCAAGGGGCTGGGTACGGGACTTGCCGCACACGCCGCCGATGTGGCCCGCCGGGACGGGCACCACACCCTGACCGCGGCGGTCTCTGCGAGCAACGCACCGATGCTGCACGTCCTGGAGAGCCTCGACGCGCCGCCCACCCGCGCCGGCGGACCGGTTCTGGACATCCACATTCCGCTGTAGCCGGACCGCCCGAGGATCCTGAAGATCGCCGGGCCGTGGCTCCGTGGGAGCCTGTACTGCCCGCCGGAGAGGTCGGCGGCGCGAACAGGGAGGTCTGACCGTGGGTGCCTCAGCGAGCGGCGGGACCGATGGCGCCGACAGGACCGATGGGATCGATGGATCCGACGGGACCGTGACCGCCGAGACGGTGACCGCCGGGATCGTCGCGACGGAAAGCGGCCGCGTACGGGGCACGATCGTCGATGGGCTCCGCGTGACGCTCGGGATCCCTTACGCGGCGCCGCCGTTCGGTGTCGCCGGCCGGTTCCGGGCGCCCCGCCCTGCGGCCCCCTGGGACGGTGTGCGGGACTGCACACGCTTCGGGCCGGTCCCGCCGCAGTCCGCGGAGCTGCCCGGTGCCCCGGTCTGGTCTCCGGGCCGGGAGGACGTTCTCAGCGTCAACGTCTGGTCCCCGGTGGACGCTTCCGGTCCGTTGCCGGTGCTGTTCTGGATTCACGGCGGCGCCTACACCTTCGGGTCGTCGGCCCAGCCCGACTACGACGGATCCGCGTTGGCGCGCGCCGGCCTGGTGGTGGTGACCTGCAACTACCGGCTCGGCTTCGAGGGCTTCGGCCATGTCCCCGGGTTCCCGGACAACCGCGGCCTCCTCGACCAGATCGCCGCGCTGCGCTGGGTCCAGGACAACGTTGCGGCCTTCGGCGGCGACCCCGACAACGTCACCGTGGCCGGGCAGTCCGCCGGGGCGGGTTCGATCGCCTGTCTGCTGGCGAGCGAGCGGGCTCGTGGACTGTTCCGGCGGGCCATCGCCCACAGCGTCCCCGACGCCTACTTCCCGCCGGATCTCGCCGCGGGGCTGGCCCACAAGGTGGCCGGGGCCGCCGGAGTCGCTCCCACCGCGGAGGGTCTGCTCTCCGCCACCCCGCAGGCCCTGGTCGACGCGTCGGACCGGGTGGTCGCGGAGTACGCCACGGACCCGGAATCGGGACCGCTGCACTACGACACCGTCATCTACGGACCCGTCCTCGACGGGGACGTGCTGCCGGTTGACCCGGTCGAGGCCGTGGCCGGGGGCGCGGGGCGGGCGGTGGATCTCCTGGTGTGCCACACCACGGAGGAGCACTGGCTGATGCACGAGGTGGGCAGCATGCCGCCGGTCACCACCGAGGACGGTCTGGCCCGCTTCGCCGGCGACTTCGGGCTTCCGGCGGAACTCGTCGCCGGCTACCGCGCACTGATGCCGCACGCGTCGGTCCTGGATGTCTGTCTCGCCATCGCCAGTGATGCTGTCTTCACCACACACAGCGTCCGCCTCGCCGAAGCCCACGCCCACGCCCACGCACGAGCACACGCCGATCCCCACGCTGTTTCCCACGCCCGGGCTCGCGAGGGCGGACGCACGTACCTGTCCAGGTTCGACCGGCGCCGCACACGAGCCGACGGCCGCCCGGTGCGGGCGTGGCATGCCGCGGATGTTCCCTTCGCCTTCGGCACCCTGGACGCGGCGGGGGTCGACTTCCTCACCGGACCCGTCGACGAGGAGGACCGGGAGCTCTCCCGGCGTATGGTCCTCGCCTGGGCCGGATTCGCGGCCACCGGGGATCCGGGCTGGGCCCCGCTCACCAATCCTTCCGGGGCGGTGCATGTGTGGGGCGTCCCCCGGGACCGTGAAGAGAGCGCCGCCGAGGTCCACGAACTGTGGCGGTCGGTGCGCCCTGCGTCGCTGCGGCTCTGACCTCGTCACCCATGTCGCGGACATGCCGGGCACATGCCGAACAGGTGCCGGGCACATGCCGAACCCCCGTCCTTGCGGACGGGGGTTCGCCGGCTTCCCTGTGCTGAGTGCGCCGAGGTGCTGACGCGCCGAGGTGCTGAGGGTCAGGCGGCAGCCTTGATCGCGGAGATGTCGAAGTTCAGCTTCACCTTGTCGCTGACCATGACACCACCCGTCTCCAGCGCCGCGTTCCAGGTCAGACCCCAGTCGGAGCGCAGGATCTGGGCGCTGCCCTCGAAGCCGACGCGCTCGTTGCCGTAGACGTCGGTCGCCGTGCCGTTGAACTCCAGGTCGATGGAGAGCGGGCGGGTGACGTCCTTGATGGTGAGGTCGCCGGTGATGCGGTACTTGTCGCCGCCCAGCTGCTCGGCCTGCGTCGAGCGGAAGGACATCAGCGGGAACTTCTCGGCGTCGAAGAAGTCGCCGCTGCGCAGGTGGCCGTCGCGGTCCGCGATCCCGGTGTCGATGCTGGCGATCTTGATGTCGATGACCGCGGTGGAGGAGCCCGGGTCGGAGCCGTCCAGGCTCAGCGTGCCCTCGTGCTCACCGAACGTGCCGCGCACATTGGTGACCATCGCGTGACGGACGGTGAATCCAATGCTGCTGTGGGCCGGGTCGATGGTGTATTCGCCGGTCAGCGCCGCGAGAGCCGGGTCGACCGCGGGGGCGGCGGCGCGCGCGACGGTGGTGGCGGTGGCGGTGTCGTTCTTACGGTTGAACAGGCCCATGGCTACTCCTCGGGGACGTGGGGGCGAGGCTTCTCGCATTCGTTGAATCTTCAACGAGGCCCACCGTAGACCTATTCCGTTAAATCTTCAACATCTTCGGGGTAGGTTTCGCCGGATTCGCTCGAACGGCACCGGCGCACCTCCCTCCGACGCACGGCGGCCGCATGGAGAACGGGTGCCCCGGGCCGGCTCGGCCAGGGCACCCGTCACTCGTCACTCGTCGCTCGGCGCCCGCCTCAGGAGCCGACCGTCACCGTGAAGCGCCGCGGATTTCCGTCGTGCGCCGCGCCCGATACGTCGGGCTGCCCGTCGGGGCGGACGTCGTCGTAAGGGAACGCGTAACCGATCGGCGTGTTCGCGTGCACCACACGCGCGAAGTGGTTGGTCACCGGACCGCGGTAGTAGTCGGCGGAGGTGAGGCCGTTCGGCTGGTCCGGGTGCGTCAGCATGATGCTGCGGTTGAACCCGGCGGCGAGGCGGGCCAGCAGGCCCTTCTTGTCGTCCGGGTCGCCCGGGTTGTTGGCGAAGGGTCCGTGGTTGCAGGTGAAGATGTCCTTCGAGGTGGGCCTGGTGAAGGTGTGGCCACCAGTGAAGGTGAGGATCTCGCCGCTGACCCGCCCGGTGCGTACACCGCGACCGCCCTGGAGATCGATCCGCAGGTCGGTGGTGCGGTACTTCTGCCAGACCTGGTCGATGTAGCTGTCGAAGTGGTTCCGGAAGGGCATCTCGGCCGGCCGGTCGAAGTACGGCGCCATCAGGTTCTGGGGCGAGATCACCCGGAGCACACCGCCGCCGGAGCCGCGGATCACCAGCTTGTCCCAGGGCTGCCCGTCCGTGCCGGCCTGTGCGGTGAGACCGTCGGCGATGCGCTGGAGCGCGCCGGACGGCAGCGGGGCGACGGTGTGCGTCGCGTCGCCGGTGAGCGTGATGCCGATGGGCAGAGCGGTCAGCAGGTCGACATAGCTGAGGTTGGCGAACAGCTGTTGCGGGTCGAAGGTGAACTCGCAGAACGACCAGGTGCGGCCGTAGTTGGGGTCGGTGGGCGTCGCGAAGGCCGGCTCCACGAGCGCGGGTCCGGGGTTCAGGAAGAAAGCCAGCTTGTCGTCGCGCACGAAGTAGACGCGGGCGCCGAACATCTGAGGCAGCGTCAGGACCACCGGCCCGGAGCCGGCGGGCCGCAGCGGAATCGCGCAGTCGACCGGGAGTGGGGTCTGCGGCGCGGACGGGGACTCGGGGCGGTACACACCGCCGTCCGGGCGCAGCAGGATCCAGCGGCCGGTGCTCTGCTCGTGGCCGGTGACGTAGGCGTGCACCGTGCCCGGCAAGGAGCGGTTCTCCAGGGCGAGTTCACAGGTGGGGGGAGCTGCTGAAGCGCGGTTGCCGAGCGGCAGCGCCATGGCGGAGGCGGCTGCCGCGGCGGCGGTGCCGGTGAGGAAGAGGCGTCGTGAGATCACGAAAGCACTCCTGGGGTGGGGGATGTGGGGGTGCGCTCCACTCTCGTAGCGCGAGCAGAAGGCGTCAATACTTGTGACTGAGAGCGCTCTCAGAATCTTTCCGCGTTCAGAAGTCGGCCCCATGGGCGCCGACTTGGACTTACGGAACAGGGTTGTTGGACTGGCTGTGCCGCTCCCGTACGACTTCGTTGACGGTGCCGACGCGCCCCGGCTACCCAGTCCCCATGTCGCTCACCACAAGACCCCGCAGCCGCACCGCGTGCGTGGTCGCCGCCGCCACGGCCGTCGTCGTATCGCTGGCGGGCCCCGCCTACGCGGCCGGGCCCGCGCCCGCCCCCGCGGACGTCGCCGCACCCGCCGCCCCGGGAGCCGCCGCCGTCCTCACCTCCGGACAGCTCGACGTCGCCGTCGCCGACGACTTCCCGCGCGTCCTCTCGTACACCGACCGCGCCACCGGTGCCCGCCTGCTCGGCAGCACGAGCCCCCTCACGGAGGTCACCCTCAACGGCACCGCTCACCCCGTGAAGGCGAAAGCCGCACCCGTCGTCCAGGGCGCGAGCGCCGCGTACACGCTGACCTTCCCCGGTCTTCCGGGCGTCGAGATCGACGCGACGCTCTCGGTGTCCGGCCGCGCCACCACGTTCAAGGTGACGGCGGTACGGGACACCGAGACGTTCCGGGTCGGGACCATCGACATCCCCGGGCACGACCTGGTCTCGGTCGGGAGCACGGAGGCCGGAGCCGCGACCGCGTTCACCAGGCTCGATCCCGACTCGACGAAGACCGCCGATGTCTTCGCCCGGGTCACCGACGCGACCCCGGCCCAGGCCGCGCCGGTCGGCGCGTCGTACGCCCTGGTCAACACGGGCTCCCTCGCCGCGGCCGTCGAGTCGAACTCCAGCTACGACAAGCCCTCCGGTGTCACCGGTGGCGACGACGCCCGCTTCTGGCACCAGGCCCGCAAGGCGGACGACGGGTCCGTACGGGTCGGGGTGTGGTCGGGGCAGTGGACCTACCGGGGAGCCGGCGCGCCGCAGCCCGAGAGCGGGACGAACCTGCCCTGGGCCAAAGTCGTCGTCACCCCCGACGCCAACGCCGACGGGAAGACGGACTGGCAGGACGGCGCCCTCGCCTTCCGCACGATCGGGGTCAAGGCGCCCGGCAGCGACGAGACCCCCGACCGGGTCGTCACCCACATTCCGTTCAACTTCGCCAGCCAGGCCACCCACCCCTTCCTGCGCACCCTCGACGACGTCAAGCGGATCTCGCTCGCGACCGACGGACTCGGGCAGCTGGCGGTGCTCAAGGGGTACGGCTCCGAGGGGCACGACTCCGCCCACCCCGACTACGGCGGCAACTACAACAAGCGCGCCGGCGGGCTCCGGGACCTCAACAAGCTGCTGAAGGCGGGAAAGGAGTGGGGCGCCACCTTCGGCGTGCACGTCAACGCCACCGAGTCGTACCCGGAGGCCAAGAACTTCAGCGAGACCCTCGTCGACAAGACCAAACCCGGCTGGAACTGGCTCAATCAGAGCTACTACATCGACCAGCGGCGCGACATCAACAGCGGTGATCTCGCCCGCAGATTCCAGCAGCTGCGCGACGAGACCGACCGCAATCTGAGCTTCCTGTACATCGACGTCTACTACTCGCACGGCTGGATCGCCGACAGGACCGTGCAGGCCGTGCAGCGGCAGGGGTGGAACGTCGGTACCGAATGGTCCGACAAGTTCGAGCGCGCCTCGCTCTGGTCGCACTGGGCCAATGACCTGGACTACGGCGGCGCCACCAACAAGGGACTCAACTCCCAGATCATCCGGTTCATCCGGAACGGCGAGAAGGACATCTGGAACAACCACCCGGTGCTCGGCCAGACCGCCCTGGAGGACTTCGAGGGCTGGACCGGCGAAACCGACTGGAACGCCTTCTACACGAACATCTGGCAGCGGAACCTGCCCGCGAAGTTCCTGCAGCAGGAGAAGATCACCCGCTGGAACGGAAACGAGATCGCGTTCACGGGCGGGCTGCGCGGAACGGTCGAGGACGGCCGCCGTACGTTCTACGACGACGGCCGCAAGGTCCTCGACGGTGACCGTTATCTGCTGCCGTGGGACGGCGGGAAGAAGCTGTACCACTACAACAAGACCGGTGGCAGCAGCAGTTGGGCCGTTCCGGGCACCAGTGCGTACACCGTGTACCGGCTCACCGACAACGGCCGGGTGAAGACCGGGACCGTGCGGCCCGTCGACGGGAAGATCACCCTCACCGCGGACGCCGGGCAGCCGTACGTCCTCTACCCGGACCGCGCACCCGCGCCGCGGGACCCGCGATGGGGCGAGGGCGGCAAGGTCAGGGACCCCGGCTTCAACGACGCAGGGCTCGGGTCCTGGACGAAGACGGGCACGGTCGCACGCGACACCGACGACCGGGGGAGGAGCAGCGCCGAGCTGACCGGCACCGCCGCGGCCTCGCTCGCGCAGCGGATCACCGGCCTCACGGCGGGCAAGCGGTACACCGCCTCCGCATGGATCGAGGTCGAGCCGGGGGCCTCGCGCCGCACGGTCCTCTCCGCCGGCGGACAGTCCGTCACCGTCGAACGCTCCACCGCCAGGAACCAGGTCGCGGCCTCCGACTGGCACTCCACCTCCTTCCAGCGCGCCAAGGTGAACTTCACGGCCCCGGCCGGCGGTGCGGTGACCCTCCGGATCGACGCCGCGCAAGGACCGTCGGCCGCGGTACGGGTCGATGACGTACGGCTGGTGGAGAACGCGCCCGCGGTCAAGGACGGCACGGTCGTGTACGAGGATTTCGAAGCCGTCGACCAGGGCTGGGGGCCGTTCCTCAAGGGCGACGCGGGTGGTGTGACGGACCCGCGCACCCATGTGAGCCAGCTGCACGCCCCGTACACGCAGGCCGGGTGGAACGGCAAGCTCATCGACGACGTGCTCGGCGGGGCGGAGTCCCTGAAGGCGCACGACGAGAACAGCGGGCTGGTGTACCGGACCGCACCGTGGACCGTGCCGATGAAGGACGGGCACAGCTACCGGGTCGAGTACGACTACCAGTCGAGCCACGCGGGTGCGTACGAGTGGGTCACGGGCTACGACCGGAGCACCGGCGGCTCGGTGGAGACCCGCCGTACCCCGATCGGCGCCCAGCGGACCACCGGGCACTTCACCGAGACCGTCACGGCGGGCTGCGGGGACACCTGGACCGGGCTGCGGAAGCGTGCCGACGCTCCGGAAGGCGCGGACTTCGTGCTCGACGGATTCACCGTGACGGACCTCGGGCAGGCCCCGGCCGCGTCCGCATGCGGGACGCTCAGCGTGGCCGCGGCCGCCGACACGCTGGAACCGGGGCGTGGGAACGAGGTCAAGGCCGTCTTCACGAACGACGAGGCGACGGCCGCGACCGGGGTGTCGGTGAGCCTGGCGCTGCCCCAGGGATGGACGGCCGAGCCCGCGGGCCCTGTCGCCTTCGCGTCGGTCGCGCCGGGGGACAAGGCCACCGCCACCTGGCAGGTGACGCCGCCCGAGGCCGCCGAGTACAAGGCGTACGAGATCGGCGCGTCGGCCGTGTACACCGTCGCTGGCGGCAGCCGCACGCTCGGCGCGAGGACGAGCGTACGGACCCAGCCGCCGCCGCCCACCGCGGACGTGTGGGCGAGCGATCTGGACTGGACGTCCGCCGAGAACGGCTGGGGCCCGGTCGAGCGTGACCTCTCCAACGGTGAGACGGGCACCGGCGACGGCAGCCCGATGAAGATCGGGGGAGTGGCGTACGCGAAGGGCCTCGGGACCCATGCCCCGGCGAAGGTCCGCTACTACCTGGGCGGCCGGTGCACCGCGTTCACCGCGGAGGTGGGTGTCGACGATGTCCAGGCGTCGCGCGGCAGCGTGCAGTTCGCTGTCGCGGCGGACGGCGCGGAGAAGGTGAGGTCGCCGGTGCTGCGGGCGACGGACGCGGCGTGGCAGCTGACCGCGGACCTCACCGGCGCCCAGTATGTCGATCTGACCGTCACCGACGGCGGCGACGGGAACGGCAACGACCACGCGGACTGGGGCAACGCGCGGTTCCACTGCGGAGGCTGACGGCCGGCCGGGGGGGGGGGGGGGGGGGGGGGGGGGGGGGGCCACCCCCCCCCCCCCCCCCCCCCCGCACCGCCGAGCGGGCATGGCGTGCCGTTCCGTGCCGGGGCACCCGGGGTGTCCGCCCTCGAGCGCCGGGCAGGCTTCAAAGGCGCGCCCCGCACAGTTCAGTTCACCCGAGCCGGTCCACGCCACCCCTTCTGGAGGCTTTCGTGGTGCTGCTGTCCGCCTGGTCCCGACGCGCCTTCCTGCTCGCCTTCGGCGCAAGCGCTCTCACCCTGGCGCAGCCCACCCGCGCCACGGCCGCCCCCGCCGACGACGAGTACGCCACGCTGCGCCGGCGCTGGCTGGAGATCCAGCTCGGCACCGGCTTCGACCCGGCCACCGAGCCCTACGCCACCCGGCTCGCCGAGACCGGCCAACTCGCCCGCACCGTCCGCGCGTCCATGGCCCCCGCCGACGACTCCCTCTGGCCCGGCCTCCGCTTCGACCCGCCGTCCGGCATCACCGGCAGCTACAGCCGGCTGTGGACCATGACCCAGGCCTACCGCCAGCCGGGCACCGGCCTCACCGGCGACGAGACGCTTCTCGCCGACGTCATCCGGGGGCTCGACCATCTCTCCGCGCGGATCTACAACCCCTCCACCACCCGCTACGGCAACTGGTGGGAGTGGCAGATCGGCAGCCCCCGACTCCTCATGGACATCGTCGCCGCCCTCCATGACAAGCTCACCGACGACCGGCGCCAGGCGGCGTGCGCCGCCGTCGACCACTTCATCCCGGACTCGATGCTGGGCTCGTACACGGGGACGAGCACCGGCGCCAACCGCGTCGACCTGTGCCGGTCCGTCGTCCTGCGCGGCATCCTCGGCGCCGCACCCGCCAAGATCGAGCTCGCCCGCGACGCGCTGTCGCCCGTCTTCCCGTACGTCACCAAGGGCGACGGCCTCTACGCCGACGGCTCGTTCGTCCAGCACACCTGGGTCGCGTACTCGGGTACGTACGGACAGGTCATGCTCGACGGGCTCGGCCGGCTCTTCGCCCTCGTCGCGGGCTCCGCCTGGGACGTCACCGATCCGAACCGGCAGATCATCCTCGACAGCGTCGAGAACGCCTACGCCCCGCTGATCTACAACGGGCTGATGATGGACAGCGTCAACGGCCGGGCCATCAGCCGCGGCTGTCTCGCCGGCGACGCCCGCAAGGTCATGCGCAGCGACCACTTCCACGGCCAGGGCCTGATCGCGGCGATCGCGCTGCTCGCGGGCGGCGCCTCCGCCGCCGAGCGGACCCGCTGGCAGTCCATGATCAAGGGCTGGATCGAGCGGGACACCGTCACTCCGGTCCTGACCGGCAAGCAGTTCGGCGTGGCCGATCTGGCCCGGTTGCACGCGGTCGCGGAGGCGCCCGTACCGCCCGCGCCCGAGCCCGTCGGGCACAAGCTGTTCGCCTCCATGGACCGGGCCGTGCACCGGCGCCCCGACTGGGCCGCGAACATCTCGATGGCGTCGGAGCGGATCTCGTCCTACGAGTGCGGCAACGGCGAGAACCCGCGCGGCTGGCACACCGGCGCCGGAATGCTCTACTGGTGGCCCGGCAGGGACCACGGCGACCAGTACACCGACTGGTTCTGGCCCACCGTCGACTGGTACCGGCTGCCCGGGACAACCGTGTCGACAAAGCGGCTCGCCGACAAGGAGGGCGGCGAGTGGGGTGAGCCGAAGCCCGCCGTGAAGTGGGTCGGCGGGGCTACGGACGGCGAGTACGCCGCCGTCGGCCAGCATCTCAAGGGGCTCGGCTCGACGCTGGAAGCGCGCAAGTCGTGGTTCTGCGCCGACGACGCGGTCATCTGCCTCGGGGCCGGCATCACCAGTACCGACGGCGTACCCGTCGAGACGATCGTCGACAACCGCAACCTCGGGGCGGGCACGACGGCCGCGACGGCCGCTTTCGCCGTCGGCCGCCGGTCCCGCTGGGCCCACCTCGAAAGCCACGGCGGCTGGATCTTCCCCGGCGGGACCGCCTCGCTGCGTACCCTGCGCGAGGCCCGCACCGGGGCCTGGAGGGACATCAACACCACCAGCACCACCGAACGGCGGACCCGTCACTACCAGACCCTGTGGCTCGACCACGGGACCGATCCGGTGAACTCTTCCTATGCGTATGTCCTGATGCCCGGGGCCTCCCGGAGGACCGTCGCGGCCCGTGCCGCCGACCTCCGGTGGCTGGAGGTCCTCGACAACTCCGCCGTGTGCCAGTCCGTCGCCGTGCGCTTCCTCGGCCTCACCGCCGCGAACTTCTGGCAGGCCGGTACGGTGGGTGCGCTCACCGTCACCGCTCCGGCGAGCGTGCTGGTGCGCCGGCGCAACCGGACCACTGCGATCCGCATCGCTGAACCCATGCGTTCCGGGCAGCCCCTGGAGCTGACCTGGGACCGGCCGGTCCGCCGGGTCGTCCGTCACGATCCGTCCGTCGAGGTGCTCGGCACCGGACGTGCGCTGCGGCTTCGGGTCACTCCGGGCGCGTCCGGAGCCGTACATGGCTGTGAGATGACCATCGGTTGACGTCCTTGTCGGATACCGACAATTCGATGCGGCCTCCCACTGGCACTTCGCCTGCAGCGCGGAAAGGTTCTGTCCGGGGCTGACAGCAGAACCGGCGCGAGACTGTACGGAGTCAACGGCAGGTTTTCTATGGTCGGCTCCGTAGGGTTCGTACATGACCGTTTTGGACGAGACCGCAGGCGAGCCGACAGACGCACGAGGGCGAGTGGCCGAGCTGCACGCCCTTCGCGAGCAGGCGCGGCGTGGTCCCAGTGACCGTGCGACCGAGGCGCAGCATGCCAAGGGCAAGCTGAC
>NZ_JBWKDT010000073.1:0-17844 GCF_056435785.1 Streptomyces sp. NPDC043870
CACCGAAGAGATCAAGACCCGCAAGGGCTGACCCCACACACCCTCCGCCCGGGGCCGCACGGTGAAACCACCGCGCGGCCCCGCACCGTTCCGGGATACGGCAACGAGCGGAAACCGAGCGCTCGCTGCCCGTCCGGGATATCGCCGGGGCCCGGGTGGGGCGGGCCGCACGTGTCCTGGACCAGGCCGCGCGAACGTTCAGCCGCCGCGCGGGCGTTCAGCCGACGATGCCGTGCTCCCAGGCCCAGGCCGCGATCTCCACGCGGTTGCGAGCAGGCAGTTTGTCCTGGATCCGGCTGAGGTGGCTCTTGATGGTGCTGAGCGAGAGGGTCAGCTGCTCGGCGATCTCGTTGTTCGTGCGGCCGCGGGCGACCAAGGTCACGACCTTGAGCTCCTGGGGGGTGAGGCGTCGCGCCGCGGCTGCCCCGGTCTCGGCGCGTGACGGCCTGCTCAGGTGTTCCAGGAGTCTGACGGTGACGGACGGCGAGATGAGGGAGTCGCCGTTGACGGCGGCGTACACGGCCTCGGTCAGCAGCCGGGGGCCTGAGTTCTTGACCACGAAGCCACTGGCGCCGGCACGCAGGGCGCCGTAGACGTACTCGTCCAGGTCGAAGGTGGTGACGATGACGATCTTCGTGCCGGACGCCGCCGCGCCCTGGTCCTGACGCAGGCGCCTCGTCGCCTCCAGGCCGTCGAGTTTCGGCATGCGGATGTCCATCAGGCAGACGTCCGGCTTGAGTCGGCGTACCGCCTCGACAGCCTCGACGCCGTCGGACGCCTGGCCGATCACGGAAATGTCGTCCTGACTCTCCAGGATGAGCCGGAATCCGGTCCGGACCATCTCCTGGTCGTCGGCGATCACCACAGAGACGCTCAATGCGGGTTCTCACTCCGTCAGTTCATGGGAACGGTCACTTCATGGGAACGATCACTTCGTCAGGAACGTTCACCTCGTGGGGCACGGTCACTTCATGGGTATCGATGCGGCCAGTTCCCAGCCACCCTCGGGCATGGGGCCGCTGGTGAGCTCGCCGCCCAGCTCGGCCACCCGCTCCGACAAGCCGATCATGCCGAAGCCGCTGGGCCGGAACCACCCCCGGCCGCGCTGCTGCCCGGTCGCGTTGTCACGTACCCGGACGACCAGCCGGTCCCCGTCGGTCCCCAGCACGACGTGCACGGTGGTGGCTGTACGGGCGTGTTTGCGGATGTTGGTCAGGCCTTCCTGGACCAGCCGTTCGACGGACTTGGCCAGTTGCGGCGACCAGGCGGCGCTGTCCACGTCGTCGGCCGTGTCCAGCCAGGCATGCTGTCCCGGGGAGGGGAAGCGGTGGACCAGCTCCTCGATCTTCGTCATGACGGGCGCGACGGGTGCCTCCGCATCGCCGCCGCCGGTCTCGCGCAGCAGACGGACCATGCGCCCCATCGCCACCAGCCCTTCCTGGCCGGTCTTCTCGATGTTGGAGAACAGCTCGCGCGCCGTGCCCGGGTCACGCTCGGCGGTGTGCTCTCCGGCCTGGGCCTGGACCACCATGGCCGTGACGTAGTGGGCCACATGGTCGTGCAGGTCGCGGGCGAGGTCCAGGCGCTCGGACTGACGCACCCGCTCGGCGACGGTCCGGCGCCTGCCGTCCTCGGTCCGCAGATAGCCGCCCAGCAGCGCGAAGCCCATCGGCAGCAGCGTGAACAGCACGTCGACCCGGTCGTCGAGGACGGGCGGGTCCGACAGTGCCGGAGCACGGTCGGCGAGGCGCACCACTGCCACGCACAGCGGCACCGCCGACAGGACGAGCGGCAGCAGCCGCGCGTTCCGGCAGACCAGGCACAACAGCACCAGGAGCCCTAGGAGTTCGGCCCATCCGGGGGTGCGCTGCAGCACGGTGCGTTCCACCAGTGAGGTCGTCAGCAGCGAGACGGCAGCCATGGCGAGGGACAGCGCGCAGGCCGTCCACTGCCTGTCGGCCCGGAAGGCCGACAGCACCGCGGCGACCGTGCCCAGCGCCAGGACGCCGCTCGCGGCGACCGCGAGCCCGATGCCGCTGCGGCTCACCACACCCGCGTCCAGGACCACGAGCAGCGCGCAGACGCATGCCCCGGCGACGGCCCCCGGTGTGGGGCGCGGGAGTGGCAGGGGCATGGCATGGAGGATAGACGGCGGCGGTTCGAGTGCCTGCCGCGGGGGGAGAGCGGATGAGTACTTTCGGCCGATGCCGCTTCGGCGAATGCGGTCTTTCGGCGGCACCGGGACCTGTCGGCCGCGTCCCAGAATGATCCGCGTCCGAGACGAACGACCCTGCCTGCACGAGGAGTTTGCTGTGAACTTCCCCGCATCCCGTACATACGTCAGGTCGCTGGTGGCGGCCGGAGTCGCGGCCGTGGCCACGGTGTCGCTCACCGGCTGCGGCCTGTTCGCCGAGAGCTGGGACGTGAAGATGGAGGTGACCGGCCCCGCGGCCGCGGACATCAGCTACGGGTTCGCCGGCGACCAGGACGGGGAGACCGCCGGGGGGCAGCGACTGCCCTGGTCCAGGACGCAGAACGTCGGGTTCGGTTTCAACGACCTGGCTGTCAAGGACCCGGCCCCCGGAACCGTCTGCCGGATCTACGTCGACGGCAAGCTCAAGGACGAGCAGAAACCCGACGCCAAGGGCTCCCTGTCGTGCTTCGTCAACCTCCAGGAGTGAGCGACGACTTCGAGTGTGCTCACGCGTGCAGCGGTCCGCGCGGCCGGCGCCACCAAGGCCTACGGCAATGGTCACGGACACGGCGTACACGCCCTGCGTGGTGTCGATCCGGAGATCGCCGAGGGCAGGTTCCTGGCGGCCATGGGGCCCTCCGGCTCCGGGAACCTCGCTGAGGCCTGACCGCCCCGGCGACGGCGAACGGTGACCACCAGCCCTCTGCGGTGCGCCGCCCTTCGACCTGCCCGCCGGCTCGTCCGGCAGGTCAGTTGCTCGTGACGTTTCTGGTGAGCAGGCGGAGCAAGTCCTTGGCCATGGCGTCCTGCTCGGGAGTCAGCCCCATGGCCTCGCCGATGGCCACCGGGACGGTACCGGCCCTCTCGCGAAGATCCGCACCGGCCCGGGTGAGGTGGACGGCTACGGACCGCTCGTCGTCGGCGCGGCGCTCGCGGCGGACCAAGCCGGCGGCTTCCAGGCGCTTGAGCAACGGAGACAGTGTGCTCGATTCCAGCTGGAGTGCGGCGCCCAACTCCCGGACGGAGATGGAGTCCTGCTCCCACAGCACCAGCATGACCAGGTACTGCGGGTAGGTCAGGCCCAACTCGTCCAGGAGCGGTCGATAGCGGACAGTGACCGCTCGCGAGGCGGCGTACAGGGCGAAGCACAGCTGGTCCTGGAGCAGAAGCGAGCCCGGCTCAGCGGTGCGGTGCGCGGTCTCGTCCATGGCTCCGGTCCTCACGTCGAGTCATCAAAGGACGTCATCCTACCCCCTCCAGGCACCCACGACCGTATACCGCCCGATTGGATTGTGCACAACTTGATCGGGCAGTACTTTTCCTGTCGTGCCCGCCGGACAGCCGCGGGACATCGCCGCCAGCGTCACCCACCAGGAGGCTCTTCATGTCCGAGACCACCACCCGCCCAGTGCTGGAGCCGGCCGCCGCAGCCTTCGTCGAGGCCACCGCAAACCCGCCGTACCTGTTCGACCTGGGCCCGGTCGAAGGCCGCAAGACCGTCAACGAGGTCCAGTCCGGCGAGATCAGCAAGCCGGAGATCACCGAGGAGTGGGTGACCGTCCCCGGTCAGCGAATTCCCGGGCAGCAGACCACCCACCTGTCGAATGTCGATCACACGGAACGCCGCCCCGAGTCCGTCCGCAATGATCCGGGCGGACTCGTGCTCGCGCCGATGCCGCTGCCCGTAATCGATGGCCAGCAGCCGGAGTTCGTGGCCCTCCCGCCTCAACTGGTGCGCCACTACGGTCGACTCCACTCCGCCGGAAAACAGCACAACCGTTTTAGGCATCACTTGTTCCTGAGGTCGCTTCGTCAGCCGGGTGCTCGGTAGACCCGGTCACTACCTCCACGAGACTTGCACCGCTGGATATACGGCGGATCTGTCGATCGAACTACGCTCGTAGATACGCCGTGACCGGCAGACGTGACCGGCAGAAGGCGTGGCCAGGGGGTCGGACTCGACCAGACACTCAGCCGTCATCGGACGCCGCGTCCTTGGCTACCTCGTCGTCGAGAGGCGGCCGGCAGCTCATGAGATCCGCGCACGGGCCCTCTAGTTCAGGGCAGAGCGGAACCTGGCCAGAGTCGGGCTGTCCTCTGCTGTCGCCGGTGTTTCAGATGAGATCAAGGTGTTCCTGGGGGGGGCGGCCAGGCCGGGCGCGGCAGCAGATCGTGGCTTCATGGGACTAGGGTGTCGCTGCACCGCAGCGCCAACGTGCCGCACATGCATCCGACCACCAGGAATTGCTCAGCGGCTGTCACGGACAGCACCTCGGAGTTGATCCACAGGTGGTCGAGGTGCTCCAGCGAGGCGAAATCGACCAGGTCGATACGGAAGCCGCTGATCATTGTTCTGCGGCCGTCCGGGTCAGTGTCGAATCCTCCTTGGGTGCCGAAGACCAGCACCCGACGGCCGGCGATTTCCGTCAGTGTAAGTGCGCCCCAGGTCGAAATCAGTCCAGTGGGGCGATGCCGGAGCAATCGGCGAGTGGCCAGGTCCCAGATGCTGAGGTGACCGCCATGGGTGCGGGTGACCGCGACGGTCAGACCGTGCAGCGTGGTGACCGTGATCGCACGGACTTCGTCGTCGTGGAGCATCGGCTCACCGATCGGCAGGCCGGATAGCGGGTCCCACATCTGCACGCAGCCCCGTAGTACATCGCCGATGCTGCCCCCGGTCAACACCACGGGCCGGCCACCCACCGTTCCATGGGCCATGGCCCGCGTGAGGTCTCCGGGGTGTTTTCCGACAGGGTGCGCGGGTGAGCCCGTCGCCAGATCGAGGAAGTGCACCTGGCCGCCGAGCTCGGCGACCACCACCATCGGACGTGCACCGTCCACTACTGCGGCGCCCTGGATCCAGCTCGCTCCGCCGAACCGCGGGGAGGACTTCCAGGATTCGACTGCGGCCAGCCGGGTGCGTTCGTGTGCCTCACACGAAACCGACGGACCCAGGTGCCACAGGCGAACGGCCCCGTCGTACCCACCCGCCACGACATAGGTCTGCCCGGCGACTTGTCCGCCGGCGACCACGCGTACGGTCACCCCCTGGTCGAACGGGTTGGGGGCGCCTTGCCCGTCGCCGTAGACCCACGCGAGGTGCGCGAACCAGTCGTCGCCGAAATCCACTTCGGAGCTGTACGGGTGGTGTGGGCCCAGCCGGGCGAGGCGCCGGCCGTCGGCCAACCGCCGTACGACGAGGTTCCCGTGCCCGCTGTGTACCAGAGTTGGCTCACCGCCCACCTCGACGACCGTCGCCGCATGGATGTTGCCGTCGCAGCAGCCGTGGACGTCGGTCACGTTGTCCCGACCCAGGTGTGCCCACGGGGTCGCCCATGGGCGGTGCGGGGCGACACGGGCGACGTCGTCCGCGAGGCGGTCGAAGCCGAACTGCCGGGCGTACTGTTCGAGCAGCGCGGCCCGCCGGGACGGTTCCATCCCGGGGCTGGCAAGAACATGGTGGAGCCAGGTACCGCGGCTGTCAGGCTTTGTGAGGTGACGGTTTCGCTCGCTGATCGCCGTTGACAACTCCCCGTATTCAGCCGCGAGGAGCAGGCCGGCGTCGTCAAGGAGCGGGTCGAGCAGTCGTGCGGCGGCCGCGTGCCGGGGGAGGTGGCGGCGGACGTAGGCGGGGGCTTTCGCCCACTCGGGCCGGCCTTCGCAAATCGGAGCGAGGCCGGCCAAGGTGCGCGTGATCCGGCGTTCGACGAGGTGGTCGTCGTGGGCCGAGCGCACATGGTCCACCAGTGCCTGGTGGTAGAGCCGGTAATGGGTCTCCTCCTGGTCGACGGTCTGCTCCACCAGGAAGTCGGCCGCCCTGGAGAGCAGCCACTCCAGGTCGGCCAGGGTGTAGGTGCGCTGGGCGAGGGCGCTCGCAAGCTCGACCCAGACGGTGTCACGGGCCAAGCCCGTACCGTGCGCGTAGGCGAGGGGCACGAGGAGGTCACGCACCCGGTGGTGATCTGGGCCCAGGCGGAAGAGGTAGTCGTCCAGAGCGTCAGCCACGGTGCCCGGCAGACGCGACAGTTCTTCCCCACTTGGGTCGACGACCGTGTCGCTGTCGGTCAGGGTCCGGCTGACGAGCTGGGCGATGAGGAAGGTGGGGTACGCCCGCTCGGCGACCGCTTCCGCCACGCGTGCGGCGAGATCCGGCTGGTTGCGGTAGGGGCTGCGCGTATGCGCGTCGTCGGCAGCAAGCAGCCGGTGGCGCACGTACTCGGCCAGGTCGTCGGGGTCCAGCCATGGGCGGCTGTCGAGGTCGATGATGCGGGCGTCGTGTCCGCACGCGGTCAGCAGGCTGTTGCGGGGGCCGGGACGGGTGCCGACGAGGACGCGCAGGCCGGTGGCGTCGCGCGCCAGCCTGCGCAGGGCGCGGGCGAGACCTTCCGGATCGGCCGACTCGTCCAGCGCGTCCACGACGACGGTGAGTTCCGCGGGCCACGCCGGAAGGAGCCCGGCGAGTACGTCCAGCCGTTGGGCTTCCGCCGTGGTGGCCAAGTCGACCCCTGCGACGGCGGCGACCCGGTCGAGCACGTCGGACACCGACCGGCCGCGGGCGAGGACGGCGAGATCGACGCAGCCGGTCGGCGGAACCGTGGCCTCGGGCGCGTCGTCCACCGGCGTTCTCTTACGCAGGTCCGGGTCTGCCAAGGTGACGATGCGTGCCAGCACTGTGGACTTTCCCGATCCGGGTCCCCCCGTCACCACCCGCACCCGTCCGTCCGGGGCGCCGCCGGAGAGCCAGGACACCAGCTCACTCAATGCGCGGTGGCGGCCGGTGAAATACCAGCCGACTCGGCCCTGTTCCGTGCCGCGGGCCCTGGGATCCCAGTGTGCGCTCAGCTCACCGGCGTCGAACCACACACCGTCCGGCAGGGAACCGGGCGAGTTCTCCAGCAGGCGGGTGATGCGCTGGATGTTGTCTCCGAGGTGGACGAACTCCGCACGAAGCCGTTCCTGCGGCGAGGCGGCTTTCAACGGCTTGGGCCGGGCTACCGCGCGCAGCATCGTACGGGCCTCGGCCAGTCGGCGCTGCCGCAGCCGCGGCTCGGGGACGGTGGCTGTGAGCAGGTCGCTGACGAACTGCTCGTCCAATGGACGGCCTGCAAGCCGCTCACTGATCGCGGTGCGGGACATGTGCATTTCCCTGGCCAGCGTCGTCAGGGTCTTGCCGCTGGCGTCAACCTGCTTCCGCAGAAACTCCGCCAGTTGGCGCACCTCATCGCTATCCGTCCTGACAGGCTCCCGGCGTCGCCCTCTCTTGCGGCGCTCGACCACGCACACCCCCCGGTGATGCCGACCGCTGGCCTTCCGTCCGGCCGGACAATGCGGTCTTGTCCGGACCTTACCTGAGGGAACGCCCTGAACTTGGGCGGACAAACAAACCGCTCACCAGATTGGTGACATGCCACCGCGAACCCGCGGAGGCCGACTCGCAAGGAGGTCCTCATGATGCCGTCCTGGCTGCCCCACATGCTCCCGCCCGGCGCCCGCCGGTGCGTGATCGTCACCCTGTTCGTCCCGGCGGTCCTGATCGCACTCGCCGCAGCGGTGCCGGCGATGCTCGTCCTGCCGTTCCTGCCGGACGGGACAGGCCGCGTCGTGCGACTTCTCACGGCGCACACGGTCTACATGCGCACGCTGCTGGACGGTAGCCACCCCTGACGACGCCCAGCAGGGCGGTGCGCTGGGACTCTGCCCGTCACGAGGCCGGCCCGGTGCTGGCCCGGCTACGGCGACGGCCGACGGGTGAGTTGCCGCTGACCGAGGCGGCCGGACAGCTGGTCGAGGAGTTCGCCCGGCTGCCGCGGGAACGCCAGTCGCCGGACTACCGCAAGAACATCCGCACACTCACCATTCTGGTGTCTGGCTCGGCGCCGAAATCGTCATCGCCGAACGCGACGGCCACGACTTGGCGCAGCTCGATCCGAATCTCGCGGCCAAGCCGGTCTGCCAGTTCTTGCGGGCCCGCGGCCTTCTCCTGGAAGATCCCAAACTCCACCAGGACGCTCACCAGGTATGGATCGAGACCAGCCTCCAGGCCCCGAAATCCGCGGCTTTCACGTAGCCAAAAGGCGCTGGGTAGTGGAACGAAGTCCCGGGTGGACAATGCTCCGCCGGCGTCTCGCCCGCGACTACGAGACCCTGTCCACCAGTTCCGAAGCCGTGACCCGCATCGCCTCGATCGACAACCTCGCCAAGCGCATAACGGACGAGACCACAGTCACCTGGCGAGGAACTTACTAGCCGATAAAGGGTAATCCGCCTACGTCAATTGCCCTCTGAGGCCGGGCGCGCCGAGCCCCGGTGCGGGGTGTCCGGCCCGCGGGGAATTCCCCCTGAATCAGGGGGAGCCGAGGGACCGGATGGGCATTCTTCCCGGTCCGGATGCTGACCTGCCGGTCAGCATCCGGACCGTCGGGGCGGCTCAGTCCTTGGGCAGGGTGTAGGTCTTCGCCGCGGGGACCTCGTGGGCCGGTTCGACGTTCGCGAGGCCGCCGAGGGCCGTCTTCGCCGGCTTGTGGATGAAGGACTGGTACGTCGCCGGCTTGGCGCGGTCCGAGAAGTTCAGCGGCACGCCGAGCACCGTGAGCTTGGACTGCTTGCGGTGGGCCGCCGCTATGCCCTCGCGGGTCAGGTCCTTCGCCTTGCAGGCCGCCTTGAGGTCCTCGCCGAGGACGCTGATCGCGTTCCAGCCGCTGACGACACCGGCGTCGAGCAGGTCCTTCGGGTACTTCGCCTTGTAGTCGTCGGCGAGCTTCTTCATCGCCGGGTTGTCGGCGCTGAACGCCGGGGCGGGGCTCACCACCTGGAGCATCTTCTCCAGGGCGGGGCCGACCGGGGTCGCCAGCAGCTGCGGGGCGAAGCCCGGCGAGCTGGTGAGGACCGGGACGGCGAAGCCCGCGGCGGCCGCGGTGCCGACCAGGGCGGCCGTCTGGCGCGGGCCGGCGCTGATCAGGATCGCCTTGACGCCGGCCTGCTTGAGGGCGGTGACCTGGGCGGTCAGGTCCTGGTCGGTGGGCTTGATCTTCTGCCCGACGATGGTCAGCTTCTGGTTCTTGGCCGCGTACGTGGCACCGGCGAGCGCGTTCTCGCCGTACTCGCCCTCGAAGTAAACGTGGCCGATCTTCTCGCCCGCCTTCAGCTTGGCCGTGCGGACCACGAAGTCGACGCCGTTGATCATGTCGACGTCGTATGTGGAGCCGACCACCTGTATGTACTCGCGGCCCAGCAGAGTGGAGGCCCAGGCCATCGGGAACGTGAGCAGGTGCTTGGACTCCAGCTCCTGTTGGAGCGAGGACACCACGGGAGAGCCGACCATCTGGGACACGGCGGCCACGTTCGGCTCGGTCTCGGTGAACGCGGACACGGCCTTCTGCACGTCGTAGCCGTGGTCCTTGACCGTGATCTTGACGGTCCGGCCGCAGATGCCGCCCGAGGCGTTGAGCTGGTCGGCGTACAGCTGCTGGGCGTTGACGATGCTCTTGCCGAGCGAGGCGTACGGGCCGGTGAGGTCGGTCAGCGCGCCCAGGGTGATGGTCTTCTCCGTCACTCCGGGGCCGGTCTTGACGCCGTCGCTGCCGGCGCTGTTCGCGTCGGTACCGCTCTTGGTGCTGCAGGCCGTGGCGCTCAGGGCGAGTGCGGCGATGACGGCTGCGGCCGGGGCAAGTCGGGTGTGTCTCACGGGGTGTGCTCCTTCGGGGTGGTGCGGGTGCGGAGAGGGAAACGCCGGGTGCGGGGGGAGTCGTCGCCCTTGCGGCGCGGCCGTCTGTGGGCCAGTCCGGCCAGGCCGCCGGGGGCGAAGATCAGGACGAGGACGATCGCGGTGCCGTAGAGGTAGCGGGCCGCGTCGCCCGGGGACACGCCCGATCCCGTGGTGCCGGGAGCGGTGAGCAGGGGCAGGTCGTCGGCGTACTTGGTGAGCAGGTGCGGGATCAGGGCGACGAAGACCGCGCCGCAGGCCGCGCCGCCGACCGAGCCGAGGCCGCCGATGACGATCATCGCGAGGTAGTCGATGGACAGCAGGAGCCCGAAGTGGTCAGGGACGACACGCTTGAACACCAGGGCCAGCAGGGCACCCGCGGCGCCCGCGTACATCGAGGAGACGATGAACGCCGAGGCGCGGTAGCGGGTGAGATGGACTCCCATGACGGCCGCGGCGACCTCGCTGTCGCGTACGGCGCCGAGTGCGCGGCCGGGGCGCCCGCGCAGGAGGTTGTGCGCGGCGAGCCAGGCCACGGCGACCAGGGCCAGGCCTACGTACCACAGGCGCTCCAGCCCGCCGAAGGGGACGCCGATGACGGTGAGACGGTCGGGTGAGGTGTCGGTGAAGGAGAAGCCGAGGATGTCCAGCGGCGGTACGGAGCGGCCGTTGAACCCGCCGGTGACATGCGGGGCGTTGAGCATCATGTGGTGGCCCAGGAAGACCAGGGCGAGGGTCGCGATGCCCAGGTACATGCCGCGCAGCCGGCCGGAGATGGGGCTGAACAGGCCGCCCGCCGCACCGGCGAGGACGATGGCCAGCACGAAGGCGAGCACGGGCGGGAGCTCGAGGCCGTACAGGCTGCTGGAGCCGGTGCCGGACGGCCCGGACGCCAGCCACACATAGCCGTACGCGCCGACGGCGAGGAAGAAGGCGTGGCCGAGGGAGAGTTGTCCGGTCGTCCCGGAGAGCAGGTTCAGCCCGATGGCGCCGATGACGGCGGCCATGGCGAACAGGCCCGTCTGGAGCCAGAACGAGGTGACGTAGAAAGGCAGGGCCAGCAGGACCAGCACGCCTGCGGCGAGGGTGGCCGCACGCCGCCCGCGCGGGGAGAACTTGCCGGACCGCCTGCCCGGGGCGGACGGGGAATCGGGAGGAGCGGCAGCGGGGGCCGTCACGGTGTCCGTGGTTTCGGTGGTGTCGGCGGTGTCGGCGGTGTCGGTGGTTTCGGTGGTTTCGGTGGTGGCGCGGGTGTCAGACACGGGTCAGCTCCTTCGATCCGAAGAGACCGGTGGGCCTGACCAGGAGCACGAGCACCATCACGAGGTAGGGGGCCACATCGGAGAACCCGGCGCCCAGGAGGCTCAGTTCGTTCTGATAGCCGGCGGCCATCGCCGCCGTGAGGCCGATCACCAGGCTTCCGACGAGCGCGCCGACGGCCGAGTCCATGCCGCCGAGGATCGCCGCGGGGAAGGCACTCAGGGCGATCTGACTGGTCGTACGGTCAAGTCCCGGTGCGGGGAAGGCGGCGAGGAACACGGCGGCGATGGCGGCCAGTGCCCCGGCGACGCACCAGGCGATGAGGCGTACGCGGTCCAGCCGTATCCCCATCAGCGTCGCGGCTTCCGGGTCGGCGGCCGCGGACCGCATGGACAGGCCCCAGCGGGACCAGCGGAAGGCGGCGAAGAAGGCGCCGATGACGACGACCGCGACGACGATGCTCGCCATCCGCGCGTCGGCGACGGTGATGCTGCCGAGCCGGGTCACATCGGCGCCCCAGGGGTCGCCCATGGTGAGGTAGTCGGCGCCGACCTGCCGGTTGAGTTCGGTGCTGAGCAGGACGTCCACGCCGATGGTGAGGATCGTCAGCGTGTGGATCTCCGCGCCGCGCAGGCCGCGGGTGGCCAGGAGCTGCACCAGGCCGGCCAGTGCTGCGGCGAGCGCGGCGCCGACGAGGACGGCGGGGATGAAGCCGATGGCGTCGTGGAGGCGGGCCGTGACATAGCCGCCGAAGAGCAGCAGGGAGCCGTGCGCGAAGTTCATGACGCCGGACGCCTTGAAGATCACGACGAAGCCCAGGGCTATCAGCGCGTAGACGGAGCCGAGCGCGAGTCCGTTGAGGACGGTTTCGGTGAGCTTGATCATGATTCTTCCTCCGAGTCGCGCTCGGTGTCCTTGGCGGGGTCCGAGGCTGCGGCCGTGGCAGGTTCCGGGTCCGGCTCGGTGTCCGGTTCGGTCCCCTCCACCCGCTCGGGTGCCAGGCAGGCTTCTGGATCGGGTGCCGGGATGGGCTCTGGATCGGATGCCGGACCGGGTTCTGGTTCGCGTGTCGGGCCGGGCTCTGGACCCGGCTCTGTTTCCTGGACCGGGGTACCGAGATACGCGCTGATGACCGCCGGGTCGTTCTGGATGCGCTCGGGCGGTCCGTCCGCGATGAGCCGGCCGAAGTCGAGCACCGTCACCGAGTCGGCGATCCGCATGATCAGGCCCATGTCGTGCTCGACGATGAGGATCGAGATCTTCAGGGCGTCACGGACCCGGGCGATCGTCTCGGCCATCGCCGAGCGCTCGGTCGGGTGCATGCCGGCGACGGGCTCGTCGAGCAGCAGCAACTGCGGCTCCATACACAGCGCGCGCGCCATTTCCACCCGCTTGCGGTCGCCGTACGCAAGCCCGGCGACCGGCTTGTCGAACGCGGGGCCGAGACCCAGGAAGTCGGCGATCTCGGCCGCCCGCTCCCGGTGGCGGCGCTGCTCGCGCACCGTGTGCGGCAGTCGCAGCGCGCTCGCCGTGAAGCCCGCCCGGCTCAGCCGGTGGCGGCCGAGCATGAGGTTGTCGGCGACGGTCCCGTGGGTGAGCACGATGTTCTGGAAGGTGCGGGCGACGCCGAGCTGCGCGATGCGGTGGGGTGCGAGGCGGGTGAGGTCCTTGTCCGCGTACCGGACTCTTCCGGCGGTGGCTCGGTAGACGCCGGAAATGACGTTGAAGCAGGTGGACTTGCCCGCGCCGTTGGGGCCGATGAGCGCGTGGATCGTGCCGGGCCGGACCGTGAAGGACAGGTCGTCGAGGGCGACCAGGCCTGAGAAGCGCACGGTCAGGTTCTCGACCGTGAGGGCCCGGACCGGGTCGGGCCCCGTGTCCGGTCCGGGGGCCGTGGCGGCCTCGGGGGTGGTGGCCGTCGCGTCGATGCTCATCCGTTCCACCTGCCAAGCTCGGTCAGTCCCGGTCCGGTCACGGCCGGAGTGCTCGCGGACGTCGCGGACTGCGCGTCGGCGTCGGGCGCGCCGCAGCCGGTCTCGTAGCTCTCGCCCAGATACAGCCGCCGCACCTCGTCCGCCGCGGCGAGATCGGCCGAGGCCCCCTCCAGCCGCACCTGGCCCACGTCCAGCACCGACGCGCGGTCGGACAGTTCCAGCGCCATGGCGGCGTTCTGCTCGACGAGCAGGATCGAGGTCCCCTGGGCATTGATCTCGCGGATGATCTCCGCGATGCGCCGGACCATCAGCGGCGCGAGGCCCAGCGAGGGCTCGTCGAGGAGGAGCAGGCGCGGCCCGGCCATCAGCGCGCGGCCCATCGCGAGCATCTGCTGCTCTCCGCCGGACATCAGCCCGGCGGCCTGCCGCCGACGTTCGGCCAGTACCGGGAACTGCGTGAAGACACGATCGCGGGCGGCTCGCAGCTCGACGCGCGAGCGGCGTGACGACCCGAGGAACCCGGCCCTGAGGTTGTCCTCCACGGACAGGGCGCCGAAGATCCGCCGGCCCTCGGGCACCTGCACCACCCCGGCGGCAACGGACCGCGCGGCGTCGCCGCTCAGCCGTACGCCGTCGAAGTGCACGGTGCCGCAGTCGACCGTGCCGCGGTGCAGCGCGAGGGTCCCGGAGACCGCACGGAGCAGTGTGGACTTGCCCGCGCCGTTGGAGCCGAGCACGGCGACGATCCGGCCCTGCGGGACGGTCAGCGACACCCCGTGGAGCGCCTGCACGGACCGTCCGTAGCTGACGTGCAGATCGCTGACCCGGAGGGTCCCGGCCTCGGTCTCTGGTGGGCTCATCAGGGCGTACTCCTTGCTCCTCGGCGAGCGGGCGCCGGACTGGAGCGCTACGGGAACACGGCGGGGGCAGGGCGTCCATGGACTGGGAACGAGCCGTTGTCGGCTCCCACCCGGGGCGCGCCCCGCTTGTGAGAGGGCACAATCCGTACCTCCTGCTGTGCGTGGATCATCACGATTTGGCGGAAGTCTCGCGCCAAGGGGTGACCGACTGCTTAGCATGTGGATTCCTTGAAGTGCGCCGCCGCCACACGCCGATCGCCGACCGGTGGAGCACCCGCACCCGCGACCCGCGCAGCACAAGACATGGCGACCCGCCGTGGTGTCCTTGCCCGCCCCGTCCGTCTGGAGGGTCCATGCACACCAGTTCCGTCCGTGGCACGGTCCGCCCCCGCGTCACCACCGTCTCCACCGTCGGTCCGCTGCCCCAAGCCGCCGCCGAGCCCTCGCCGCTCCAGCTGCTCGACCACGCCTGCCGGCGCCTTCTTGGGCGGGGCACCTCCTTCACCGACTCCGTGGTGCACAAGATCCGCACCGAGGTGCCGTACTACGCCGACCCGGTACTCTCGCCGCCCGACCTCAAGCAGTCCGCGGACACCGGCATCCGCTTCGCGCTGGAGGCCGCCCTCGACCCGGACCGCATCGTGGACATCGAGCGCTACACCCGTGAGCTCGGCATACGCCGTGCCGAGGAGGGCCGCCCCCTCGACGAGGTGATGCACGCCTTCCGGGTCGCCGGCTCGGAGGTCTGGGGCGGCATCATCAGCGTCGTGGAGCGGGACGGGCTCGGCGAACAGCGTCACCTCGTGCACGTGGCGGAGCTGGTGTGGAAGATGAATGACCGCGACGCCGTCCTGGTCGCCGACGCCTACCGCCAGGTCGCCAAGGGCGTGGCCAGCCAGCACAACGAGCGGGTGCGCCTGATCCTCGCCGCCGTCCTGGAGAGCCGTAACGACCCGGCGTTCATCCAGGACGCCGCGTCGATCCTCAATCTGCCGCCCGACGGACGCTTCGCGGTGGCGGAGCTGCGGGCCACGCCGCCCTTCGGCCGTGCACCCGACGCCGTTCCGGAGATCCGTGGCATGCGCGTCCTGCGCCACGTCGGCGCACAGCGCGATGTGCTCGTCGCCCACCTCGGCGACCGCCCACTCGACGCGCTCGCCTCCGCCCTCGACGCCGGACCCGGCATGCGCATCGGCATCAGCCCCGTCGTCCACGGCCTGCAGAACCTGCCCCGGGCGCGGGACATGGCCGGACTCGCCCTACGCACCTGCCGCGCGGACGGGGAGGTCGCCCGGCTCGACGCCCGTCTACCCGACGGTCTGCTGGTCTCACGGCCCGACCTGTCCGCCGAGCTGGCCCTGCGGGTGCTCCGGCCGCTGTACGACCTGGAGCCCACCGACCGCGAAACGCTGATCGACACGCTCGGAGTGTGGATCGACAAGGGTGGCTCCGCGGTCCAGGCGGCCCGGCACATGCTGTGCCACCGCAACACGGTGCTGAACCGGCTGCGCCGCTTCGAGCAGATCACGGGTCTCGAACTGTCCCGCCCCCGCGACCTCGTACGGCTCACGCTCGCCTTCGACGCGCTCCAACTGCTCGGGCCGGCGGCCGTCCTCGGCTGCGGAGAGCCCTCCGACCCGGAAAGCTGAAGCCGCACGGCGGTACGCCCGTCTGGCACGCGTATCGTCATGGCCGGATTCCTTACCGCGGATGGCCGAATGGGCATCAGCACAGTCGCACCCCTATGAAGTTGGGAGCGGACAACGGGGTGCCCGAAGCGCATGGACTGACCGGTCGGTACGTGCTCTGGTGAGCCCTCATCAGGGGCAATGCCCTCGCCAGGCATCGCCCGAGCGAAGCGATGCGCGCGCATCCCTGCCCGCCAGGAGAGCTCAATGGCCCATCAGCACGCCCATCCGCACACCCCCCGGTTCCATCAAAGACCCCGGCCCCACCGGCCGGGCAGATCCTTCGCGCTCGTCAACGGACTGACCTTCGTGGTCCATCTCCTGCTTGCCTGCACCGCAGAGGACATGCTGGCCACCCGTGTCGCCGGACAAATCAACCTCGGCGTCGTCGCCCTTCTCGCGCAGGGCTCGCTCCTGTTGTGGACGGCGGCGCGTTACGACCGCGCCGCCCACGAGGAGGCCGCGTACGAGCCGATGGAGGAACACTGATGCTTCCTCAGATCCTGCTCGCCGCAGGGGATCCCGGCACCCTCGACCTGGACACGGACACCCGCTCCTGGGTTCTCGTCGGCTTCCTCACCTTCATCGTCCCGATCCTGCTCATCTGCGTGCTCAACGGCCCCGAGCGGGACCGGGTCAACGACTTCTACACGGCGGGCCGCAGGCTGCGGCCCGTCCAGGGCGCCCTCGTCCTCACTGGCGTCTATCTCTCCGCCGCGACCGTGCTCGGCACGACGGGAACCGTCGCGGTCTTCGGCTTCGACGGCCTTTTCATCGCCCTGTGCACCGTGCTGTCGCTCGGCGTCCTGCTCCTGCTGTCGGGCCCGCTGCGGGAACGCGGCAGCTACACCCTCGGCGACACGTTCGCCCTGCGGGCCCCGGGGCCCTCGGTCAGGATCGCGGTCGCCGTCGTCACGCTGAGCGCGTGCGTCCCGTATCTGATCGTGCAGCTCTCCGGCGCGGGCAGGACCACCGCCATGCTGCTCGGCCTGTCCGGTCCCGGCGCCGAGCAGACCGCCATCGTCATGATCGGCACCCTCGTCGTCTGCGCCACGGCCTTCGGCGGGATGCGCGGCATGATCGCGATCCAGGTGATCAAGACGGTGATCCTGCTCGCCATGGCCGTGGCCGTGGCGGCGGTGCTGCTCCACCGCTTCCACTGGAGCCCCGACTCCCTCATCGAGACCGCCGGGCGGGGCAGCGGCCGTCCCGAGGGCTATATGCGTCCGGGCCTGCGGTTCGCTGCCAGCAGCCCGGTCGAGGGGACCCTCGACTTCATCGGTCTGATGATCACCGTGGTGCTGGGCGTCGCATGCATGCCCCATGTCGCCACCCAGCTCAACACCGCGCCCGACGCCGCCGCGGCACGCCGTACGGTCCGCCACACCATCGCCATCGTCGGTGCCATCTGCCTGCTCACCACCGTGCTGGGTTTCGGGGCAGCGGCGCTGATCGGCGCCCCGAAGATCCTCGCCGCCGACCCCGGGGCCACCAGCAGCCTGCTGATGCTCACCGGCGATCTGGCGGGCGGCTCGTCGGCGCAGACGGGCGAGGCATGGCTCGTCGTGCTGGTCTCCTGTGCGGTGTTCCTCACCACGCTGGCGGTCGTCGCGAGCGTGACGCTGGCGGCCGCAGGCTCGGTCGCCCACGACCTCGTCACCAACGTCGTCCGCCGCGGGCGCACGACCGAGGGCCGGGAGGTGGCCGCGGCCCGTATCGCGTCCGCCTTGGTCGGGGTGCTGAGCATCTGCCTCGCGGTGTGGGTGCAGGGCTGGAACATGGGCTTCCTGTCCACGATCTCCTTGGCGGTGGCGAGCTCCTGCCTGCTCCCGGCCCTGGTGTACTCGCTGTTCTGGCACGGCTTCACACGCAGGGGACTGCTGTGGACGCTGTACGGAGGTCTCGGCTGCGCGCTCGGACTCCAGGTCGTGAGCCCCGTCTTCTCCGGCAGCCCGGTGGCGCTGTTCCCCGAGTGGGACATCGCCTGGTTCCCGCTGCAGACGGTCGCCCTGGGGTCGCTGCCCGTCGCGTTCCTGCTCGGCTGGCTGGGGAGCGTCACGGGACAGCGGCGTGCGGCCGCGTTGCCGGAGCAGCCCGTCAGGGCCTGACGCACGAATGCGGCGGGGGGGGGGGGGGCCCCCCCCCCCCCCCCCCCCCCCCCCCCCTTTCTATTTCTTCCTCTGTGCCGGCGTTCCTCCCCCCGCTT
>NZ_JBWKDT010000074.1:0-16141 GCF_056435785.1 Streptomyces sp. NPDC043870
GTCGACCGTCAGGTCATCGGCGAAGTGCCGATCGCCAGTGGCGTCGGGCACGTACTTCACACAGACAACGATCCTCAAGCTCACGCCGGCTCTCCTACTGCATCGTCATTTCTGAGCTGCCTTGTGCAGGCAGCATAGGCGCCTGAAGGCGGGGTTTCCGGTCGGGGCGACCGGCGCTCCGAACGAAATATTACTCGTCAGTACACCCATTGTGTTCCCAGTGAGCAAGCGCTTGGAACTGTGACGTTGACAACGCAGCGTAGTCGGGATCTCTCAGTCCCTCAGCCCGTTGAACCGGCCCTGGTGGTAGATGAGCGGGCGCCCGGCGCCCGCCGGGTCCCCGGCGACGGCCTCGGCGACGACGATGCGATGGTCCCCTGCCGGCACCCGGGCGACGACACGGCAGACCAGCCAGGCCAGCACTCCGTCCAGCACCGGAACTCCTTCCGGACCGCTACGCCATCGGGTGGGTGGGGCGAAGCGGTCGGCGCCGCTGCGCGCGAAGGTGGCGGCCAGCTCGCGCTGGTGCTCACCGAGTATGTGGACGCCGATGTGTCCGGCCTCGGCGACGACCGGCCAGCTGGACGAGGTAGTACCGATACCGAACGAGACCAACGGGGGTTCGGCGGCGACGGAGTTGAGCGACGTGGCGGTGAAACCGACGGGGCGCTCACCGTGCGCGGTGATGACCGCGACTCCTGCCGCATGCTGCCGGAAGACTGCGCGCAGCAGGTCGGGAGAGGCGAGCTGGGGTGTGCCGAGGTCGGGCGAAGCCGTCATGGAGTTGTCCTTCTGCATGGGGCGCGAACGGGTCCGTGGTTGCTCAGACACCCGGACAGAGCGCGGTCGCGTTGTGGTCCGGATCCACATGGGACCGGCCGAGGAGAAGGAATCGTCGTGGCACGCCGTCAGACTGACGATTGGTGGTACGGGCAGTCAAGTCGGTACGGGGATATGGGAGCTGTGTCACGGCACCGGCTCACCGCACCTCAGACCGCCGCGCCCAGGGCCGCGATCACATCGGCCTTGCGGGGCTGCCCGGACGCTCTGCGGACGATCCGCCCGCGCGCATCCAGCACCAGCACGGTGGGGGTGCGCAGAATGTCCAGTTCACGCACCAGCGACAGCTTTTCCTCCGCGTCGATCTCGACATGGGCGACCCCGTCGACCATGCCGGCGACCTCGGCGAGGGTCCTCCGGGTCGCCCGGCACGGCTGGCAGAAGGCGCTCGAGAACTGCACGAGCGTGGCCCTCTCCCCCAGCTCCGCACCCAGCTCCGCCGATCCGAGCCTGCGCTCCTCGTCCCGCCCGCGCACCGTCAGCCTCCCATTGGTCCGCCGGTGCGGCAGACCGAGGGCCCCGCCGCCGCGAGGCCCACCGCGCACACCACAAGTCCGGTCATCGTCCCCTTCAAGCATTCGCAGGACCGCAAAGATTCCCGCCGTCTCTGTCCGCGTGTCCTGCGGGCTGCCGGGCGGCGTGTCCCGCGGGGCGCGGCTGCCGTCGCGAACACGCGGCGAGCGGGGATGTGTGACACGACGTGACGAGAATCTCGCCGTGCGACGGCTCCAGGACTGGCTGTTACGCCACACATGGGGCACGATCTGCCCAATGCCGAAAACCTACGGCTGCGTAACTTCCACCGGGCGAACCCTCCCGGGACACTGAAGGAAGGGTCTCCCCCCAGATGGCAGAGCTCGTCTACCGGCCGGTCATCGGCGCCGCCCTCACGATGTTCAAGGCGCTGGACCTGAAGATCGACACGCAGGGCTCGGAGAACATCCCACGGTCCGGCGGTGCGGTGCTGGTGAGCAATCACATCAGCTACCTCGACTTCATCTTCTCCGGCCTGGCGGCGCTGCCGCAGAGGCGCCTGGTGCGCTTCATGGCGAAGGATTCGGTGTTCCGGCACCGGATCTCGGGCCCGCTGATGCGCGGTATGAAGCACATTCCGGTGGACCGCAACCAGGGCGAGGCGGCATACGCGCACGCGCTGGACGCGCTGCGCGCGGGTGAGATCATCGGGGTCTTCCCGGAGGCCACGATCTCCCAGTCGTTCACGCTGAAGAGCTTCAAGTCGGGCGCGGCGCGCCTGGCTCAGGAGGCCGGCGTGCCGCTCATCCCGATGGCACTGTGGGGCACGCAGCGGCTGTGGACCAAGGGGCGTGCGAGGAACCTCAAGCGCAACCACATTCCGGTGACGATAAGGGTCGGCGAGCCGATGGAGGCGCCCACCGACCAGTACGCGGGAGCGATCACGCGGCGGCTGCGCGAGCGGGTGCAGGAGCTGCTGGAGGCGGCACAGCGCGCCTATCCCGTACGGCCCAAGGACGCGAGCGACACCTGGTGGGTGCCCGCGCACCTCGGGGGCACGGCTCCGACCGCGGCGCAGGTCCGCGAAGCCGGCTGAAGCGTCATTCCGGGGTGCGGACGGTGATCGGCGCCCCGGGGCTCAGCTTCTCCAGTGACTCGGCGAGCTCGGCGCCCGCGGCTTCGAGTGCGCCGCGCGTCATCGGCGTGAGGCTCTCCAGCAGGAAGACCGCGTTGACGGACTCCTCGGTGAGCCGGGTGCGGACGCCCTGCCGCCAGTTCCAGCGGCGGCAGGTGACACCTTCGTCGTCGCGCCAGACGATCTCGCCCGGCTCCGGATGCTCCACAGCCGGCTCGCCGCCGGCGACCGTGGCGAACGGCTCCTCACCCGTGGCCCGTACCAGGCGCATGTCCCCCTTGATGTGATCGGTGTCCTCACCGCCGACCGGGATCAGGTGCGCCACGCTGATCGCGTTGTACGCGTCCACGAGCAGGTTGATCCGGGGCAGCCCGGCCTCGGTCAGTGCGCGCCTGGCGAGCGCCTCGGCGGAGTTGCGGGTACGGGACGGCTTGGCACCGAACGCGCTGTACGTCTCGCGCCAGGCGGCCATGTGGGGGTCCTCGTGCGGTGCGCGGCCGTCGAGCCGCTCCGCGAGTCTGCGCGCCGCCTCGTCGAGCAGCACCGAACTCGCGTCACTGCTGGGCCCGTTGACCAGGCCATGAGCCTCGACGGCGAGATGGGTGAAGCCGGGGACGAGGGTGCGTACCTCGTCGGACACGGTGAGCGTGAGGGGCATCGGCGTCCTTGCTTCAGAGTGCGACGGGAAGGTTCTCCCAGAGGGAGGGCCGGTCCTGTGCCGACTGCAGGGCATGCAGAACCGCCGGATGAGGTACATCATACAGTACCGGATAGTCCATCTCATTGGACTCTGGATCGGGTACGAAGGCCAGCCGCTCCACGCCCAGCGAGAACTGGGCGTCCACGCCGGCCTTGTTGCCCCTCGGATCCTGGCGGTGCCATACCTGCTCACCCGGCATCCGGACCGCGACCAGACCGTGCACCACTTCGAGCTTCTGATAGCAGAGCGCGGTCGGGATCGACTCCGCGCGCAGCAGCGCGGCGAGCGCATGGGCCTTGGCGTAACAGATTCCGGTGCACTGATCCAGAACGTCGGAGGCGCGCCAGGTGACGCGCAGATCATCGGAGTCGTACGAGTGCGGAATGGCGTCACGGACGAACTCGAACGCGGCCTTCGCGTATGCATATGCGCCGGGCGCATTGGCGCGCAGACGTGCGGCCACCTCCCGGACCCGTGGATGACCGTGGTCGATGACCTCGTCGGCCGCAAGATACGCGGACAGTTCGGGGACCCGCTGAATCAGCTCCATGGCACCCGAGCATAGGAACGCGGCCGACCGAGAGTCAATGAACTTTCGGTCGACCGCATACCCATGCAGTCGAGGGTTACCGCGCCATCTCTTCCTTCAGCGCCAGCACAAAGGCGTCCACGTCGTCCTCGGTGGTGTCGAAGGAGCACATCCAGCGGACATCACCGGCCGCCTCGTCCCAGAAGTAGAAGCGGAAACGCTCCTGCAGTCGCCTGCTCACGTCGTGCGGGAGGCGGGCGAATACCGCGTTCGCCTGGACCGGGTAGAGGATCTCCACCCCGTCGACCGCCCTGACCCCTTCGGCGAGACGCTGGGCCATGGCATTGGAGTGCCGCGCGTTGCGCAGCCACAGGTCCTTGGCGAGCAGTGCCTCCAGCTGCACCGAGACGAAGCGCATCTTGGAGGCGAGCTGCATGGACAGCTTCCGCAGATGCTTCATGTGGCTGACCGCGTCCGGGTTGAGCACGACGACGGCCTCGCCGAAGAGCATCCCGTTCTTGGTGCCACCGTACGAGAGGACGTCCACGCCAAGGGCATTGGTGAACGCGCGCATCGGCACGTCCAGCGACGCCGCGGCGTTGGCTATCCGGGCCCCGTCGAGGTGGACCTTCATGCCGTGCCCGTGCGCGTGGTCGACGATGGCGCGGATCTCGTCCACCGTGTAGACGGTCCCCAGCTCGGTGTTCTGGGCGATCGAGACGACCTGCGGCATGGCGCGGTGCTCGTCGTCCCAGCCGAACGCCTGCCGGTCGATCAGCTCGGGCGTGAGCTTGCCGTCCGGCGTCGGCACGGTCAGCAGCTTGAGGCCGCCCATCCGCTCCGGCGCGCCGCCCTCGTCCACGTTGATGTGCGCGGTCTCGGCACAGATCACCGCGCCCCAGCGGTCGGTGAGGGCCTGGAGCGCGACGACGTTGGCTCCCGTGCCGTTGAAGACCGGGAAGGTCTCGGCGGAGGAGCCGAAGTGGCTGTGCATGACCCGCTGGAGATGGTCCGTGTACGCGTCCTCGCCGTAGGAGACCTGGTGGCCGCCGTTGGCCAGGGCGAGGGCGGCCATCACCTCCGGGTGCGCGCCCGCGTAGTTGTCGCTGGCGAAGCCCCGGACACCGGGATCGTGATGCCGACGGGCATCCGTGCTCGTGGTCTTCGACGGGATCACGGCTTGGGGGTCAACCACAGACGCTGTCCATTCACTTCCGCAGCGGGCCGGTCCCAGACTCCGGCAATGGCCTCGGCCAGTTCCTTGACGTCCGTGAAGCCCGCGAACTTCGCATTGGGGCGCTCGGCGCGCATCGCGTCGTGCACCAGAGCCTTGATCATCAGGATGGCGGCCGCTGCTCGCGGGCCTTCCTCGCCCCCAGCCTTGCGGAAGGCATCGGCGAGCGCCAGGGTCCAGGCCTCGGCGGCCGCCTTCGAGGCGGCGTACGCGGCGTTGCCCTCGGTCGGCTTGGCGGACCCGGACTGGCTGACGAGGACGAAGCGGCCCTTGTTGCTGCGCTGCAGCGGCTCCTGGAAGGCGAGGGAGGTGTGCTGGACCGTGCGGATCAGCAGCTTCTCCAGCAGATTCCAGTCGGCGAGGTCCGTCTCGGCGAAGGTCGCGCTGCCGCGCCAGCCGCCGACGAGATGGACCAGACCGTCGATCCGGCCGAACTCCTTCTCGGTCTGGGTGGCCCAGTCGCGCGTGGCGTTCAGGTCGAGCAGATCAACCGTGTCGCCGGTGACGGTCGCGCCACCGTGCGCGTAACGGGCGTCGTCGACCGCCGCGGCGAGCCGCTCGGTGTCCGCGTCCGAGGCCACGACGATCGCCCCGGCCTCGGCCAGCCGCAGCAGGGTGGCACGGCCCGCGGGACCGGCCGCACCCGCCACCGCGATCACGGCTCCGTCCAGCACTCCGTTGCCGTTCGAGTTCATTTTGGTGGTCTCCTCCGTGCGAGAGCTCACGCGGCGGCTCCCGCGGTGATCCCCTTGGTGGAGGCGATCACATCTTTGAGCTTCTTCGAGAGCGCCTCATAGAACATGCTGAGCGGAAACTCGTCCGGAAGCACGTCGTCCACCAGCTTGCGCGGGGGCTGGGTGAGGTCGAGGGCGTCCGGGCCCTTCGCCCAGCGGGAGCCGGGGTGCGGGGCGAGGTAGGTGGAGACCAGGTCGTACGCCTTGAACCAGTGGACGAGCTTCGGGCGGTCGATGCCCTCCCGGTACAGCGTCTCGATCTCGGCGCAGAGCTCGTTGGTGACCCGCGGGGCCCGCTCCCAGTCGATCTTCAGCGTGTTGTCCGTCCAGCGCAGGACGTCGTGCTTGTGGAGGTACGCGAAGAGCAGCTGGCCGCCGAGGCCGTCGTAGTTGCGCACGCGGTCGCCGCTGACCGGGAAGCGGAACATCCGGTCGAACAGCACCGCGTACTGGACGTCGCGGCCGTGCTGGTTGCCCTCGGCCTCCAGCTTCACGGCCTCCTTGAAGGCGGTGAGGTCGCAGCGCAGCTCCTCCAGGCCGTACATCCAGAACGGCTGGCGCTGCTTGATCATGAACGGGTCGAACGGCAGGTCGCCGTGGCTGTGGGTGCGGTCGTGGATCATGTCCCAGAGGACGAAGGCCTGCTCGCAGCGCTCCTGGTCGTGGACCATCGCGGCGATGTCCTCGGGCAGTTCGACGCCGAGGATGTCCACGGCCGCGTCCGTGACGCGGCGGAAGCGGGCGGCCTCGCGGTCGCAGAAGATGCCGCCCCAGCTGAACCGCTCGGGCGCCTCGCGCACGGCTATGGTCTCGGGGAACAGTACGGCCGAGTTGGTGTCGTACCCGGCGGTGAAGTCCTCGAAGGTGATGCCGCAGAAGAGCGGGTTGTCGTAGCGGGTGGCCTCCAGCTCGGCGAGCCACTCCGGCCAGACCATGCGCAGCACGACCGCCTCGAAGTTGCGGTCGGGGTTGCCGTTCTGCGTGTACATCGGGAAGACGACCAGGTGCTGGAGACCGTCCCTGCGGTCCGCCGCGGGCTGGAAGGCGAGCAGCGAGTCCAGGAAGTCCGGCACCTCGAAGCCGCCGTCGGCCCACTTCTGCAGGTCGGCGACGACCGCGCGGTGGTACGTCTCGTCGTGCGGGAGCAGCGGGGAGAGCTCCTCGATGGCCGCGGTCAGGCGCTTGACCTCGAATTCGGCGGTGGCACGCGCCGGGGCGCCGTCGGCGTCGAAGTCGATCGAGCCGTCCTTGGACTGCCAGGGCCTGATTGCCTCGACGGCATCCTTGAGTGTCCGCCAAGCCGGGTGCTCGACCACCCGCGCGGCAGTAGCCGTAGCGCTGCCGGCAGCGTCCTGCACAAGAATTTCCGTCATGTCACTTCCTCCACGGGAGAACCTCGCGTCAGGACACCGTATCCATGCGTCGTTCTTCCATACAAGTGTGACCTTGGGAAATTATCCTGCCGTACCCCCGTGGTCACCGTAGATTTTGCTGTCGGGCGCAGACGTCGAGGCGATGGCTTCGGCCAGCCCGTGCAGAGCGCGCCGGGAGGCCTCGAGCACCGCGGTCAGCGCCAGAAAGCCGTGGAACATCTCCGGGAAGTGTCCTTCGGTGACCGCCACTCCCGCATCCCGGAGCCGTGCCGCGTACGCCCGCCCCTCGTCGCAGAGCGGATCGCAGCCGGCCGTGACGACGTGCGCGGGCGGCAGGCCCTCCAGGCGGGCACGCAGCGGCGAGGCCAGCGGATCGGCGGGGTCGCCGTCCGGCCCCAGGTACTGCGCCCAGAACCACTCCATGTGCGCGGCGGTGAGGTAGTAGCCGTGCGCGTTCGTCCGGTACGACTCGGTGTCCATCACCGCGTCGGTTGCCGGGTACACCAGTGCCTGGAGGGCGATGGCCGGCCCGCCGCGGTCCCGGGCGAGCAGGGCGCCCGCCGCGGCGAGGTTGCCCCCTGAGCTGTCGCCCGCGACGACGAGCGCCGCCGGGTCGCCGCCGAGCTCCCCGATGTGGTCCGCCGCCCAGACGAGGGCCGCGTACGCGTCCTCCAGCGGCGCGGGGAAACGTGCCTCGGGTGCGAGGCGGTGGTCGACGGAGACGACGACCGCCGAGGCGGCACGGCAGAGGGTGCGGCAGGTCCGTTCGTAGGTGTCCAGGCCGCACAGGGTGAAGCCGCCGCCGTGGAGAAAGACCACGGTCGGCCGGGGCCGCCCGCCGCCTTCCGGCTCGTAGATCCGTACCGCCAGGTCCACATCTCCCGCGGGCCCCGGGATCGTACGGTCACGGACCCGGTCCACCGGCGGGAGCGGGCCCGGCGGGGCCGGGGCGGCGGCGAGGATCCGCCGGGCCTGATCCGCGTCGGTGACCGCTCCCCCGACATCGGGGAAGACCGCGCTCATCGCATCCACGTACGGGCGGGCCTCGGGCGCGAGGCGGCCGGTCTCCCGGGCGGTCACCGGCTCCCCCTCCCCGCGAAGTGCGGGATGACCTTCTCGCCCCACTGCCGCAGCGTCTCCAGACAGGCCTCCTGCGGCACGGTCCCCATCTGGATCAGGCACATGATCTCGTCGGCGCCCGCGTCACGCAGCCGCTCCACATGGGCGATGGCGTCGTCGGCGGTGCCGTAGGCGTGATCGGCGTTGAAGGTGGCAGTGGCCGTCGGGCGAACGGGGATCCGGTGCTCGTGCAGCCGGGCGACGACCTGCTCCGCCGCGCTGCGCATCTCCGCCGCCTCGTCCGCTCCGTCGACGACCGCCTCGTCCGGTATGCCCGCGCCGCCGTACCAGTGGCCGATGGACTGGGCGAAGAACCGCTGGCCGCGGATGCCGATGCGCCGCGCCTCCGCCCGGTCGTCCAGGACGATCGTCGGACACAGCACCGAGAAGTGGTCGTTGACGACGGTGGAGACGAAGCGGGAGCCGTCGCGGGCGGCGACGGCACTGTCGTACGCGGCGCGCATCTCCGCGATGGAACCGGGCCCGGCGAAGCCCATCACCAGGGCCCCGATACCGAGGTCGGCGGCCTGGGCCAGGGTCTCCGTGCGGCTGCAGGCGAGGAAGAGCGGCGGATGGGGGGCCTGGCGCGGACGCGGCAGGATCGGATGCGGATCGATCCTGAGCAGCTCGCCGTGGTACTCGAGCTCGTCCTGCTGCCATGCCCTGCCGATGATCCGCAGTGCCTCCTCCACCTCCTGCGTCGTACGGCTCTTGTCGACGCCGCACAACGAGGTCTCCTGGTCGGTGCCGCCGCGCCCGGCACCCAGGTCGAGGCGCCCGCCGGAGAGCAGATCGAGCATCGCGGCGCGCTCGGCGACCCGGACGGGGTGATTGAAGTTGAAGGGCATGCAGACGACGCCATGACCGATGCGGATGGTCGTGGTCCGCGCCGCCACCCAGGCGAGGAAGATCTCCGGGGCGCTCATGTGCGCGTACCACTTGAGGGAGTGGTGTTCGACGGCCCAGACGCGGTCGAAGCCCATCTCCTCGGCGAGGACTGCCTGTTCGACACAGTCACGGATGACCTGGTGCTCGCGCTCGACGGTCGGATCGGCGAGCTGAGCCTCGAAGATGACGGAGAACTGCACGGCGGTGCCTCCAAGGGGTTGCGTCCTGCGCCCTGCCGTTACTTCAATTCGCCATATGACTAATCGTCAGGTGTCGAAGAAGCAAGGGATACGACAGCACGGATCCGCAGCAGAACTCCCGGCAACGGCCTGGGCGGTGCTCGGGCTGCTCTCCTTCCCCGGTGAGCGCACCGGCTACGAGCTGAAGAAGTGGGCGGACGCCTCACTGCGCTTCTTCTACTGGTCACCCGCGATCAGCCAGATCTACGCGGAGCTGCGCCGGCTCGAGGGCCTCGGATACGTCACCTCGCGGCGCTCGGGCCCTGAGGAGCCCCGCGCCAAGCGGCGGTACGCGATCAGCGAAGCCGGCCGCTCCGCGCTCGCGGCATGGGCCGGGGGCGACGGCGACGCGGGGCCGCCCGTCCTCAAGCATCCCCTGGTGCTGCGGGTCTGGCTGGGCCATCTGGCCGCGCCGGAGCGGCTGCGGGAGCTCGTCGAGGAGCACGTCCGGCGAACGCAGGCCGAGCTGAGGGAGGTACGGGATGCGCTCGCCCGTGCCGAGGGCGTCGCGGAGTGGGCCCATCCGCAGGTGGCCCTGCGCTGGAGCGAGCGGCAGCAGCTCGCCGAGCTCGACCTCGCACAGGCGCTGCTCGGCGACCTGGACCGGCTGCGTCAAGACCGGGGTGACACGCCCACGTACGAGTGACCCGAGACGTCGCGCCGTCGCCGGAACCTCCCGTTCCCACACGCTCGGCAGCTTGTGCACGACCGGTTACGCCGTCGACGTGGGCCATTAGGCTGCCGCAGTGCCGCGTGGGCATCAGCTCCGGGCGAGCGAACCGAAGGGGCGCGCGGCTGCCGAAAGGAAGAGCGCGCGGAGGTCCCGGGGAACGAGGGACCGAGCACGGTCGACCGTCGGCAGACGCCGAAGCGCCCCGGAGGCGAGCCGAGCCTCAAAAATGCGACGGAAGCGAGAAGATCTTGAGTTTCCTCACCATCGGTCATCGCGGGGTCATGGGTGTCGAACCGGAGAACACCCTCCGTTCCTTCGTCCAAGCCGAACGGGCGGGCATGGACGCCATCGAGCTGGACCTCCATCTGAGCAAGGACGGCTCGCTGGTCGTCATGCACGACGCCGAGGTGGACCGGACGACCGACGGCACCGGACCGATCGCCGAGAAGACCCTCGCCGAGCTGCGGGAGCTCGACGCCGGTCAGGGCGAGCGCATCCCGGTCTTCGAGGAGGTCCTGGACGCCGTGAGCGCCCCGCTCCAGGCGGAGATCAAGGATGTCGCGGCTGCGCGGGCGCTCGCCGACGTGATGCTCAAGCGGGATCTGGTGGACCGGGTCGAGGTGTCGTCGTTCCAGGACGAGGCGATCGCGGCGATCGCCTCGCTGGTGCCGGGGGTAAGGACGGCGCTGGTCGCCAGCCGCTGGGACAGCGACGTCGTGGAGCGCGCACGGGCGGTGGGCGCCGCCACGCTCGCGCTGAACATCCGCAGACTGACCCTGGAGACCGTGGAGCACGCACACGGCGAGGGCCTCAAGGTCATCGCCTGGGTCGTCAACACCCAGGATCATCTGCGGCTGGTGCGCGCCCTCGAACTCGACGGCGCGACCACGGACTTCCCCGAGATCCGGCGCACCGGCCGCTTCACGGCCTGAGCCCGGGCCCAGGCCCTGTTTGGCCGGACGTGCCTGGCCTGCGAAGACCGCCCGGACGGGCCCTACTGCGCAAGCGGCTTCACCAGCAGCTCGAACTGCAGGTCGTCGCGCTGCGGAATGCCGAAGCGCTCGTCGCCGTACGGGAACGGAGTCATCCTTCCCGTACGGCGGTAGCCGCGCCGCTCGTACCAGGCGATGAGCTCGTCGCGCACCGAGATGACGGTCATGTGCATCTCATGTACACCCCATGCCTCGTGCGCGATGCGCTCGGCCTCGGTGATGATCTGCCGGCCGAGGCCGCCGCCCTGGAGTCCGGGGCGGACGGCGAACATGCCGAAGTACGCCGCGTCGCCGCGGTGTTCGATCTGGCAGCACGCGACGATCTCACCGTCGCGCAGCACCGCGAGGAGCCGGCTGCCGGGCTCGGTGATGACCTGGCGAACGCCCTCCGGGTCGGTCCGCTGCCCGTCCAGGATGTCCGCCTCCGTCGTCCAGCCGGTCCGGCTGGAGTCCCCGCGGTAGGCCGACTCGATCAGCTCGACGAGCCTGGGCACATCGGCTTCGGTCGCATCGCGGAAGGACAGGGCCTGGCCCTGAGGCGGGGCGGTCTCCATGGTGCGGGTCTCCGTTCTCCTGATACACGCCACAACGCGCGGTCCGCACGAGCCTAACGCGGGCGCCTCGGCGGTCTACCGTGATGACCATGATGCACGTGCTGAGCAGCCGCATCCTTCTGCGGCCGACCGACCCCGAGCGGTCCCGGCGGTTCTACGAGGACGTCCTCGGCCTGCAGATCTACCGCGAGTTCGGCACCGGGCCGGACCGCGGGACGGTCTACTTCCTGGGCGGCGGATTCCTGGAGCTCTCCGGACGTTCGGACACTCCACCGGCCCCCGGTCTCGCCCTGTGGCTCCAGGTGTCCGACGCGAAGGCGGCGTACGGGCACCTGGTGGCCCGGGGCGCGACGGTGGAGCGGCCGCCGCAGCGGGAGCCCTGGGGGCTCGTCGAGATGTGGCTGACCGATCCGGACGGGGTCCGTATCGCGGTGGTCGAGGTGCCCGAGGACCATCCGCTGCGCCGCCGGCCCTGAGCCGAAGGGGCGCGACGCACACTGAAAGAGCCCACCCGGCGAACCGGGCATCGAGGAGCGCCCCGAGCGCCCTGTGTACACCTGTGCGCTCGCATGCGCCGCACCGGTTGCGGGCATCACCCTCCCGACACCGATGAGCGGGGAGGTGCTCGGTGCACGGACCGGCGACGCCGGGCTGGCTGCTCGTGGCAGTGTGCGCGGCGTCCGGCGCGTACTGCCTCCTGCGGATGCGCAGCTGTGCCGGTGAGGAGCGCAGGACGGCGGGCGGCGAGGCGGTGATGGGGTTCGGGATGGCCGCCATGGCCGTACCCGCCGCCGTTGTTCCGCCGCCGTCGTGGGCCTGGCTCGTGTACGCCGCGGTGTTCGGCCTGGCGGGGCTGCGTGCCCTGCGGAGTGTCCGGCCCTCGCCTGGCGGCGCGCATCATCTGCATCATCTGGTCGGTTCGCTGGCCATGGTGTACATGGCCGTGGCGATGTCCCCGGGCGCGGCCGGGGCACACGGCGGACACGCGGGTCCGGGCGGAGTGCCGCTCCTGACGGGCGCGTTGCTCGTCTACTTCACGGTGTTCGTGCTGCGTGCGGGTGCCCGGCTGGTGCCCGTGGCCGTGCCCGCGGGCGGCGGGGCCGTGGCCTGGGGTGCACGGCCCGAGCTGGCACTGGCCTGCCGGGTGTCCATGGGCGTCGCCATGGTCGCCATGCTGCTCACCGTCTGAGACCCGGCGTGGTGAGGCGGTGGCGTACGTCACTTGCCGCGCGCGGCCATACCCGGGAGTAGCCCCGCGCTCATAGGCTGGCCGGCATGATGGTCTCCCTCGCGCTGCTCTCGCTCGGCGCACTGGCCGCCGTCGTGGCCCCGCGGCTGATGTCGCGGACCGACTGGCCGGAGCGCGAGCCTGTGGTGGCGTTGTGGGTGTGGCAGTGCGTGGTGGCGGCGGTGCTGCTGAGCTTCGCGCTCTCCATGATCTTCAGCGCGGCGGTGGCCTGGCAGGCGGTACGAGGCCATGTGTTCGCGCCCGCGCCGCACGCGGTGGTGGAGGCGTACGCGCTGGGCGCGGGCGGGCCGTGGTCGGCGGCGCTGGCCGTGGTGCTGGCGTGCGGCGGGCTGTGGACCGGCGCGATGCTCACCCAGGAGATCCACCGGGCGCACGTACGGCGCAAGCGGCGCCGGGCCGAACTCCTCGTGCGCTCCCCCCTGTTGCCGGGTGAGGACACGGGCAGCGATCCGCTGGTCGTCCTGGAGGGTGAGCGCCCCGGCGCGTGGTGGCTGCCTGGCGCGGCGCCTCAGCTCGTCATCACCACCGCCGCGCTGCGCCGGCTGAAGGGCCGTCAGCTCGATGCGGTGCTCGCCCATGAGCAGGGGCACGCACGGGCGCGCCACGACTGGCTGCTGCACTGCTCGGCGGCGCTCGCCACCGGCTTTCCGCAGGTGCCGGTCTTCGCCGCGTTCCGCAACGAGATGCACCGGCTGGTGGAACTGGCCGCGGACGACGTGGCCTCGCGCCGTTTCGGACGGCTGACCATCGCACTCGCCCTGGTCGAACTCAATGAGCACCGGGGTGTCTTCGGGCCGTGCCCGGCTCCGGACGCGCAGCTGCCGCAGCGGGTGAACCGGCTGCTGACGCCGGTGCCCCGGCTCCCCGCCGGCCGCAGGCTGCGGCTGACCGCGGCGGCGGCGCTGGTCCCCGTCGTACCTCTGCTGGTGGCATTCGTGCCCGGTCTGCGCGCCCTGGGATAGCCCGCCGCGGCGAACATCGGCAAGATCTCCCCATGGGTTCCCCCACTCCGGCTTCGCGGCCGCGCACTCCCGTACCCGCCCCCGCCCGCACCGCCGCGGTGACCGCCGTCCTCTCGGTGCTGCTGCTGGTGATGGTCGCCGTGGGCCGGGGACCGCTGCTGTCCTTCGACCGTACGGTCGCCGCGGAACTGCACCGCTCCGCGCTGGCGGAGCCGGGGTTCACGCGCGTCAACCGGGTGTTCAGCGACTGGGTGTGGGACCCATGGACGATGCGTGCGCTGGGTGCCGCGGCGGTCGTGCTGCTGCTGTGGCGGGGCAGGTGGCTGCTCGCGCTGTGGGTGGCGGCGGCGGGCGCCCTGGGCTCGGCCCTGCAGCAGGGGCTGAAGTCCCTGGTGGGCCGGGAGCGGCCGCAGTGGCCGCAGCCCGTGGACTCCGCACACTACGCCGCGTTCCCGTCGGGGCACGCCATGACGGCGACCGTCGTCTGCGGGCTGCTGCTCTGGCTGCTGGGGCGGGCCGGCGTGGGGGCGTGGGTCTGGTGGGCCGCCGCGGTGCTCGGCGCCGTCTCGGTGCTGGGTGTGGGCTTCACCCGGCTCTATCTCGGGGTGCACTGGTTCACCGATGTCGTGGGCGGGTGGCTGCTGGGAATCTGTCTGGTGGCGCTGACCGTCGTGCTGTACGAGCGCGCGGTCTTGAACCGGGAGCGCTGAGCCCGCGAGGATCGCCGTATGGGGATCAAAGGCGTGCTCTTCGACTTCTCGGGAACGCTCTTCCGGATCGAACCCGTCACGTCCTGGCTGCGTGCCGCCCTGGACGAGACGGGCGTCTCGGTCGGCCAGGAGGAGTTCGAGCGGTACGCGCGCGAGCTGGACGCGGCCGGGGCGCTGCCCGGCGGCTCGACCCCGCAGCGGATTCCCGGGGCGCTCGCCGAGCTGTGGTCCACCCGTGACGAGGACGCCGAGCGGCATCGTGATGCCTATGTCGGTCTCGCACGCCGGGTCGAGCTGCCGGATCCGCGGCTGTACGACGCGCTCTACGAGCGGCACAAGACGCCGCTCGCATGGCACCCGTACCCGGACGCGGCCGAGGTGCTCGGGGAGCTGCGGCGCCGCGGGGCGGGCGTCGCGGTGGTCAGCAACATCGGATGGGATCCGCGGCCGGTCTTCCGGGCGCACGGGCTGGACCCGTTCGTGGAGGCGTACATCCTGTCGTACCGGCACGGTGTCCAGAAACCGGACACACGGCTGTTCCGGGCGGCGTGCGAGGAGCTGGGGCACGATCCGCAGGACGTGCTGATGGTGGGCGACGACCGGCACGCCGACGGAGGCGCGGCGCAGCTGGGCTGTTCCGTGCACTTCGTGGACCATCTGCCGGTCGACGAGCGGCCCGGGGGTCTGCGTCCGGTACTCGGAATGGTCGACCTGTGAATCCGGACGATCCTATGAATCCGGACCATGGGGACGGAGAATGGAGACCAGGGCGAGGACCCACGGACATCCGAAGCCGGACGAACGCACGACAGAGACGGCCGGGCCGGGCGATCCCCCGCGTCGCCCGGTCCGCCCGCAACGCCGCTGACCAGGCACGCGAGTGCCTTTCAACGGTTCGCGCTGAGTATATTGGCCGAGAGCCAGTCAACGCAGGAGTCAAGCATGTCCCCGCGGAGCGCATCGGTCAATGAAGAGCTCCGTCGGCGTTCCCGGGAGCGCCTGCTGCAGGCGACCGTGGACCTCGTCGGGGAGCGCGGCTACGAGGCGACGACCCTGGCGGACATCGCCGACCGGGCGGGCTCGGCACGCGGCCTGGTGTCGTACTACTTCCCCGGCAAGCGGCAGCTCTTCCAGTCGGCCGTGCACCGGGTGATGCATCTGACGCTGAAGGAGGCACTGGACCGCGAGCCGCGCACGGACGACGGCCGCGAGCTGCTGGCCCGGGCGATCGACGCGATTCTCGGGCTCGCGGTGGACCGACCGGTGCTCATGCGGGCCCATATGGCGGGAATTCTGCAGGCCGAGGGGTTCGTGCAGTGCCCGGAGCAGCAGCGGCTGGCGTCCCTGCTGCGCGACACGTTGGAGCGGTACGGCTCGTCGGACGTGGACGCCGACTATCCGCTGCTGCGCGCACTGCTGATGGGCGCCGTCTTCGCGGTGGCGGTGCCGGGGGCGCCGATGCCACGGACGCGGCTGCGCGCGGAGCTGTTCCAGCGGTACGGGCTCGACTGGGCGCTGGGCTTCCCGCCCGGCGAGGCGCCGCCGGGCGGGAAGCGTCACAACGGCTCGGATCAGCACCTCAGCGGGGCTGATCAGTCGTCGATTCCGTCGGAGCAGCCGAACTAGGGCGTGTTGCGAAAGTCCCGCCTGGCCCGCGACGCCTGGCACGCACCCTCGCTGCGTTGTCGGACTCATCCAAGTACGTCCAGTACGAGGACGATCCTCCGCCTTGCGAT
>NZ_JBWKDT010000075.1:0-15887 GCF_056435785.1 Streptomyces sp. NPDC043870
CCTCGTCGGCGTCCCAGTCGATCCGGTTCAGCAGCCGGTGGATCCGGTCCGGACCGGCATGTCCGGCCTCCTCCGCCAACGTCCAGCCGTTCTTCCGCTCCAGCGGAGCAACCAGCCCACGCATATACGCCAGCGACGATTCACGCGGTTCCACCCTTGAAAACCGGTGCACGAACCGCTCGTGCAGCTCGGCCAGCCCCGCCGACCACTTACGGGCATCCGCCCGCACCATCTCCCACCCCATGACCGGCACAACGCGCCAGCCGTCAAACCGTCACACAAAACACCGTTGCAGTACTAGTGGTATGTCCCGGAATGTGTTCTTGGTCGGTTGGTGGTTTGCTGCTCGGTGGCGGCGGCCGGGCTGTCCGGTGCGCCGTTTGTCTGTGCTTTCCGGAGCGCTCAAGGAGGAGTTCCGCATGTCCGTGTACACCCCTCAGCAGATCAGCCAGCCGCAGACCCAGCAGCCGTACGGGCAGCAGCAACTGTTCGGCCAGCAGATCGCCGGGCCGCAGCAGCAGCTCGCGCAGGTGGTCCAGCAGACGATCCAGCAGGCCTGCCAGCAGGCGAGCCAGCAGATCGCGCAGCGCATGCAGCAGACGCTGCAGCAGATCCAGCAGCAGCTGCAGCAGCAGGGCCTGGCCCACCAGGCCCACCCGTACCTGGCTGTCGCACTGCACCACACCCTGCTCCAGGGCGTGCGCAGCGCGGTGGAGCAGTCCGTGCAGCAGGCGCTACCTATCGCGATCCTGACGCTGGTGCAGCAGGGCCAGCAGGGCCAGCAGCAGTGGGGCGGTGGCTACGGCCAGCAGCAGTTCGGCCAGTTCCCGGGCCAGGGCGCCTTCGGTCAGCAGCCGCAGTTCGGGCAGCTGTCGCCCATGGGCATGTGAGCCCCCGGCCGGGCGGCGCCCGTTCCCTTTTCTCCCTGTAGGGAAGCGCGGCGTCTGCCCGGCCGGATGTCGCGCCGGGGTGAGGCAAAGGCGCGGCGGGCCGCTGGCCGGGGAGCTCATGGACGCCCGCTTCCCGGCCGGCCACTGAAGATCCGGGGCGTACGACGACGCTTTACGTTGAGATGGCGGTTGGCTGAATGAGTGAGCAGGGCGGCAACGGTGTGAAGCCGGGCAACGGCAAGGGCGGAAAGACCGCGCGTGCGCAGGGCGCGGCGGGTGAGGCCGGGCAGCCGGCGGCGACTGCGGGCGGGGCAGGTGAGCCGGCCGGACGGACGGGCGGGGAAGCGCAGGCGCTGGGGTACCAGGGCCGGGGTGTGCGGGCGGGGTGGGGCCGGTATCTCGTGGCGCCGCGCCCGCTGGGGCTGCTGGGCGGCGGGGTGCCGCCGATCGAGGCCTCGGCGCTGTTCAAGCTGCTGGAGGAGGACCCCGATGTGGAACCGGTGGCGCAGGTGCAGCCGTCCCGTTCCCGCGGGTTGGGGGCGATCGCGGAGCCACACCCGGCCTGCCCGCCCATCGCGGTGGTGAAGATGCCCCAGGAGCGGGCCCGCGCCCTGGCGGCGAACCCGCAGGTGGTTGTGGAGTTCGACCAGCCCCTGTCCTACACCCCCACCCCGCCGGTCGGCCTGGGCCCAGTGCCGGTACTGGATCCGATGCTGGTCGTCACGCTGGAGGAGCCCGAGCAGCTTACGCTGCGGGTGGTGGGCGGTGAGGGGGATGCGGTGGCCGGGGCGCACGTGTGGGCGATCGGCACCGGCGGCCCGGTCCACGGCATCACCGGCCCGGACGGACGCGTCACCCTGACCCTGGCCGCGGACACCCCGGAAACCCTGCAGGCCCTCTACGTGCGTCCGGTGGCCAGCTACTGGCCGGCGCGCACCGGCACCCCCCAACCCGCGGGCAGCGGAGAGGTGGCGGTGACGGTGCAGGCGCTGTCGGAGACGTTCGAGGGCTTCCCGGGCCGGGCCATCACTGGCTGGGGTGCACAGGCGATGCGGCTCAACCAGATCCCGCCGACCTACCGCGGCGACGGCATCAGGATCGCGCTGCTCGATTCAGGGGTGAACACCGCCCACCCGGACCTCAAGGACACTGTCAAGCACGGGCACGACTTCACCGGCGCCGGCAACGGCACCTGGGGCCTCGATGTGACCGGGCACGGCACCTGGTGTGCCGGGGTCATCGCCGCGGCGGACAACAACGCCGGCATCGCCGGGATCGCGGCGGAGGCCGAGGTGCATGCGCTGAAGCTGTTTCCCGGCGGGCACCTCAGCGACCTGATCGAAGCGGTCGACTACTGCATCACCCACAACATCGACATCGCCCAGATCAGCCTCGCCTATGGCGTACGCTCCCAGCTGGCCGCCTGGAAACTCGCCGATGCGCACACCGCCGGGATCACCGTCATCGCCCCGGCGGGGGATACCGCCGGGCCGCTCACCCAGCCCGCCACCCTCCCGGGGGTGCTGGCGGTGGGGGCGCTCGCGCATACCGGCACCTACCCCAGCAGCAGCCCGCTCACTGCGGTGCAGCCGCCGTGGCCCGGCCCGTACCCGGCTCCGTTCACTCCGACCGGTCCGGGGGTGGACCTGGTCGCGCCCGGCGCAGCGGTGATCACCACCGCACTCGGTGACGGCTATGCCGCGGTCGACGGCACAGCGATCGCCGCAGCCCACGTCACCGGCCTGGCGGCCCTGCTGCTGGCCCACCACGAACACCTGCGCACGCAGGTAGTGCCGCGAACCGCGGCACGCGCCGACCGCCTGTACATGCTGCTGCGCACCGCCTGCCAGCCGCTGCCCGGTACGGATCCCCGTACGGGCGCGGGGATCGCGGACGCGCCTACGGCGCTGGGTATCCCCGCGAGCTGGCAGCAAGCCGAGCAGTACACGCCGGCCGGACGGTGGGGCTGACGGCACGACGCCTTCACAGACCTCCGCCCCCCTTGCCGCTCTGCCGCCATCGGGCGTGGGGGCGGAGATGGCGGCCGGGTCCGGTCAGCCGAACAGGTCGCGTACCCGGATCGTGCGCACCTTCAGCCAGAGGCGTCCTGTGGCGCTGACGACTGGCAGAGGGCGGGTCTTGGGTAGCCCGCGACAGGGCATGGTTCGGATCCGTGTCGCCCCGATCGCCTGGGAAATGGTGCCCCGGCCTCGGCCCCTGCGCGGGCGGCATAGGCGACCTGCCCGCTCATACAATGGTGCTGGTCCGGTCGGGGCCGAGCGCGGCACGACGCCGCGGAAAATCACCGAGGAGTGACTTCAACTTCTCCGCTGAGTACGGCTTACCGGTGATGCCGCGGTCAGTCAGTAGCTGAGCCAGCTGCTCCGCCGTTGGCTCCACGCCCTGACCGTGCACATGTCGTATCCACTCAGCGTAGGCACGGAATGTGGGGAGGTAGCGGCGCAGGGTGGATGGGCTGACGGGGTTGCCATCGCGCCCGGTCATGCCTCGATCTGCAAGGAACCGAGAGAAGTCTGTGCCTTTCGGCTCCGTTCCGTTCTCGTGGATGTATTTTGTCCATGCCTGGTAGTACCGGTCCACCGTGGTGGGTTGCTCATTCATGGGCCGTTGCTGGTCGGGCGATGCTGTGGCCAAGTCTCCGGAGTCTTTCGGGCTCGCGTTGTTTTCCGGTGTGGGGATGCGTGCCGGGAGCTTGACCGTGGCGCGTCGGTGCACAGAATGACGCCGCGTAGCAGGGGCGGTGACCATGGTCTCCTTGAGCGTGGGGTTGTTCTCGCACGCCTCTTGCGCGACCTGCTGCGCGTTGAACCGCAGGCTTTTACCGGGGCCGGGGCCGTCCGGCGGTTGTTGCTCGTCGGGGTGCGCGTGGGGCCATTCCTGCTCGGCGAGCGTCGGCCCCGCGGTCGGCAGCTGGCCCGTGGGTAGTTCCCGCTCTGTCAGTTGCGGGGCAGCGGTTGGGTTCGGGGGCAGGAGCGCTGGCTCGATACCGGCGGCGGCCAGCCCCGCGGGGGCCGTCTTTGCCAGCGGAACGCCGTACTTCGCGAGCCGCAGCGGCATCAGGGCCCCGACCGGGGCCTTGCGGCGCCAGGCGCGACCGAAGCGGGCCTGTAGTCGGGCCTGGTAGATCAGCCTGTCCTGTTCGAGCTTGATGACCTGCTCGTACGAGCGCAGCTCCCACAGCTTCATCCGGCGCCACAGCCGGAACGTGGGGACGGGGGAGAGCAGCCAGCGGGTGAGGCGCACCCCCTCCATGTGCTTGTCGGCCGTGATGTCCGCGATCCGGCCCACCGCGTGGCGGGCGGCCTCGACGGCTACGACGAACAGCACCGGGATGACGGCGTGCATACCGACGCCGAGTGGGTCGGGCCAGGCGGCGGCGCCGTTGAAGGCGATCGTCGCCGCCGTCAGCAGCCACACCGTCTGGCGCAGCAGCGGGAAGGGGATGCGGATCCAGGTCAGCAGGAGGTCGAGGGCGAGCAGCACACAGATGCCCGCGTCCATGCCGATGGGGAAGACCAGGGAGAAGCCGCCGAAGCCCTTCTTCTTGGCGAGCTCGCGCACGGCGGCGTAGGAGCCGGCGAAACCGATTCCGGCGATGATCAGCGCTCCGGTGACGACCACGCCGATCAGGGTCTTGTGTGTCCGGGTCAGGTACACAGGGCGCCTCGACTCCGCTGACTCCACAGTTCTCTGCTCCTGTCGATCTGTATTCGCCTATGTCGGGCCGCGCTTGTGCTTTCGTGAGCTTTCCTGTCGGTCTGGTACCTGGCTTTCGTTGTGTCAGGCCCGGGTGACGTGGATGGGGGTGGGCCGGTCGGACAGGACCAGGTCGATGGTCTGCTCGGTGAGCGGCTCCATGGAGATGTCGTAGGCGAGGGTGATCTGTTGAACACGCGCGACGGCCTTGCGGACGCCCGCGGTGTTCCCGGCGGCCCACTCGATGTGCATCCAGTCGCGGTAGAGCACCTCGGCGGTCTCGTCGATGTCCAGGCCGCGCAGGGCCGCCTGCCGGGCCGCGTCCAGGTCCGGGCTGTCACCTTCGGTGTGCCAGGTGGCCAGGGTGTGGGCGACATCGACGATGCGGGAGAGCATCTCCTGCTGGACGGAGTCCGCCCATGGGTAGTCCTGGCCGTCGAACGGCTTCTCTCGCACGAGGCCGAGCGCGTTCTCCAGATCGCCGATCCCGACTTCAGGGCCGGCGGCCAGGCCCCGAGCGGCCAGGCGCTGGAAGCGGTCCCAGTCCGAGCGCACCGCAGGGTGGAAGACATAGCCGGCCTTGTTGGGACGGGGCAGGTACGGCTCGCCGTCGGGGGCGGAGCCGAACCGGGAGCGGATTTCCGACAATCTCGACTGCAGCGTGCGGGTCGACCACGGGGAGACCGGGTCCATCGCGGTGCACAGCGCATCGGCACTTCGTCCAGGCCGCAGGTAGATCAGCGCGGCCAGCGCGGCGACCTTGGGGCCGTGACCGGAGCTGGTGATCCCGGTGACCTTCAGCGGCCCCAGCACAGCGATCTCCGGGGCGTTCGGGTCGCCCCCGTCGTCGCCTTCGTCGATGTGCAGGGGCTCGGCGGGGGCATCGGCTGCGGTGTCCCCCTCTGGGCGGGCGCCCTCTCCCTCACTCTCGGCTGTGGGGGCGGGTGCGGGCTTGACCAGGTGGATCCGGGACGGCTCCGCCGACGCGAGCAGCGCGGGGAAGGGGTTGCCGGGATCCGCGCTCTCGCCGTCCTCGCCGCCGTGGTGTAGGAGCAGCGGGTGCGGCCCGGGGCGCGGCGCGGTGGCCGCCAGGTCGTGGTCTTCGGCGAGCTGCCAGGCCCCGGTTGCGGGCTGCGCGCTCTGGTCGGCGACCTCGAGCGCGTGCACGTACTGGCGGTATTGGTCATCGGTGAGCCGCTGCAGCTGCAGCGGGCCGCCCAGTTGAGAGAGGGTGATCCGGGTATCCGGTGCGACCGGGATCTGTTCGGCGTCTGGGAAGGCCTGCCGGGTGGCTTCGCTCGCTGGGAGGACCACCGCGAGGGGCAGGTTGCGTGCTGCGGAGATCGCGTCGGCGAGCTGCCAGGCCTGCTCCGCCTCGACGTCGCCGGCGCAGATCAGGATCCATGGCAGCGGCTCCGGGGTTCCTTCGGTATCGCCGCTGTGCTGGTGTACCTCGACCAGCAGGGCGCCCAGGTCGGCGACGACGGACGGCAGATGCGGCATGGCCCTGACCCGGCCCTTAGGCAGCAGCGTCGCCAGCCGGGACCCAAGTCCCACCGTGACGATCTCGGTGTGATCGGTCCAGCCGCTGGTGCCCGCCTCCAGGGTCATGGCACGGGCGACTGCGAGGACGTCGCCCGGGTCACCGTCGAGCAGCAGAGCACCGGTGTGCAGGAGGTCGGCCAGCAGAAGGTCACCGTCCTCGGTGGCCCCGAGGGTGACCAGGCCCGGATACGGGGCGGGCACTTGCCGCACCGCGTCGCCTTCCAGCAGAGGGCACGCCGGACCCAGTACCCAGGTGCCTGACTTACTGCCGGCAGTGAACGGCGGCAAGAGCTCTGTCTGCGGGTCGTCGAGAATCAGCTGCACGGTCCGGTCGGTGACGCGCGCCCCCTGTACGGCGGGCAGTTCCCGGCCCGCGGCCGCGGCGTGATGGGCCAGGGTGCGCAGCACGGTGTCGACCAGCACGACTCCGGCCGGCTCCGCGCTCGCGTTGAGGACCTGCTCCAGTGGGGTCGGGTCGTCATCGATGGCGATCGTCTCGCCCGCGCGGCGTCGGCGCTGCTGCAGGATCCGCTTGACGCCCAGCGCCCCGGCGAGGGAGGCGGCCAGCAGCGCGCCGATTCCGGCGGCCAACGCCACCGTGTGCATCGTGTTCCCGGAACCCCCGTCGGCCTCGGCAACTGCCGGGGAAGTGCCACTCGTGTCAGGGCCGCCGGTCGGCTGGCTGGTCGGGGAAGCCGGGGCGTTGCTTGCCGAGGGGCCTGGCTGGGCCGGCGCCGACTCGGTCGGGCGGGGGGTGGCGCTCGCGGCCGGCTGACCGGGGGTGCCCTCCTGCGCGGCGCCGCTGGGCTTCGCCGATTCCGACGGCACGGCCTGTGAGGGGGCGGTGGTGGGGGCCTCTGGCGTGGCAGGAGGTGAGGCGGCCTGGCCGTCGTGCCCCTTGTCGTGCTGACCGGCCCCGTCAGGCCCCGATGTGCTGCTGTCGGCGTCACTGTCGTCCCGGGGGGTGGCCGCGGTCGGCAGGTCCAGTTCCTGGCCTGGGTAGATCAGGTTCGGATTGTCGAAGGTTCCGCCGCCCGGCTGGGCTTCACCCTTGTTGGCCTCATAGATCTCGGGCCAGTCAGTGGGGTCTCCGTGCTCATCGGCGATCGACCAGAGACTGTCGCCTTCCTGGACGATATGGCTCTCGGGCTGCTCCGCATTGCTCTCGCTCGGCGCCTCGGTGACCGGCTGGTCCTGGTTGCCGCCCTGCGGCCTGGGTGCGTTGGACGTGTGGGCACGAGCGGTGGTCGTGTCGGCCGCCGGGGCTGAGGAGGAGATGGTGGCAGGGGCCACCGGCCGGGCGTCGGCGGGCAGCTTGATGACCGCGCCCTGGGGCAGGAACTGGTCACCGGCAACTAGCTGCCCGATCTCCGGATTGAGGGCGGCGATGTCCTTCCACCGCTTGCCGTCACCGAGGTATGCCTCCGCCAGATCCCACGGCAGCTCCGACGTGGAAGACACCGTGTGCGTGGGCCAGTCGGCATCCTCGGTCGCCTCGGCGGGCTTCCCGCTCGGCGCAGGGCTGGTACCTGTCTCGCCCGCTGTTTGCACAGCGGTTGCCGCGACCGCGGGGACGGTCGTCGCTGCCGACGCCGCGGTGGGGGCGAGCAGCACGATGCCGCCGATGAGGAAGCCGGCGAGGGACTGCATGCCGCCCAGACCCTTGATCCGCGGTGCGGATCGCCGGCGCAGCACGGCCAGGATCTCCACGACCACGGAGAGCGTGAACGCTGCCCACGCGGCCCAGCCGATAGAGGTGAGCACGACGAGGAAGAGGCTGCCGTCGTCCTGGCGCATCAACAGATCGAGGCCACCGGACAGTTCGGCTGGCTGGTGGCCCACCATGAGCAGCAGATACGGAGCTCCGCCGACCAGGGCCACCAGAAGGGTCAGGCCGAGCAGGGCCCGCAGCACGGCGCCGACGGCGCGCAGCGGGGCGGGGTTGCGGTGGGCCATGTGCGGCTCAGCCTCCAGCTTGGGTCTGCAAGTGTGCTTTCGCGGTGCCGGTCACGCTGATCGTTTCCGCGCCGACGAACTGGGCGAAGTACGTCTCGTAGGAGTCGTGGACGGTGACGGTGAGCGTCTGCCCGCCGTCAGTGATCGTGACGTCGCCCTGGACGTTAGCGGCCGCGAGGTAGTCCTGGGCGGCCCCGACGGCTGCGTCCGGGTCGATGGTGATGGCGGTGCCTTCGATTGCCTGGGCTGGGTCGAGTTGCTGTCCGGCCGTGCGGGCGGCTTCCTGGGCGACGGAGGTTGCTCGGTTGCCCGCGTTCAGGGCGCCGCCTCCGTCGACGAGCAGACCCATCACCATGAAGATGGCAAGCGCTGAGAGGGCGAAGAACAGCGACATGGAACCGCGGTCACGGCGCCGTCCGGACAATGCCGCACGCCGCCGCGTGCGGAAATCCTGAACCTGAGAGATCACTGACGGCCCCTGTAGGTGTCGATAGGGCTGGTCCACGACGCGGTGAGCGTCTTGGAGCCGGGCAGGCCCGGAAGTCCGATGTCGGAGAGATTGGCCGTGCAGGCGATCGTCGCTGTCACGTTCGCTTCCACGCCGATGTCGAGGGCGTAGCCGGAGGTGTCGACCACCACGCTGGAGGTCTGACACGTGATGCCCTCCCCTTCCAGACTGCGGGTCGCCGCGGACTGGGCCTCGGCCTGGGCGTTGCCGGCGTCGCGCTCGAGCGAGGCGGCCCGGGCGGCCGCGCGGGCCGCGGAGTCCACGGCGCCGTCGGCGTCGGTCACCCGGCCGAACGCGATCATCAGCAACAGCAGGCCGATCATCACGGGTGCGAGGACCGCCGTCTCCAGTGCGTAACTGCCTCGGTCGCGGTGCAGCGCCCGCGCGAGGCGCTGCAGGTGGGTACGGGCCCTCATGGGTTCGTCCAACGCTCTACGGGTGCGTCGGCGTGCTGGACCACATCGAGTTCCAGGCCGGGGACGAGGGTGGCGACGGTGCCGCGCACGGTGATGCGGATCTCCTCCGCAGTGCTTCCGGCCGAGGACACACTGGCGCCCCGCACGCTGCCGCCGAACTGGCCGAGGAAGGACTGCGCCTGCGCGACCGCATCTCCCTCACCGGCGCCGAACTGCCGCCCGGCCTCAACGCCCTGACGTGCGGCGGACTGAGCCACCTTGCGGGCGTGGTAGTACAGCCCGACCTGAATGGACGTGAAGACCAGCGCCAGGACGACGACAGCCAGGACCGCGAACTCCACACTCCCGAAGCCCCGGTCTCCGTCCAGTCGGCGCCGGCGTACGCAGGCCCGAAGACGGCGCCGCAACCGTGCCCCCACGCCCCTCCCCTCCCTCATCTGCTTCCGGTCCCCTCTTCTCTCTTCGGTTCCTCTCCTCAGCCGCCGTTGATGATGCCGATCTTCTCGGTCAGCTTCGTACGAATGGCCACGACCAGCAGGCCCGCGCCGAGCAGCAGCGCTCCGGCCATGACGGCCAGCTCGGTGCTGGTCACACCGGCGTCGCGGGCGTCACGAAGCTGCTGGTAGCGGGCGCGGATCCAGGCGGTGATCATCTGAATGTCCATGTGGTCTCTTCTCCCTTTCAGCTGGCGAGGATGGTGATCGTGATCGGGATCATCACGAAAATGAGCATGAGGATGACGCCGAAGGTGACCGGCAGGACCATCGCGGCACTCGCCGCGTTCGCCTTCGCCTTCGCGTCGCTGAGCAGCGCGATGCGCAGCTGCCGGGCTTGTGCCTGCAGGGTGGCGTAGACGGCGGCGCCGTCGCCTGCCAGCGCGAGGGTGTCGGCCGGGCGCGTGAGTTCGGGGATGTCGAGCTCTTCTCCGAGCTGCTTGAGGGCGTCCCAGGGGGTGATGCCGGCGAGGTCGGCCTGGTGGAAGACCTGCCGCATGCGCTCGAAGATGAACCCCTCACCGACTTCCGCGGTCTGGGTCAGGGCCTGCGCGGCACCACTGTTGGCCACTCGGGCGAGTGCGACCCGCTCCAGGTAGGAGGCGGCGGCGTGCCGCACGACCAGCCTGGCCGCGGCCGCGTCCTGGGCGACCTCCTTGGCGGGCCAGAACCAGAACAGGGCTCCGAGCCCGAGCGAGACGACCGCGGGCACCGCGTACGGGAACGCCACGCCGGCCAGGGCGAGCAGCGCCTGGACCAGTTGCGGGAGCAGCAGCCCGTACAGGGCGAACAACACCCGCTTGCCGAGGTGTTCGGCCGGGCTGATGCGCAGTAGGTTCAGGTCCTTCAGTGGCAGGGTGATCCGGCCGCCGAACTCGCCGAGGATGCGCTCGCCGACGCGTTCGGGCAGGGACCCGCTGGTGACGGCGCCTCCGGAGGGCAGGGCCGCTCCGACTTTGCCGGCGTCCAGGCGATCGAGTGCGGCAGTGAGGTCGGGCTTGGCAGGCCAAAGGGAACGCACGGCGAGGCCGATGAGCGCTCCGGCGGCGGCCGCGGGCAGGACCGCTTCCATGGGGATCATCGCACCCCTCCCGTGGCGGTGATCGTGCTTTGGGTGGCGGGCAGGGGGTTGAGCAGGCGCGGGTCGGGCTCGGTACGGGCGATGCGGCGCAGCAGGTTCAGCGTCCAGCCGAACGCTCCGCCGAGCCCGGCCAGCACGAGCTGGCCGAGCGGGGACTGGTACCAGCCGGACCAGGCGTCATTGAGCATGCAGCCGGTCACCACCAGGCAGATGACCAGGGAGACCATGCGGGAGGCCTTACGGACGGAGGCACGGTCGGCCTCGATGTCGCGGGCATCGGCGGCCTGCTGGTGGATCGTGACCGCGAGCGCTTCCAGGGCGTCTGCGAGACCGGGGCCTTTGTAGACGGCGTGGGACTGGAACAGCAGCACCACATGGTCGCTGACGCCGTCGGCGAGCTCGTCGGCGAACACCGCGAACGCGTCCTGCGCCTCCATCCCGGAGCGGAGCCGCTCGGCCAGAGCGCGTACGTTCGGCGCGATCGGGCCAGGGGCGTTCTTCGCGGAGGCCCGGATCGTCTGAGGCAGGCTGATACCCGCGGTGTGCACACCGGCAAGGTGGTTGAGCCACTGGCCCAGGGCCTCGAGGCGCTCGATGCGCTGCCGGGCGGCCGTGCCGGGGTAGACGATGTACGGCAGGCCAAGGACCGCGGCACCGGCGATCAGACCGTGGACAGGCCAGCCGGTCCACGCCCACACCACCAGCGCCACGACCGCCGCGGTGGTGACCAGGTGCCGCCACCGCTGCTGCCACTTCTCCGGCAGCTCCGCCTTCGCCCGCTGGATCCTGCCGGCCAGCTGCGAGGCCGGCTTCGTCCGGTCGGGGATGCGCCCGCGCACCTCGCGCACGAACAGCACGAGGGAGAGCAGGGCGAGGACGGCGCAGCAGGCCGCGACCAGCGCGAGTTGGGCGGTGTTCACCAGCGCCCCCAGGCGCGCGTCCCGGTCAGCTGATTCGATTCGGAGAGGTTCATCGAGCGCTCACTGTCTGCAGAGGCTGGGCCCAGCCACCGAGGTTGCCGAGGAGCCACTGCCGGTCGAACAGGCCGGTGCGCTCGAGGTCGTCGATGAAAGACGGCATGTTCTTGTAGACGGCGCGGATCTCGCCGCTCTGCGGGGCGAACAGCTCGGTGGTGGTTGGGCGGCCGCCCTCGCCGACGACGTCATGGACCTCGTAGACGTGGCTGACGAACCGGTGCTTGCGGCCCCCGATCGCGGTCTCGTCCAGGTAGGTGAGGTAGACGACGACATCGATGGAGGAGGCGATCAGGTGGTGGGCGGCTTCGGTCGCCATGCCGGCCTCGGTGCACAACTGCACCAGGCGGCTGATGATGGCGTGCGGCCGCCGGACGTGCAGCGTGCACATGCTGCCCGACCCGCCCGCGGACATGGCCTGCAGCATCGGCACGATCTCTGTGGAGCGGACCTCGCCCACGATCACCCTGGTCGCGTTGTAGCGCAGCGCGGCCTGGGCGAACATGTCCGAGATGGTGACCTCGCCGGCCAGCTTGTCTCCGCGGACCTCACCATTGGACTGCCGCGCCTCGAACGCGAACGTCACCGGACCGGGCTTGGGCCCGGGCTCGTCCAGGTAGAGCTCGCGGTCCGACTCCAGTGTCACCAGCCGCTCGGCGGGAGGGATCTCTCTCCCCAGCGCGCGCAGCAGCGACGTCTTGCCGGCGCCCATGTCGCCGACCACGAGGATGTTCATCCTCGCCTGGACGCAGGCCACCAGGAACCGTTCCAGAAGCGGATTGATGGAACCCCACTGCACCAGCTCGGCGATGCCGTGCTGCCGGATCCGGTGCCTGCGGATCACCACCGACGGGCGGGAGGTGAGCAGGCTCGCGGTGACGCGGGAGCCGTCCGGCATGCGGAAACCGACCATCGGGGTGGCCTGCGTCAAGGCACGCTCGCCATGCCCGGACAGGCGCGCCATGCGGTTGACCCAGGTGATCAGCTCTTCGTGGCTGTCCGCGACCTTCTCGATCGTGCGCCGGGGGCGGTCGTGATATTCGACATGGGCGCGCAGGCCGTCGACCATCACGTCCTCGACGCCGTCCTCGTCGAGCAGGGACTGCAGGCGGCCTCCGCGGTACATGCTGTCGAACACTGCGGTGCCGATCGCCGTCTCCTGCTCAGCGGTCAGCGGGGTGTTGCCGTGGGCGTACTTGGTCGACCAGGCGGCCACTGCCGTGGTGACCAGAGACCGCGCGAGGGCGCGCCGGTCGGCTTCCCCAAGGAGCTTGTCCGGGTCGCGCTGGCTGAGCTGCTTGGACACCTGGGCTTGGAGGTCCTCGATGACCTCCCAGCCGACCGGGAGCTGCCCGGGCAGGCCCGCAAGGCGCGGCACCGCGGCCGGGCTCGCTGCCGCCGCCGGGGGTGTGGTCGTCGTTTCGGCGGGGGTGGGCGGCGCCTGAGCCGGCCTGCGCTGGCCGATCTTTCCGGCGAGCAGGCCCGCGATGTCCTCGCGGCCCATTGGCGCCGGGTGACCGTTGACGCCAGGGCGCTGTTGGACGTCAGCCACGTACGCCTCCTCGGCTCTCGGTCAGCCGCTGCAGCACGCCGGCCAGCTGCGGGTTGGCCGGGCGCGGGGGGTACTGCTTCTGGATGCTGCGGCGGGACGCGGCGGCTTCGAACTGCTCGGTGGCCGTACGGGCGTGGCGCAGCAGCGGGCTGCGGCCGTAGCCGCGCGGCGGCCTTCCGCCGCTGATGAGGTAGTTCGCGGTGTCCGGGTCCCAGGGCAGGGCTGCGAGCACGGGCGCCTTAAGAGCCTCGGCAACCTGGTGGGCGCGGTACGAGCCGTCCTCGATAAGCAGCAGACCCAGCGCGTCCGCTCCGGTACCGCGCTCGGCCAGCTCAGTGCGCAGCGGGTCGATCAGGGGCCGGGCCAGGGTGAGGGACTGCTCGGTGCCGCGGACCACCAGCAGGACAAGGTCGGCCTGGTGAACCAGCGGAGCGGGTGTGAGCGTGGTGTGAAGCCGGCCCGCCTCGAGCGCGAGGCGACCGCCGTCGATGAGCACGTCGTATCCGGCCTCATCGGCCAGGACATGCATCACCTCCGATAGGGCCGGCCACGTGCGGCCGAGCGCGGAAGCCTGGGCCGGATCGGTCAGGCCGGGCAGCAGCTTGCGGTGCCCTGCCTCGTCCATCGGCCACAGGTGGTTGGCGAAGGCGTTGGCGAGCGCGTCCGGGCTGGTCCGCTCGGCCGCGGCCAGGTGATACAGGCCATATCCGGCGGTGACCTGGCCCTGCAGGAACCCGGCCCGGATGGTCCCGCCGGCCGGGTCGCATTCGGCGAGCAGCGACGGCCGCTTCGAGGCCAGGGTGAGGGCGAGTGCGGAAGCGGTCACGCCGCAGGACTTGGCGGAGACGAGCGCGGTAACGGGCATCAGCTGCTCCGCGGTTCTCGAACGAGCGCGATACGGCCCTGCGCGGCTCGAGTGGCCAGCAGCGGGCCGTCCGTAGTGGCGACGGCGAGGTTGACGACGACCGTGCCCGATGCGTCCGGGCGGGACACCGTCACGACGACGGCGTTGATGGTCGACGGCGGCGCCTCGGCCTCCTTGCCGCTCTGCTGCTCGCCCTGAGCGGGCGTGGTGACGGCAAGGACTTTGTCGCCGGGGGCGAGTGTGCCCGCCGGGGCCTGGCCCCGCTTGACCTGCACACCGACCTGCTGCTTGTCATCGCCCAGTCCCGTGCCCTCGGCGAGCTGAGAGGTGGTGAGCAGACCGCCCTTGCGCAAGTCGACGGCCGGCCGCTTGCCGACCATTGACGCCTTCTGAGCGGCGGGCACCGGAGTCAGCGCGGCGTCCGCGGAGACTTCGGCCACGATCAGGTCAGCATCCGTGAGGGCCTGACCGGCCGGCACGTCGCGGGCGATGGCCAGAACCTGGACACGGTCACTGGCAGAGGTGACGGCCGCCGCCGCGCCCAGACCGGCCAGTACAGCCAGCACGATGCACAGCGCGGCCACCGACCAGCGGCGCTCCCGCTTGACCGGGGCTGTGGTGGTGATAGGGACCTCGGCGCGGGCCGGAGCGGCAGGGCGCGGCACCGACGGCGCGGCGGCGGGGGATTCCATGCGGTGAGTGCCTCTCAAGTTCTTCAGCGGGGGAGGGCTAGTTGAGGACCTGGACCTCGGCGACGGTGATGTCCACGTCGCTCTCCCGGATCTCGGTGAGCTGGCCGGTCTGGCCACCGCCGGCCACCTGCCAGTCGATCGACCACGTGGAAGTCGCGGTCACGTGGAACTTCCCAGAAGGCTGCGTGGAGGAGGGGACCTCGTAGCGGTGGCCGCAGTCCGGCGACGGCTTCTTGCCGAACGAGGCGTTGTAGGGGGTGCCGGCCGTGGTGCAGGTGACGGTCTTCCCGTCGCCCATCGTCCACACGATCTTGCTGACCTTCGCGGTCGCGGTCACCGTCACAGCGCCAGCCGACGCCGACGCGGTGTTCGGGCCGTACCTCTCGGCGCCCTTCTCAGTCCACATGTAGACCGGCATGCCGACCACACCCTTGCCACCGGGTTTCGGCGTGATTCCGATCTTCGGGCCGCGCAGCAGCATCTTGTCGACGGCTTCTTGTGCCAGGACTGCCGGATCAACGACCGGGGCGGCCGGCGGACCTCCGGGACCTCCGTAGATCGTTTCAAGAAGCATCGTCGAGGAGCCGTCTGCCATGTAGTAGCGGCAGGTGCGTGAGTACACAGCGCCGCCGTCCGCGGGATCGTGCCCTTCCCACAACTCGCTGTTCGGTGGCGGCTGCGGGTCCAGCTTCTGAGCAGGCGTGCACTCCGGCGGCTTCGCTGTGCCTCCCTTGCCGCCGCCGCCCTTGTCGCCGGTCTGTTGTGAACCGCCGGACGGTTTCGTGCCGGGGTCGGCCGCGCAGACCTGGACCCAGGAGTCGGGGCCGGGGCAGAGACCTCCGCCATCGGGCGGAGCCGCGTAGGCGACTGCGGGGCTGAGCACAGTCACAGCCGCGACGGCGGACAGGGCCGTGATGGCTCTGCGGGTCAGCATGTGCGCTGCTCCGGGGTGACTTCCAGGATTTTCCACTGGTCTCCCCACTTCTCGGCCTTGACGGCGGTCACGTACCGGTTGAGGCGCTCAGGCGGGACAGGCAACTCCTTGCGGGTCTTGGCGTCGACGCGCTTCCAGCCGCTGATGTCCAGGCAGTCCGAGAGGGCCGCTGTCAACGGCCGTGTAGTTCTCCCCGGTGGCGGCCAGGAGTTCGCCCCACTGGCGGCCACCGAGATGTCCCCGGTGGCAGCCAGATAAGTCCC
>NZ_JBWKDT010000076.1:0-14676 GCF_056435785.1 Streptomyces sp. NPDC043870
CAGCCACGCGATCATTCTGGCCGTCCGATGCCATCCGGCGCAGCAAACCCAGCAACGCGTCACGACAGGGCGAACGTTGCCTGATGCGGCACTAGAACGCTGAGGTGTCCATCGCAGGGCAAGGCGCTACGACACCTCACAGGGTTTCCGTATTCACCTGATGGCATCTGAGTATTTAGTACTCAACTCGCGCTGATCGCAGGCAATTTCCCGTGAACCACTTGCCTGCGCCGCACTGTTAGCCTAGCTTCTGCGAAAGGCGCCATACGATCAGTTGCGGTCTCGACTGTCGCAAGGAGCAGAAACCGTTGACGCCAGGGCTTCACACTTGGTCAAAGCCACCCAGCGCAAAGGCACCAAATTCCCCTGCCAGCATGAAATCAGTGAGGCCAGGCTTTCTGCATCAATCTGACCTCACTGCATGAGCTCGACCAAGGAGGAATCAAGATGAAATATGAACTGGACCTTGTCGCGGACGAGGCCAATCAGCTCGATCTGTGGCTGACCGAGCTGCCGGAGCAGACCGCGGCCGGCGCTTGTACGTCTGCCTCCGCTAGCACTGTCGGGTGCTTTAGCTGTCCTGCCGGGTGTATCTCGACCGCCGGAACTGCGAGTAGCACTGGCAATTGTTAAGCACGGAGCATTAGCACGATATAGGAGTGGTCATGAGCGTACCGAATCTTGATTTGGTTGCAGACGAGGCGGACCTGCAGGAGACCACCTTCTGGTCGGAATCGCTGCCGAACGAAGTCAGCGCTGGCTTCTGCTGTGCCGGCACGGCGAGCACCGTTGGTAGTCTCTCATGTCCTGCGGGCTCCCTCAGTAGTGGGAGCACCCTGGGTTGCAGCAGCGTACCGCCTTGCTGATTTCACGTCAGTGTGCGGCCAGCGGCTGGGCCTGTGTCGGCTCGCCGCTGGTCGCGACCCCGGCATCCGGGCGCGTCAGGTCCTGGAAGGAGTGCAGGTTTGAAACCCACCGCCTGGCCGCCGTCTTGAAATCTGCCACATAAGGAGTTCATCGATGGCCGCAGATACCGGAATCGACATCGGGGAGAGGGACCCGATCCGTCTGGTTCCTGGCATCGAGGTTCTTCCTGGACCAGATGACCATCCCATGTTGTTCGACCCTCAGTCGGGCCGCTACACGCTGCTCAGCCGCCCAGCCACGGTACTGCTGCCGAGACTGAGAGCGGGGACCACACTGGCCGACCTCCGCGAGTACGTGGCGCAGCGGAGCGCAGTTCCTCAGAGGGAACTCACAACCCGCCTGCAGGCTCTGCTCCTGGACCTGCGGCAGGCGAACCTGCTTGACGGAGTGGCAGCTGTCCGTCTCGATACGGGCAGCCGGGTGGCTCGCAGTCAGCTCAAGGTGCCCGCTTCAAAGCTGAAGCTATCCGCCGCCCGAGCGGATCGGGTCTTCGCTTGGCTGGCGCAACCGCTACGTCATCGAGTAGCCCGCCGGCTGTTGGCCGGCGCGTGGGTACTCGGCCCGGTGGGCTACCTCTTCGGCGTGGGCACGCTGATCGCGAAGGGACTGCCAACGGCGATTCCCCCGCCATCTGTGGCCTGGATGGTCATCGCAGCGTTCTTGCTGCAAATGTGCCTGCACGAGACCGCACACGGGGTGGCCTGCCGGTACTACGGCGTCCAAGTCCGGGGCGTAGGTGTTGCATTGTGGTATCACGTGATCCCCATTGCTTACGTCGACTGCAGCGACTCGTATCGGCTCCCCAAGCGCTGGCCTCGCGTAGCGATCAGCCTCGCTGGCCCGTTGTCCGACTCGCTGTGCATCGGGGCCGTCGCGTCCGCGCTTACGCTGGCCGACGGTGAGATCGCCCGAGTTCTGCACCTGCTGCTGTTCAACGAGGTGATCGTACTGCTGTTCAACTTCAACCCACTGCTTCCCACCGACGGCCAGCATGCGTTGGAGACGATCACAGGGCAGGTCAACCTGCGCAACCGAGCCGTTACCTACACTCTGCATCGCTTGCTGCGCCGCCCTCTGCCGAGCTTCCTGGCGGCGGCGACCCGGCGCGCCCGGGCGTGCTACTGGGCCTACGGCATGGCGTCCGTGGCGTATGTGCTGGTCACCTTCGCGCTCCTCGCCTCTTGGCTGTACTCGTCGCTGAAGGGGCTCCTTTCATGACCACAGAGAGCCTGGTGGGCGATGCCAATCCGATGTCACTCCGGCTGTTCAGCCCTTTCGTGCTGCGCCGCTGCTCGGTGGACGTGGCCGCAGTGGACCTGCTGGCGGCGCCACGAACCGCGCCGGCTCTGGCCGGCGCCCAGCGGGCGAGGGCCGACGCGAGGCAGTTGGCCACGCAGATCGTCGATCGACTGCACACGTTGGTGCCGAACCTTCCCGAGCATGAGCGGCGAATCGTATTGCGGCTCAAACGGGACATCTTCAACGAACGCTGTGTCACGCGGACAAGGCGCGACGCCACCCAGCTCGCGGACCATCTGAGCGAGCAGCTTGGCTTGTTGGTGACCCGCTGGCTCGAGCTGCAGGCGCAGGCTGCGACTGAGCTTGCCCAGGCGGAGCGCCACCTCGCGCTTGAAAGCTCGGTCATTGGGGATCGCTTGGTGACCACCCTAACCGACCATCAATGGCTGACGTCGCTAGCGGTCGCATCACCGACGCTAGTTGACGCACTGCTCACGGGTAAGCCCGGCGACCTGCGGCTGGACGGCCGCGGGGCGCGCACGCTGACCTCCTATCTGACCAGGGCCGCCCTGAAGACAAGCCCGTTCAGCGGACTGACGACGCTAGCGGCCGCCGACCTCGCTCACGTCTCGTCCACCTGCGTGGCAACCGATGGTCTGACGCGCCGCACTGGGTTATCCCGCATACTCGCCGTGCTCGTGCTGCATGCCCTAGCCACCACCCGGGATACCGCTCCCGCCTTCCCACCGCTGCGCGGAGTCGGCTTCAGGAACAGCGAGCACGGCCCGCTCGCCGTGCGACGCAGCGTTGAGGTGCGCGACAATGTCCTGTTCACCCACGAAGTGGTGCACGTCGGCCGGGATCGGGAATTGCTGGCCGATCCGGTAGAGCGGTGTCGCCTGCTCGCCCAGGACCCTGGCGCCCTGCGGCGATTGCTCGATCTTGGACTTGTTGTGGTCGACACTCCGTGGGACAAAGACGCCGTCAGCTATTTCGATGCGCTGCACGAGATGCTGCAGAGAGCCGGCGTCCGTGGCGCGGCCACCGCGGCTTGCGGCGCTCTGGCCGAGGCGGAGCGCCGTTACCCAGCTGCGGACGCGGCAGAACGGGTCAGGCTCGAGCGCCGGGTACGCCGGGAGGTGAGCCGGATCGTCGGGTTGGCCGATGCGCCGTTGCCTCCGTGGGCTGCTGACATCCACGTCTGGCACGAGACCGTTGAGGACCCCGGCACCAATCTGCTATTGCCCCCACAGGTCGGTTCTGACATGAGCGCCGCGCTGTCCACGCAGATGGCCCAGGCCAGGGTCACGCTGCTGTACCAGCGGCTCGTCGCCGACTTCCAGCGCCGTTTCGGACGAGGCGGCCGCTGCGACGACATACTCGGATTCCTGGAGTCGTTTTTGCGCCACCCACGCACCGAGCGGGAGTACCTGCGCAGCGCCGTGCAGAAGTTTGACCACCCGCCCGGCGAAGATGAGTTGCGGAGCGCGTTGCGGAGGGGCCACGGTTCCCTCGCTCCACTCACCGCAACCCTGTTCGCGCAGCTGGCTGCCGAAAGTGCCAGCGACCTGACGGCCGGGCGCTACCGGATGGTGATCAACCAGATGAATGCGGGCGGATCAGGGGTGATCGCCCGCTGCCATAACGCCGGTGTGCTCGGTGCCCGGCTTGTCGAGGAGCTGCCGCGCTGGCTGGCACAAGCCCAGCCGGACTGCCGACTGCTACAACTGCGGGTAGGTGCAGAGGTCTCGGAGATGCAGGTCGTGCCGGACACGGTGCTTCCGGCATTGGACTGGGCGGAAACGGGCAACCGAGGCGAAGTGCCCATCGGCGATCTGCGACTGCACCATGATGCGCACAACGACATCCTGCAAGTTACCGACCGGAGTCACCAGCCCGTCGCTCTGCACTATCTGGGTGTGGTTCCGGCGGTGGCAATCTCCCCGCTTCCCCGGCTGTTGGCACTGCTTACCGATCCGTGGACGTTCCGGCCGATCAGCCTGCACCAGGCTCCAAACCCGTGGCGGAACAGCACGGACGAGACAGTTATCCACCGGCCCCGCGTGGAACAAGGCCGAGTGGTGCTGCGCCGGGCGGAGTGGCAAATACCCAGTCGGCTCGTTCCGGTGCCGAGTCCCGGTGAGCGGCTCGGGGCATACCATCTGCTCCAGCTGCGTGAGTGGTTCGCGGCCAACGGCGTTCCGGGCGAGGGATTCGTCCGTCCCGTTGTCACGATGATGGCCGTGTCGGCCGACAAGCCCGCATGGTTCAGCCTGGACCATCCACACACGGTGGCGGCAGCACTCTTGCCCCTTCTGCGCCAGATGGCTGACGTACGAGTCGTGGAGCCGCTGCCTCGACGGGATCAGCACTGGGTGAGGGGCAAGGACGGCTCGCGGCACACCGTTGAGCTCATGATTCTGGCCGGGTGCGCTCCTACGGCTCGAGGGTGGTCGTGATGCACCGGGACTGGCTCTACTACAGGATGGCGGGTCCGGCGACCGAACCAGACGGTGACGTCACGGGCACCGTACTGCAGGAACTCGTCCCTGAGCTGGTGGGCAAGCTGCACGCTGCGGACCCGGCGGCACTCTGGTTCTTCCTCCGCTTCACCGACCAGCTCGGCTCGCATCTACGACTGCGGTTCCACACCACCGTCGAATGCCGAGACCTGCTGGAGCGGCAGCTCATTGACTCGGCCCGCCGCCCCGGCTGGTCGGCGGTGCTCGACTACTATGAGCAGGAGACTGCGAAGTATCCTGGTACTAGTGGCGTCACTGATGCCGAACGAGTCTTCTCCGCGTCGAGCGACTTTGTTCTCGCCCTGCTCAACGGCACTAGCGGGATCGCGGCCGGCAGCCAACTCCCGTTGATGGTGCAGCACCTTTCTGCCGTGGCCGAGTTGTTGCCTGCCACCCATCGGTCATCCTTCCTGTACCACTACTGGCGCTATTGGACGACCGGGATGTCCCGGGTCCAGCGTGCCGGCCTCGGCAAGGCGGCTCAGCAGCGGGCCGAGTCGGTGATGCGGATCGCCACAGCCATGCACCTTCCCGAAAGGGCTGCGGATCCATGGCGGGACTACCTCGAAGCTCTCAAGTCGGTCACTCATTGCCGCACGCGCAAGAACGCCGGAAGTGCGCCAGCGGCATACCTGCTGTTCCACCACGCCCACCTCACACACAACCGGCTGGGTGCACCCGCGATAGCAGAGGCGGTAGCGGCCCGCATCCTGCACCACTCACTTACCGTGGCGCCGCCGCTCGGTCACCTGGAAGGAGAGCCCGCATGACAGTCTCCGAGCTACCGAAGAACGACGGGCCGACTAGCCGGCCCGAGGTGGCCGACCGGCTGGATCGATTGGTCTCCCCGTTCGGCGGCCTCGTGAGCCGGGCGGTGTGGCTACCCGATGTACAAGGCGAGCCGGCGGTGCCTATATTCACCAGTCAGCTGGGCGACCTCGCAGAGTCTGTCGACCCGGTGAGCGTTTATCGGGATCGTGAAGGCATCAGCACCCCTGGTGAGCTCGACGGCGCAGGTGGCGCGCTGGATCCTCACACCGCCCGTTGGCTGTCCATCGCCGAGTCGTTGGAGCGCTACTGCTCGGCGGTCTGGACGCCGCAGCAGTTGATCACCGCAACAGCAGCGGAACTGGGCTCCGAGGCCCTCGACCTCGGCGGGCTGCCCCGTCTGTCCGACGCCGAACTCGCGATGCCGGGCCAACCCCTACGCCGCCCGGACCCTACTGAGCCGATCCGCTGGGTGCGCGGCGTGAACCTGCACGAGGCACGCCCCGTGTGGATCCCGGCAATATATGTCTGGCTGTACATCGCTTCCAGCACGCCCGCGGAGCTGATAACCAACCCCATCTCCACCGGGTGCGCCATTCATTCCGATCCACGCGTCGCGTTGGCCAAGGGGCTGTGCGAGGTCATCGAGCGGGACGCCATCGCACTGACCTGGCTGCAGATGCTGCAATTGCCGCGCCTGGAGCTGGACCAACTGCCAGACCGCGCCGCGAACATGCTCGACCGGTCCCTCGGCGTGCCGGGGATGCGCGTTGAACTGTTCGACGCCACCACCGACATCGGCGTACCTACCGTTTACGCCGTGCGGATCGCGGAGTACAGCGAGCAGTATCACAACGTCGTCGGTTGTGCCACGGACCTCGACCCGGTGGACGCCGTCGTCAAAGCGACGCGAGAAATCGTCTCCTGCCGCTTGGCCTATGGGATGCATGCCGTGGAACGCACCGATCCTGCAGAGTTCATGACCGTATTCGACGGCGCCTTGCACATGGCCAGTGCCGCGCGCGCGCAAGCTTTCGACTTCCTTCTCAGCAGCCCGCACACCCGCCGAATCTCCGAACTGCCCAACCTGCACGGTGATGACCCCGACCAAGAGCTGATCGCCGTGCTGGAGCGGCTGCGGGCCGGGGGGTACTCGGCTTACGCCGTCGACCTGACCACCGACGAGGCCAGAGAAGCCGGAATGACTGCAGTGCGGACACTGGTGCCCGGTCTCCAGCCACTCTCCTTCGCGTACCGGGCCCAGTTCCGTGGCCACCCCCGGTTGTACGAAGCACCTGCCCGCATGGGTCACCCCGTACGAGCCGAGGCCGATCTCAATCCTTGGCCACAGCCGTTCGCGTGAGGGAGAGAGAACAATGCACGCACATCCCGTGACAGCCCGTGACTCAGGCCGGTTGCTGGTGGTCCACTGCGGTGACTTTGGCGCCGCTGTCGCCGAACAAGTCGGTCGTATGCACCGGGTGACAACGGTCGTGGACAGCGACGCGACGACGTCCTGCGGCGAGACATGGCCTGTTGCCGATGCCCTGGTGCTGGTTACCAACCGCCCAAGAACGGACCTGGAGCGGGCCGCCGATCAATGGGCGTTGCACCACCGAGCGCTCCTGCTGCCGGTAGCACTGGAGCATCCCTACCTGCGCATTGGCCCGGTGCTCGGACCCACCGCGAGCGCCACGATGGACTGCTTCCGCCGCCGGATCCGGCAGCACTCCCCAGACCGGGAGGTCCGCCGTCTAGCCGAAGAGCGCTACGCATCCGTGCCCAATACCGCCCCCCGTGGATACCTGCCCACATTGGTGACCCTGGCCTCGCATACCGCGCTCGACGTGCTCCACAGGCTTCGCTGCGGAGACGACGACGAGCTGCAGCGGGTGCGGATGCTGGATTGCTTTGCCCTGGACGCGAGAGCAGGAAAGCTGGTCGGTCGGCACGGCAACGCCCGCTCACCCTGGTTGTCGGAGGAGCGTGACAGGTCCTGGGTGACACTCCTGGCGGTGGCGAGCGCGACGGCCACGCTGCGGGAGGCACACTGATGGCCGAACAACTCCCCGCCACATCGCACGCAACAGCTAACGACATGCTGCAAGCGGTCGAACGCGATCCGCAGTTCCACATGCCCCGGCGGCCGCGGCTGCTCCCAGGAATGGCGATACTCGAGTTCGACAATCTCCTTCTCGTTGAGGGCGCTGCCGAGCGGCAGACCTTCCGCGGCAGCGCTGCCACCGGCTTGCTGCCCCAGTTGCTGCAGCAACTCAACGGTGAACAGACAATCTCACAGCTGGCTGCCCGCCTTGGAGCCCCGGAAGAGCACATCCGCGCGGCAGTTGCCCTGCTCTACACCCGCGGCCTGCTGGAGGAGGGCGACGATCCACCCGCCCCAGCCACGCCGGTCGCGCTCTGGCTCGGCCGGGCACTGGACACCACGCGGCGGCATCGCAGCACGGACGCTGTGCTCCGCACCCTCCCGGACCAGCCGGTCGAGGTGGTCGGCGACCCGGCCCTCGGCGCGGATCTCGCCACGATGCTGGAAGAGCTGGGCCTGGTAGTCCGCCGCCCGCATGACCGGGCCAACGGTGCAAACCCTCAGGACGGCGCCGCTCTCGTGGTCGCCGTAGCGGCGGCCCCGGAACCTCAGCAGACTTTCAGCGAGCTCGACGAGCAGGCAGCCGTCCGCAATCTGCCGTGGCTGCGCGTAGTTCTGGAGGGCCCGGTGCTGCACCTGGGCCCGCGCTTCGACCGGCGTGTGTCGCCGTCCTACACCCAGTGGTCAGGCAGTCACCCCGAGTCGAAAGATCACACCGTGCCGCAGCATCAGCAGGCCGCCCTGGCCCTGGTGGCAACCGAGGTGCTGTACCTGCTTACCGGCCTAGGGCGGCCGAGCTCAATCCGTGGTGCGCTTCGGTTCGACTTGGACACCTGGGCAGCCGAGCAGCTGCTGGTCACCGTTCCCCCTTGCCCGGTAGATGACGACCAGACTGCGCGGCGCTCACTGGCACCGGCCTACGACCATGCAGTCCGATTCCCCCCGCGGGAGCTGACCGACCCGAAGGCACACCAGACTCACTACCGGGTGGCCAATCTGAGCAAGCAGTTCGAGCGCAAGGAATTCCATTCGCACCGCCGCTTCGCGCTGCCGGAGGTGACGCCTGGCGACCTGGCACAGTGGGATTCCACTGGCCTCCACATTCCGCTGGAGCAGTTGAGCTGCGTGCTGCGTTTCGCTCTCGGTGTTCGCGAAGTGCTGCCCCGCCAAGTGCAGCGCTTCGCGCCCACCGGGGGAAACCTGGGCTCGACGACGGGCTATCTGGTGAACACCAGCTTGCCCCAGCTACCGCCGGGTGTGTTCGTCTACGAGCCCTTCGATCACCGACTTGTGATGCTGAGGACGTTCGAAACCACCGGGCTGGCCCAGGCTGAGGTGCTGGTCGGTGGGCCGGCCGCCGTCGTGCTGACCGGAGCCCTGGGGCGTGTGACGTCGAAGTACAACTCCTTTGGGATGCGCCTCTGCATGCTGGACGCCGGATTCGCTATGTACCACCTGACCAGAGTCGCCAACGCGGTGGGCTGGTCAGCCGTCTGCGCCGAGCGCGCCGCGTTCGCCGACGTGGCCGACCTCATCGGTGTCGCACACACTGCCGAACCTGTAGTGGCCGTCGTCGGCCTGGAGATGGACACATGAAACTGACTGCTTCACTCGGGACGGCACCTGAAGTTCCGGCTGACGAGTCAATGCCGCCGATGCCCGCACCAGGCCACCTGGTGAACGCACTGTCATCAGAGCTGCACGAGCACTCGCCACGTACGTCGGCCGCCGGCCCGTTCCCCCCCGCCGCCGCGACGCACGGTCAACTGGCCAAGGCGCTCGCCATGCGCCGCTCGCTGCGACGCTACCACCCGGATCCGCTCCCCCTTCACCAACTGCTGCACCTGCTGGCGGAGGCCGATACGGCAACGAGGGAAGGCTGGCCCAATGCCCACGACTTCCCGATCACGCTCACCGTGCTGGCACTGCGCGTGACCGGACTCGTCCCGGGCTTCTACCGCTTCATGCCGGAGAAGGCCGAGCTTGTTCTGCTCAATGCGCTGCCTGCTGACTTTGACCCGGCGAACGCCGTTCTGCAGGTGGAGTTCGCCGCAGCCCCAGCTCTGGTCATCTCGCACGGGCCACTCATGCCGATGGCCCAGCACGACGGTGCGCACGGCTACCGACGGCTGCAACTGCGTGGGGCTGCTGCGATAGCGGCTGCCTGGCTGACCGCCGCCCACCAGCGGCTGGCCGCTTGCGGATTCGCAGGTGTGCTTCCCCACGTTCTGCGTCAGCACACCGACATCGACCTGCACACCGAAGTGCCAGTGATGGGGTTCGCAGTCGGCCTGCCAGTGGAGGAGGACGCATTGGCCGACGAAGCAGACCGACTGTAGTGCCGGGTGGGCACACCAGTGCCCACCGCCCGGACCGCGACAGGGGGAAGTTTGCCAGGCCTGAAAGAACTCAGGCCCACTGAGCGGCCGAGAAAGGAGACATGACGATGACGCTTATGGACGATGACCGCATGTGGGCCTCACTGGACGAGGATCACAACGTCATCCAGGTCAGTCAGGCAGTGAAGAGCTATGGCTCGGTCCAGGCGCTTTGCGGGGTCGACCTGACCGCCGCTCGCGGCGAGGTGCTGGGCATGCTGGGTCCCAACGGCGCGGGCAAGACGACGATGCTGGAGGCGATCGCCGGTCTGAGGAAGCTGAACTCCGGGCTGATTCAGGTGTTGCAGCTCGACCCGCGCAAGGATCAGCGGTCGCTCTCGGTCCGGGTCAGCGTGCAACCGCAGTCGGGCACGCTGTTCCAGTATCTGACGGTGAAGGAGACGGTCCACCTGTGGTGCTCCTTTTACCCAAGGCCCCGTTCGGCAGCGGAACTTATAGACTCAGTCGGCCTGACGACAGCGGCCGACCAGCAGGCCAAGGCCCTGTCCGGCGGTCAGCACCAACGACTGAGACTGGCCTTGGCGCTCGCCGGGCAGTGCGAGCTCATGCTGCTGGACGAGCCCACGGCAGGGCTCGACCCGAACGCCCGAGAACTGATCTGGAATGCCGTCAGCGAGCGGCGCAGAGGTGACACAGTGCTGGTCACCACTCACTCCATGGAAGAAGCCGAGGTCCTGTGCGACCGGGTACTGATCATGGACAAGGGCCGTGTTCTCGCCGACGGTGCGCCTGCAGATCTTGTGCGTCGACACGCCCCAAGTGTGATCACGGTACGCACGTCCGCTCCGCCGGAGAAAGACCGGCTCTCCGCCCTTCCCGGGGTGCGAGGGGTCTCGGTACACAGACGCGGCAGCAATTACGAGACCCGGCTACTGACCGCCGAAGCCGAGCGCACAGCACAGCGCATCAGCCGACTAGGCCAGGTATCAACGACAACGATGCAAATTTGCCCCGGCTCTCTTCATGACGTATTCATCGCACTGACCGGACGCGAGCAGGAAGAGGAAGACTGATGCCCAAACTCGCCTCCTTCCGCCAGCTTGCCCTGACCAGTGGGCGCGAACTTGCCCGCGACCCGGTGAACTTCGGTTTGTCGGTCGTGTTCCCGCTCGGCTTCGTCCTGCTGTTCACCTTTCTCCCGGACGTCAGCCCTGCACCGGGCGCTGCTCCGGTCGACAGTCTCGCCTTCGGGCTGCCGGCGGTGCTCCTGCTGGCCATGACTTCGCTCGCCACGACCGGGACGGCGGTACCACTGACAGTGCTGCGGCAGCGCGGGGTACTGCGCGCGGTCGGCCTCACGCCAGTGACACCACTGACCTTCGTTACCGCGCTGGTACCCGCACGCGCCGTAGTGGTGGGCGCCGAGCTGGTGCTGGTCGGAGCAATGGCATCTGCAGGCGGCGCGCTGAATACAAGCCACCCTGTTCTGCTGCTGTGGACGTTGCTGCTGTGCTTCGTCACGCTCACTGCACTGGGCTACTTCCTCGGCGGTCTGTTCGCCTCACCGGGGCTGGTGACTCCGTTGCTCGGCGTCGCCGTTCCCGCCATGCTCATGCTCAGCGGTGTCCTACTGCCGGTAACACTGTTCCCTTCGCCCGTCGCAGAGGCGGCCGAGCTCCTTCCGTTCACCTATATGGGAGACCTGCTGAGGCACACGCTCACCGGGCTACCTGCACAGTATTCCACCCTCTACAGCAGCGGGCTGCTGCTATTGACCAGTGCGGTCCTGACCGGCTTGACAGCGATCACTTTCCGGTGGGAGGAACGCGAGCGTTGACCACTGCACGGAGCCCGCTACGTCAACCACCCGGCGACGGTCACGGGCGCCGACTTCAAGGCCGCCCAGCTCCAGGCCGCTGCACAGTTCGGCATGACCATAAGCTTGACTCTGTCGGGGATCTTGGAGCTGTCGAAATCAGCCGCTGACGGCCCGCCAGGACTTCAGCCGGGGGGACCGTGCTGGTCCAGGAAGTCCTGGAAGAGGTCGGTGGCCGGGGCAGGGGTGCTTCTCCGGTCGGTGGCAGGCCGCTAAGACGCTCGATGTTCACGGCGATGGCCGTGAACATCGTGCTGCAGGTGGACTTTCGGCTGTCCTCGGCAGCGGCGCATGCCGTGGCCGTGGGCGAACTCGTTGACGCTGCCCTCCACTCCGGAGCGGACCGCATAGCGGCTTGCCACTCGGGCGTCTGCTGTTCAGCGCGGACACGGACTTGCAGGTCGCGGAGTTCTCGCGGGGAAAGCCCACGTTCCGTGCGCGTTCGCGGGAGGTGGTGCACTGGGTGCGGACCGGGCAGGGCTGGCACTGGCCCTTGGTGAACCGAGCCACGATCAGCGGGGCCGCAGAAGGCGAGGAGGTGGGGTAAGGGCCGTCCCAGCCCCTGCTGACCTGACCTTGCGGGCAGGTGACCTGCCGGCGGTCGAAGTCGATGTGGAAGTCGTCCCGGCCGAAGCCTTCGTTCCTGCGGTGCTGGCGGGTGGGGTTGCCCGGCAGCGGTCCGGTGACCGTGACCTGATGTTCCCGGGCGGCCTGTTCCAGGGGACCAGGGAGGTGTAGCCGCCGTCGACGAGGTGCTCGGCGGGCAGCAGGCGCGGCGCCCCAGGCGGGTGTGGATGCCGGGCAGAGCCTGGGAAACGTTTGTGGTTGCCGCAGTGGTGGCCACGTCCGTGATCACGTTGGCGCCGTCGGATGAGCAGGTCTCGGTGAGATGGGCGGCGAATCCCTTCCAGCGGGGGTCTGTCCCCGGCGCGCGTAGCAGGCCGGGGAGTCGTAGGGGGAGATGATCGCGCGGGACGAGGGCGGAAGTCCGCCGTCGCCGTCGGTGCGCCCGCGCAGGCGGCCGCCTCGTCGCGGGCGCGGTCAGTCACGAGATGTGGTTACCGTGCCGGTGGTCTGGCGGGCGACGAAGTCGGTGAGCGTGATCGGACGCAATTCCTGCCCGGAGACGCAGAGGAGACGCGGAGCACAGTCCACGGTCACGCCGCATGGGCTGGTCGACGACAGAGGCAGGAACTACCGCACCCGGGCGCCCCGATTCGGCGCGTCGCCCCCGAGCGCAAAGCGGACGTATGCGCCCCGCTTGCGTCCTCTACGCGCGTCAGACCTCTTCCGCACCGTAAATTCCACTGCGACACGCGCTGTTGCCGTCCGCGCAGCTGACCTTCCGGTACGAACCGATGCCTATCTCGGCGAAGTTGCTGAGGCTCTCGGTACCCGGTGCCTGGGCCGGGCAGCAGAACCGGCCGATGACCAGTTTCAGGATGGAGCGTGTCACGTCGGCAACACCGGTGTCGGTCAGGTCAGCTCGCACGCGGCTGCTCGTGCGCGCGGCGAGCCTCCTCCAGCACATCCCGCCACGAGGCGACGCCCGGGTCGGCCACGTAGCAGCACCCTGCGCTCGCGCTCCGTCATGCCGCCCCACCCGCCGAACTCGATCCGGAAGTCGAGCGCCTCGGCCAGGCAGTCAGTCCGTACCGGGCACCCGACGCAGAAAGCCCTGGCGCGTTTCTGCTCCGCAGCGTCGGCGAACAACTCCTCCGAGTCCGTCGTCCGACAGGCAGCATCCGTGTGCCAGTGGGCACTCGCGCTGGTCATGGCATCCCTCCCGCTCGACGCTCAGCAACCCGGCGGTTCCCGGAGCAGCATAGGATCGCGTCTGGGGACGAACGGGCCGGACTCGGTCGCGTCCGGGCCTCCAACCGGACAGCTACGCGATCAACTGCGGAGCATGATGGTTGGTCAGTCACGTCACTGCAGAGTGCATATCGCCCGTTATCGCAACTACCGCCACCCCGGGGTGAGTAGCATCCGGCCTCATCACCCCCGCAACGAGAGCGAGCTGCCATGTCCAACGAACCGGACAATACCAACCCCCAGGACCAGTACACAGAACAGCTTGCCGGCGTGCTGGAGACCAACGAGCAGGAACAAGAGCGAGTCGCTCGCAGATCACGGACCTGCAGGCACGTCTCGCGCGGCTCTAGCACGACCACAAGCTGCTGTCCGAAATGTGCGGGACCAAGGCCGGGGCACCTGTCACGCCGGTGAAGGAACCAGCCGCCCTGCCGGTGTCCGAGGACGGCTCACCGAACAGCCACGCGGATGCCACCCCCGACACGGCAGCCGCGCCGCAGGCCGTTCCACAGCCACGACGTGCGAAGGCAATGAAGTCGGACGGTACCCCCCGCCGCCAGCAGCCGAAGAAGGCGGAACGGTCCTCCAAGCCCGGCCGCGGGGCGAAGCCGACGCACGCGGCAGCCAAGAAGACCGGGCCCTACCTGCATGAACTGGTGCAGCGGCTCCTCACCAACGAGCCGCTGAAGGTCAGCGAGGTGGTCGCGGCCCTGGCCCAGGCGTACCCGGGACGCGCAGGGACCAACACCCAACTGGTGCGCAACGCGCTGGAGAACCTCGTCTCCAAGAGCCTGGCGGAGCGCTCCAAGCAGGGAAGCACGGTGTTCTACACGGCGCCCGAGCACGACACCGCCAACGTCGCGGCGCCCGGCCCTGCCGAGAGCGCACGCGCCGAGAAGGCTGCGGCCAAGGTCTAGGTGTATTGATCACGAGCGTTGTTACTGACTTTGTTGGCGCGATGTCGTGGCTGACAAGCGGTGGTTGTCGCAGGAGGCCGGTTGCATGAGGTATCCGCAAGGGGGCGGGCTGACCGCGGAGCGACGGGCATTTCGCGAGCACATCCGGATGGGGGCGGCCGAGTTGTTC
>NZ_JBWKDT010000077.1:0-14535 GCF_056435785.1 Streptomyces sp. NPDC043870
GAACAACTCGGCCGCCCCCATCCGGATGTGCTCGCGAAATGCCCGTCGCTCCGCGGTCAGCCCGCCCCCTTGCGGATACCTCATGCAACCGGCCTACTTCGACAACCACCGCTTGTCAGCCACGACATCGCGCCAACAAAGTCAGTAACGGGTGGATCACCTGGCTCGGGGTCTACCGCGTCGCCGGAAACGTGCACAGGACGGCGGTGCATGCCAGCCGGTGCACGATGCTGCCGTGCGCGGAAGAAGCACACGCGTGGTGTGAAAGGGGCGGGGACCGGAAAGCGCAGCGGTAGCCACCTGGCCAGTCCCCGACCCTGCTCAGTACTGAAGGGGTCAGCGCGCGGGCTTGGGGGCAGCCTCGAAGGCGCAGGCACGTGGGGCAGATCGACGAAGAGGCCGAGCCACATTCCGCCCGCGATCAGCAAACCAAGAACACCCAGAGCGAGCCCGCCCCATGCCACCGTGCGCATCCACGGCGCGGCGCCCCTGGCTCCGATCAGCACGAGGGCCGCAAGCAGGATGACGGCGAGAGCAAAGGCACCGTTGACGACGGTGTGAGGCGTTCGAGGGCGTCAGGGTTGGGGAAGATCTGGACGACGTCGGTCCGGCGCTTGATCTCGCGGTTGATCCGTTCCAGCGGGTTGATCGATTGGATCTTCTTCCAGTGTCGATTAAGGAAGTCCGCGAAAGCGGTCAGATCCTCCTTGCATCGAGGATGCATGGACCTGGCCTTGGGGAACTGCCGGTCGAGCATGTCGGCGACGGTGTGGGGTGAGCCCGGACGGCTGCGGCGTGGGGCTGGGCGAAGATCGTGCGGATGATCGCTGCCACCATCTCGGCACAGCCCTTCGGAATCACCGCGAAGACGTTGCGCAGGAAGTGAACAGGGAACCGTTGGTGGGCAGCGCCGAGCATGACCTTGCGCACGGCCCTTGACCAGGCAGCTGTGCTGGTCGGCGATGACCAGGCGGACCCCGTTCAAGCCCCGCTCGCGCAGCGAGCGCAGGAACTCGCTCCAGAACACCTCGGTCTCGCTGTCACCGACCACCAACCCCAGCACTTCGCGTCCGCCGCCCTCGGTGAATCGGCGTAGTGAGCAACCGGGCCCAGCCTCTGCGGAGGAGTCCACGACGCTCCGCCGCGACCGAGCTCACCGTCAGACCGAGACCGTACCCGGGCAGGGCCTTGCTGGAATCAGCCCCGCCCCAGCTGGATCAGCCCCCTGATGTCGTTTCCCAGTGGAACCGTCGTCCGAGAGGGGATCAGCTGGCACGTCATCCCTTCACCCGACAACGGGCACGACCGCCCTTGCGTAATGATGGGCGGTGTGGGCGTCATGCTGAGACTTTGGGTCGGATTCAATAAGGGCACGCTACGCCCGTCCCCCGGCGAAAATGTCTGGTAGTTACCGCAAAGGAATTCCCATGGAAACGGCAGATATCTCACAGGCTCGAAGTGACCTGCGGAATGCTGTAGAGGAATTGACTGCATACCCCTCCGTGCCTGCCGCTTCGGCGAATTCATGGCGCATCGGCCTCGATTCACGTGTCGCGTCGCTCAGAATATGTGTGATCTCTGCATGGCGCAGCGGTATACGAAGCCGAGAGATAGCGTGCATTTCGGGGTTGGACGAGGGCACGGTGAACGCATGGATCATCACGAGTTGAGGACAACCATCCGGCCTGGTCGGCAGTGATCGAACCGGCCGGGTCTCGCTCAGCTCAGGACGCACAGAGAATCAGCATGCGGTTTTGATCTTCTTCGGGGCCTGGTTGCCGTTATCTGTCGTCCGTGAACACCTGGCGTAGGCAGCTCCAGTCCGTGGCCCGCATCGTCACGGGTTAGAAACTCCGGCCCGGCAACCGAAAGACAGCACTGCCGGACCGGGCACCGTCCCCGGCTGAACAACCCTGGACAGGTCGAGCAGCCGGGGACGGACGCCACGCTGAAAGTTCACCGCTTCCGTCCCCTACTGGCTGGAGAGCCCCGTCCCTGCCACCACAATGCGTGAGGCCTATTTACGGAGCGTTGTGGTTTCCTTGATCGTCAAGGCAGCCCTGCTCGGTAGTCTGATGTTTGCGACGACGTCAGAACTCCACCGGCAGGGCCGTTGAGCTGGAACGTTACGACAGGGCTGGAAGACGATCAACTGACGGGACTGGTAGTGCGGGTGCCAGCCTGATCCCATGCTCTACCGCCGGAGCGGATGCGGGCGCTGAGCCTGTACCGGTCGGTGGTCCTCGTGGTGTACCTGGTGCGGCAGGACCCCGTTCAGGAAGCGGCTGCGGAACTGTTCGGCGTGACTCAGTCGACCGTCTCGCGCCGCTGGACAACGCTACAGCCGGTGGTTGAGAAAAGTTCTGGCCCGTCATGTCCCCGACCCCGCCCCAGGCCTCTGCCAGCCGGATCGTCCTGATCGACGGAACCCTGCACCCACCTGACTCAGCTAGCGAGGGCATCACGATGTTTTCCGGCAAGCACCGCAACACCGGCTTCAACCTCCGGGTCGCGAGCCACTCCGCCAAAGACCTGCCGCGGTCTCCGCCCCGGTTCCCGGGAGCCGACACGACACCCATGCCTGGGTCGACCTCCCGGAAGCCTTCGCCCACGGGGACACCATCGGCGACCTGGGCTACATCGGAAACGGGCTACTCACCGCCCGGCCTAAACCATCCGGCCAGCGCTCTCCACGCCGCGGTCGAGCGGGCCATCGCCCACCTCAAGGTCTGGAAGATCCTCACAACCCGCTACCGCGGCTCCCTCACCGGCCTTCCCCCGCATCAAGACCATCACCGCCCTCACCTTCTACAAGCAAGGCTGGTGAACCCCGTGAATAGCCCTCCTGGGCTACAGCGGGAACGCCAGTGACGGCTTCGCTGCCACGCGCTCATCGTTCTCACAGACGGCTGTCCGGGATCCGTGAGTGGAAGCATCCGCAGTCATGGACGTCTGTCTTGACCCATTGCTCGCCCCCGCTTCGGGAAGCGCGCATGGATATGAAGCATGATCGGCGGCAGGGCGGGTTTGACAGCGTTTCGACGAGCTCGCAGGACGGCGAGGAGGAGCCAACGCGGTCGGGCAACTTGCCGCGCGGATCACCGTGCTTGCGCCGTCACGGCTGTGCGTGCTTCCGGTGGGACGCATACCCAGCGGGTGATCCGCACAGCCCGTGGACGTGGGGAAACGCTCCGCGGTCTCATCCGGTCGCTGGCGTCGGCTCGTCTCCGGGGTCGAGGGGCAGGGACACGTGTGCTGACGTTCCCTGCGGCACGGGCAGGTACTCGAACGTGCCGCCTGCGGCCTCCACTCTGACCCGGTGCGAGGCGACGCCGATGTGCCCGTGCGCCAGGCGGCTGCGAAGGGATTCGGGGTCCAGGCCACTGCCATCATCGGTCACTGTCAGGTCCACCCACCCGGGGTGCTGGGCGAGCGCGACGTCGAGCCGCGAAGCCTCGGCGTGTCGCACGACGTTGTTGATCAACTCCCGTGCGGTGCTATACAGCAGCCGGTCGTGCAAGGTGGTGCTGTAAGAGATGTCGCAGTAGCCCCTCAGCCGGCCTCGTTCCTGCGCTGACCGCACCAGCGACCGGACAGCCGGAGCCAGTCCCGCTGTCTCTAGGACAGAAGGGTGCAATTCGTAGGTGGTCTGTCGTAGGGAACGGGTCACCGACGCCAGCCCCTCGTCCAGACGACGCAGCGCCGGCCTGTCACCGGCCTCGGTGTACTCCGCCAGGTCGTGTCGGGCCGCCAGGAGGGTCTGCAAGGTTTCGTCGTGCAACCCCTCGGCCAGAGTGCGCCGCTCACGCTCCTCAGCCTTCATGACGTCCGTCAACAGCGCAGAGCGGTCATCGACCAGCTTGCCGATGCGGAAAGCCAGCGAGCGCTGCATCACTGTGAGAGTGATCACCAGCGCGCACAGGAAGAGATGCGCTGCGATGACGACGCCGACGTCGAGACCGGTCAGCTCCGCGACCAGCACCGGATCAGACAGGGTGGCAATGATGAAGGCCGCTGCGTTGGCGCCCACGGTGATGGCGGTGGTGGTCGGGCGCACGTTGAATGCAGAGAACACCGGCAGGAAGAACAGGAACAGCAGCAGCAGGTAGGCGCCGTCAGTCAGCTGCTGCAGCAGCAGCGTCGCGAACACGTCCAGCACTCCCCAGGCGCTGGAGGCCAGGACGAAGTGCCGCCGAGGCGGGCGACGGTACCACCAGATCAGAGCCACAATGGTCAGCAGCGCGTGCGCCGCTACGACGACCAGCAGGACGTCCCAGCGATCGGGTGGGGTGGCTGCGTACACCGCAGTCGCTAGCAGTGCCGAGAACAGCAGCCACAGCCAGTTGTGTAGCCGCTGGACGCGGACGCCGTACTGGTGGAGGACGTCGTCTTTCGATGTGGCTGCCATAGCGGATATTCCTCGGCGGGCGTGCGGCCCATAACCCAGTACAGGACGCTTCCCCATGAGAGTGCAACCGGGCGCCGGTGTCCACGCGTCCGGTGCCACCAGCGCAACGGCGGCGGGCATGGTCCCGTCGAGGCCATTTTGCCCGCACAGTCGCCGACGCGGGAAAGCGCCGTTCTTGCCGTAGGCGGACAAGCACGTATCGGCTCGAACGGGAGCGCGCAACGACATGCCGGGGCGTCTCAGTCGATCACGACACAGCAGCATCAGCTACCCTCACCGATGCCGCCGCATAGGCACACCGCCGTCTCTACCGAACCAGGCAACTGCAGGGTGACCACGCGCCGAGCGGTCACCAGACCGGAACCACCCCCACCGGCGACAGCACCGAGGCCAGCCTCCTAATGATCAGACCGACGTGGCGGACCGGTCCAACCGGGCTCGGTGTGTCGAAGCCGTTGCACCTGCGGTTGAACGGGCCGCCGTATCCGCGCCTCCGGATCACTGGCCCGGGGGCAAGGACAAGATCTTCCCCACCGACCCAGTGCCTCGCGAGGGATGACCGCCTGCACCACTGGGCGGGATACGGCCATGCCCGGACAACAGCTTCGGCCGCCAGGCTGCCGAGCACCCACCCTGCTGTCACCGACCAGACACGCTGGCCGTATCCAGGCTCCGGCCTGCCCCAAGGAGGGCCGCGGCAGCCCCGTGGGATCCGGCCGGGGTGCGCAGGTACGTAGTCGGGCGGAATCCGTAGTCGTGTACGGGATAGCCCGGATGTTCAGGTCTGCTCGGATTGCGACATTTGGTGTGACCTGTCCACCGGCATCACCCGGAGGTCGTAATGACGACTGCGATCCACCACCAGGCCGGCACCGCCCTCATGGAAGCGCGTACCGGAGCGGACCTGTCTAGCGTGCGAGACCTGAGACATCAGATGGCTGCGGCCCTCAAAAAAGCCGGGCTCGCCGATCTGGTCGATGCCGCGACGCTGCTCGCGGCAGAACTCCTCAGCAACGCCGCAACCCATGCCCACGCCCCCGACGGTATTGAACCTTGCATTTGCCTTCGTGTGCGCCGAGAGCCCCGGCACCTGCGTGTAGAAGTTGCCGATCCTGACCCTCTGCTTCCCCGCCCCCAGCGATCCAGCGCGGATGAGGAGCATGGACGGGGCCTGGCCCTGGTGGAGGCTCTCGCCGAGGACTGGGGAGAGCACCGCCTCAAAAATGGCAAGGTCATCTGGTTTGTCCTCAGCCTGGCTGGCTGACCTCTTACTTGACTCCGGCGCTGTAATACCGGTCCGGTCTGTCAAGAACGAGCCCGCCCGGCAGGGAATCCGCCGAGGATACCGTGCTGGTATTGCACGCCCTGAACCGCCTGCAAAGCAGAGCCTCCAGCTCGCTGAGGGTGCGGCGGCCAGATTTGCCAGCTCCCCTTGATATGCGCCTACAGGCCCTCCACCGGGTTGAGTTCGGGCGCTACCCGGGCAGCAGGACCACCCTCAACCATTTCCGCTCGGCCACGAGCGCGTTCATCGTTGCTCGACCCGCCGGCGGACCAACTCACTTTGCATTCCCCAGGCCACAGCCAGCCGGATACAGGGATCAAACACACAGGACAACGGCATACCGCCATGCCCGGGCCTGCCGCCCCGGCCACGGCCCTCCATCACTCGAACAGCCAGGAGATCTCCCGAGCCATGCCTCTGCGTCACCTCACCCCCCGCGACCAGTACCTCTTTTGGCAGTACGGCCGCGGCCCCACCGGCCGCGTCCCGCACCCGATGATCCACCATGCCGTCGAACGGCAGGCCGTCGCCCGTCCCCATGCGGTCGCCGCCGAACACCGGGGCGCGACGATCACCTACGGTGAGCTCGACCGGCGCGCCAACGCCCTCGCCGCCCGCCTCGTCCGCGAGGGCCTATGTCCTGGCGACCATGTCGGCCTCTTCGTCCGCCGCTCCATCCCGATGCTCGTCGGCCTGCTCGCGATTCTGAAGGCGGGTGCCGCCTATGTCCCCCAGGACATCGCCCTCACGCCCCGGGCCCAGCTCACCCACGTCATCCGCACCGCCAAGACCCGGGTCATCCTCACCCAGAAGGAACACGCCTCCCAGATCCCGCTCCCCGCCGGTCACCGCCTGATCGTGCTGGACGAACCTGCACCGTATGCCACCAGCTCCCCAGACTCCCCCGTACGCCCCGGTCGCACCGCCACACCCGACGACGGCTGCTACGTCCTGTTCACCTCCGGCACCACCGGTTACCCCAACGGGGTGAAGGTCACCCACCGCAACGTCGCCAACCTTCTGCTCACCGAGCCGGGCAGCCTCGGCATCCGGCCCGGCGACCGGGTGGCCCAGATCCTCAACATCGCCTTCGACATGGCCGCCTGGGAGATCCTCAGCTGTCTCACTCACGGCGGCACCCTCGTCATCCGCGGCGAGGACATCGCCGCCGCGGCCCGCACCGCCGACGTGCTGATCGCCACGCCCACCATCCTGTCCGCCATCGACCCCGACGCCTGCCCCCGCGTGCGCACGGTGGCGGTCGCCGGGGAACCGTGCCCGCGCCCGCTCGCCGACCTGTGGGCGCGCCGGGCCACCTTCTATAACTGCTGCGGCCCCACCGAAGTGACCATCGTCAACACCATGCGCCGCCACGACCCGGCCGACGCCCGGCTCACCATCGGCTGCCCCACCCCCAACAACACCGTGTACGTCCTCGACGCCGACCGCAGACCGCTGCCCATCGGAGAGATCGGCGAGATGTGGGCGGGCGGCGAGTGTGTCTCGGCCGGATACCTCAGCAACGATGAGCTGACCGCCGAGCGGTACGCCCCCGATCCGTTCCTCGGCCCCGGCCACCGCATGTTCCGCACCCGTGATCTGGGCCGATGGACCCCAGACGGCGAACTCGAGCACCTCGGCCGCACCGACGACCAGGTCAAGGTGCGCGGCTTCCGCGTCGAGCTCGACTCCGTCTCCTCGGTACTGGAGTCGGTCACCGGCTGCTCCCGCGCGGTCACCCTGAAGCGGGACGCGCGCAGCCTGGTCTCCTTCGTCTGCCCGGCCGACGTCGACCCCGAGCGCGCCCGGCGCGAGGTGGCGGATGCCCTCCCGTACTACTGCGTCCCTGCCGAGGTCCTCCCGCTCGACTCCCTTCCCGAGACCGACCGCGGCAAGGTTGACAAGCAGGCACTGCTCACACTCGCCTCGGAGCGCGCGGGGGCCCTTCGATGACAGCGGTACCCGTGGCGGAGGCCATCGAACTCCCGCCGGTCACCTCGGCGCCCAGACGGCTGCTCAAACACCCGTGCCTGATGCACTACAACCGGCTGGCGGTCCTGGTCCTCGCGGTCAACGCGGCATACATGGCGGTGAGCTGGCCTCTGTCCTCGATGGCACTCGCCGACGCCTCCCTCGCCAACCTCGCCCTGGCCATCCTCGTACGCCAGCAGTACGTCATTAATCTCTTCTTCCGGCTGGCGACCGGGCCGCCGACAAGCTGGCCGCTGAAGGTGCGCTGGACGCTGGGCAAGGTGTACCACTTCGGCGGGCTGCACGTGGGCGGGGCGCTGGCCGGGGCAGGCTGGTTCGTGGCGTTCACCCTGACCGGGGCCAGGGGCGCGTCCGCGGTGGTCTGCTGGGCGCTGGTGGCCCTCCTCGCGGTCATCATCGCCACCGCCCTGCCCACCTTCCGCTCCCGCCACCACAACCACTTCGAGAAGATCCACCGCTTCGGCGGCTGGGCCTCCCTGGTTCTGTTCTGGGTGCACACGCTGCTGTCTGGTGCGGGCCCGGTCTCCATGACGGTACTGGTCGTGGTCACCTTCAGTGTGGCACTGCCCTGGCTGCGGCTGCGCAAGGTCGACGTCCAAATCGAACGGCCCTCCTCGCACGTGGCGTTGGCCCGCTTCGCCTACGGTCAGACGCCGTTCGCGGGGTCCTCGACCGCGATCAGCCGCAGCCCGCTGACGGAGTGGCACTCCTTTGCCAACGTGCCGTCACCGGGCGAACCGGGCTTCCGGCTCACCATCTCCCGCGCGGGCGACTGGACAGGCTCCTTCATCGACGACTTGCCGTCCCGGGTGTGGGTGAAGGGCATCACCACGGCCGGGGTCGCCAACATCGAGACGCTGTTCAGCAAGGTGGTGTACGTGGCGACGGGCAGCGGTATCGGCCCCTGCCTGCCACATCTGCTGGCCGCAGAGGTCCCCTCCCGCCTGGTCTGGGCGACCCGGGATCCCCACGCGACCTACGGTGACGCGCTCGTCGACGAGATCCTCGCCGTCCAGCCGAACGCCCTCGTCTGGGACACCTCCCGACACGGGAAGCCCGACATGGTGCGGCTCGCATACACCGCATACCGGGACTTCGGGGCCGAGGCGGTGATCTGCATCTCCAACAAGAAACTCACCTGGCAGGTGGTACACGGGCTTGAGCGGCGCGGGATTCCGGCATACGGCGCGATCTGGGACTCGTAACTCGCCTGTGAAGCAGGCAAAGAGAGGAAGTCGATGAGTACCCTGAAGACAGAACGAGACGGCAGCGTGGTGACGGTGCGTCTGCACCGCCCGCGCGTGCTGAACGCGCTGAGCAGCGAGCTGCTGACGGAACTCCTGGATGTCTTGCGCCCGCTGGATCATGACCCTCAGGTCGCCTGCATCATCGTCACCGGATCGGAGCGCGCGTTCGCGGCGGGAGCCGACATCAGGGAGATGGCAGGCAAGACCGCGGTGGAGATGGCAGCCGAGGACTACTTCGGCGCGTGGGAGGATTTCGCGGACCTGCGCACACCGAAGATCGCCGCCGTCAACGGGCTTGCACTGGGAGGTGGTTGTGAGCTGGCCATGATGTGCGACATCGTGATCGCCGGTGAGTCGGCCGTCTTCGGCCAGCCGGAGATCAAGCTGGGCGTCATCCCCGGCATCGGCGGCACCCAGCGCCTGACCCGGCTGGTCGGCCGCGCCAAGGCCATGGACCTCGTCCTCACCGGCCGCACGATGGACGCCCGCGAGGCGGAAAGCTGCGGCCTGGTCTCCCGGGTGGTCCCAAACGACCGGGTCCTCCCGGAGGCCCTCGAGGTAGCCGCCACCATCGCCTCGTACGGCCGAGTGGCGGTCACCGTGGCCCGCGACTGCGTCGACCGCGCCCTTGAAACCGGCCTGCGTGACGGCATCCGCTACGAACGCTTTGCGTTCCACGCCATGTTCGCCACCGAGGACCAGAAGGAGGGCATGACGGCATTCCTGGAAAAACGCCCACCGCAGTTCAAAGGCCGCTGAGCCCGGGCGGTCTGTGGGGCTGGGTCTGTTTCGAGGACGGGGCAGGTCCACCCGCAGGCCGCCCAAAGGATGGACCTGGGGCGTGACGGTGGGGCAGCTTCTGGTGGGATGTGTCCGCGTCGTTTGTAGTGGCTGGTCCGGCCTTGGTGTTGTCGGCGTCGGCGCCAGTGCGACCAGTGCAGGATGTGGTCGACATGGGCAGGACGACGGTCGGTGTCGTTGCGGCTGATGAGGCCGGGCCGCCGGAATGGACACCGGATGCGCTGGCCGAGCAGGCCCGGGCAATGGGCACCGAAGTGGGCCGCTCCCAGGTGCGCCGGTGCGCCGGATTCTCCTGGCCGAGGGCGTGCGCTGGCGCCGCACGCGGTCCTGGACCCGGTCGAAGGACCGGGACTTTGAGGGAAAAGGGACAAGGATCATCGGTCTCTGCACCTGCCCGCCCGACGCTGCGACGGTCGTCTGCGCCGACGAGCTCGGGCCGGTGATCCCCCGCACTTTCCCGCCGGCGCCGGGCTGGTCGCCGGACGGACACCGCATCAAAGACGAGCTCGACTACGGCCGCGGACCGGAGAAGACCTGGGTCTGCGGCGCCCTGCGCATCGCCGACGGGCACGAGATCACGATGACCGCGTCGTCCCGCAACAGCGCCATCTACCAGCAGTTCCTGCAGAAACTCGAGGACGCCAACCCCACGTCTACGTGATCACCGACAACCTGTCGTCCCACAACAGCGTCTCCACCCGGACCTGGCTGGAAGACCGTCCCAGGATCCGGCACGTCTTCATCCCGGTCGGCGCCTGCTGGCTGAACCTCTCCAGGAAGGCTGGTGGCGCATCTTCCGCAAAGCAGCCCTGGCGGGCCAGTCCTTCGCCGGACCAGCCGAGATCGAAACAAGCTACACAACTAACAACTTCCCAGCTCAACGCTCGCCCCAGACCATGGGTCTGGGGCAGACCCACATCACCCACCCCACCCGGCAATTACGACGCCGCTATGTGTACTGCCTTTGAGGAATCCAGCACTAAAGGCGTGGCGAGCCTCGCACTCGGACGACGACACGGGGCTTAGCTTCGGACGAGGCGACTATTAACCCCCTCGGTCCGTGACGGGGCAACAACGGCGCGCTGTAGGAGGTCCTCGTGCCAGGCATCGGACGGCGATCGGCGGCGGGGCTCGTGGGACTGGCGATGGTGGCCGTGCTGGCCGCGCCGGTCGCCGCTGCGGCGCGTCCCGCTGCGGCGCATCTCAGGGTCTTCGCGTACGTCGCCAACGTCAGCTCGGACGACGTGTCGGTAATCCGCACCCGCACGAACACGGTCGTCGACACCATCGACGTGGGGGACGGACCCACCGACGTGGCGGTCACCCCGGACGGCTCCCGCGTCTATGTCACCAACTCTGCGGCGGACACGGTCTCGGTGATCGACACCCGTACCAACCGTGTCACGGACACCGTCGAAGTCGGTGACGAACCCAGCAGGGTGACGGTTTCCCCGGACGGCCGCCGCGCCTACGTCGCCAACGTCAGCTCGGACGACGTGTCGGTGATCCGCACCCGCACGGACACGGTCGTCGACACCATCGACGTGGGCGACTCCCCGCTGGGCCTGGCGCTTGTGCCGGACGGATCCCGGCTCTACGTCGCCAACGCCGGCTCGAACGACGTGTCGGTGATCCGCACCCGCACGAACACGGTCGTCGACACCATCGACGTGGGCGGCGGACCGACGGGGCTCGCGACCACCCCGCGCGGTTCTCGGATCTACGTCACCAATCTCCTCTCGGACGATGTGTCGGTGATCGACGTCCGCTCCGGCACGGTCGTCGACACCATCGAAGTCGGCGACCAGCCCGCTAGGGTGACGGTGCTTCCGAACGGCCACCGCGCTTATATCGCCAACGTCGGCTCGGGCGATGTGTCGGTGATCCGCACCCGCACCAACAGGGTCATCGCCACTGTGGATGTCGGCGACGGCCCTGTCGGCGTCGCCGTCACTCCGGACGGCGCACGCGTCTACGTCACCAACTTCGCCTCGGACGATGTGTCGATGATCCGCACCCGCACCGACACGGTCGTCGACACCGTCGAAGTCGGCGACGGACCCAACGGCGTGGCGATCACCCCGGCGACGAGGCGGAAACTCCGCGCCTAGGGTCAACGCCGGTGACTTTGACTGGCGTTGGTCGTTGGATGTGGTGTGCCAAAGCCTGGACAGGTGACGCTTTCGGGTGAGCGGTTGTCAGACCGGACCGCTCTGGGTGTGTTGCACTGTCTTCGGCACAGCAAGCTGTTCGATGAACACACCGCCTTCCCGACCCAAATCTCCGTCGCAGCTTGACGAGTTGGAGCCGTGAGGTGTCTACCACGGACTCAAGGACGGCCTCGGCTGCGAGGCTGCCCGGGCGTCGCCCCGGGCCGGGCGGGCCTAAGGAGGACGGCGGCCGCGAGCATTGCGCCCAGCAGCAGGCCGGCCAGCGCCAGGAAACTGATCTCGATCGCCGTAGCGAAGGCGCTGTCGGCCGCGCCACGGACCCGGTCCTGGGACACACCGGGCAGCCGGGCCAGCAGCTCGCCCCCCACCTGATTCTGTGACAGGGCGTCGTCGAGGGCGTCCTGTTCGTCCGTGGTGAAGGGGGCTCCCGCGCCTTGCAGCTGGTTGTTGCGCTCCGCCCACTCGACGGTGGTGAACAGCGTGTTCATGAGCGCGAGGCCCAGCGTCGCGCCGATCTGCCGGCTCTGCACCGACAGGCTCGCCCCCACGCCCCGCGCGGCCCCGGGGACCGCGGCCATGATCAGCCCCGTCGACGACGGATAGACCAGAGGCGGCGCGAGCCCGATGAACACGAGTGCCGGGACGAGCAGGATGTCGTGGCGCTGGTACACGCCGTAGGTCAGCCACGTCAGGCCCACGCCCAGGACGGCCAGGCCGGTCACGATCAGCGCAGGGCCATGGCCGCGGTCGGTCAGCCGTCCGACGACCGGTGCGAGGACGACGGTGCCCAGGCTGGTGGTGGTCAGCAACAGGCCCGTGAGGAGCGCGCCGTGGTCGAGCACATTCTGCAGGTACAGCGTCACATAGAGCACAAGGGCGAGTGAGGCGCACTGGGCCAGGACGAGGGCGGCCATAGGCACGGAGGCCTCGGCGCGGCGCATCGGCCGCAGGTCGAGCAGCGGGTTGGAAACCCGCCGCTCGACGTGGACGAACAGGGCGAGCGACGCGATACCCGCGGCGAGCGGTAGGAGCGTGCCGAGTCCGGCGAAGCCCCAGTCCGACGACCGCTCGCAGGCGAAGACCACCAGGGTCAGCCCGGAGCTGAGCAGGATGCATCCGGCGATGTCCAGCGACGTCCCGGCCGGCCCGCGGGTCTCCTCCAGGTGCCGGCGGGCCAGCACGACGACGAGTGCGGTGACGGGGACGGTCGCGGCGAAGGCCCACCGCCAGCTCGCGTACTCCACCAGCAGGGCGATCGCGAGCGGGACGGCGATCCCGAAGAAGGTCGTCACCGCGGTCTGGACGCCGATCGCCCATCCGACCCTGTGCTCCGGCAGCGCGGTCGTCAGGTTCGCCAGCGCGAGGGGCACGGCCAGAGCGATGCCCAGGCCCTGCACCGCACGCGCCGCCACCAGGAAGGACCCGTCGGGGGCGACGGCGCACAGCGCCGAGCCCGCACCGAAACAGAGCATTCCGAGCAGGAACACCCTGCGCCGCCCCAGCACATCGCCGAGCCTGCCGCTGACCACGGCCACGGCGCACAGAGGCAGCAGCGCCACCACGATCACCCAGTGCAGAGTGGAACTGCTCATGCCGAAATCCTGCTGGATCACGGGCAGCGCCACGACGACGCTCGTCAGGCTCGAGAACAGCAGGGCGCTCGCCGTCACGGTGCCGACCATGGCACCACGCTGCCGCGGCGTCAGTTCTCCGGGATTGCCCATGTCAACGGCCAGTGTCTGGTGTCGGAGAGTACCGTGCAGTCCGCCGGGGCCGTCCGGATGGCGTCTTCCCGACTCCGCCCGGGTTGGCTGGCTGGCCGACGGGCCGATGTATCGGCGGATCGACGGGGGTTCGCGTGGCTCCTCGCCGGGCGCCGGTGGCACGAAAAACAGATGCCCGGAAGGCCGTCGGCCTGTCAGGCTGCCCCATACGCTCCGCGTACGACACGTATTCTCCGCGTATGACACGCTGTGTCAAATCCAGCCTCTACATCTCCGTCGACAGAGTTGTCTCGTACCGGCAGCATGCGGACGTCCGCGGTCGTCTCCACCGGCCGCGCCGAGGCGCACGCCTCCCGGCCATGGTGGACCAGGCCTACCGCCGCCTCACGGCTGAGTAAGACCCCGCAGTCGAACCCGTTCGCCCCGTGGAACGACGGCAGGGGCACCACCGCGGCGGTCTCGGAGGCGACGAAGAAGCGTTCCAGGGCCGTATCGGGCTCGACGATCCCGATGTGGAGAGTCTTGACGCCGTTGAGGCGAGCAGTCGGGTCGCGCAGCTCCAACAGACGATCCAGGTGGTCGACGAGCGCCTGGTGCCGCGGCGGGCCGTACAGCACCCGGTAGTGGACCAGATCCGGCCGCTGGGCCACGGCCGTCTCAATCGCCGCCAGATACGCCTTCTCACGGCTCCGACTGCCGGTGACCACCAACTGCTCGCGCGCCCCCGCCACCACGTCGGCCATCGCCTCGACCAGGTCCGTCCAGCAAGTGAGCACCCTGACCACCACCGCGGTGCCAGAGGTCTCCAGGACACTAGTGTCCCGAGTCGGAGATTCGTCGGCAGTATGTTGCGACTTTGTCGAGGATTTCGTCGGCTGTTTTGGTCCAGATGAAGGGCCGTGGGTTG
>NZ_JBWKDT010000078.1:0-14375 GCF_056435785.1 Streptomyces sp. NPDC043870
ATAGGGAGACAGGGTCCTTTTGGCCCGGGCGGGGGAGGTACGCGGGGGGGCCTGAAACATCGACCGTCTCCTCGGGGGTCGCGCCCGCCCCCCGGGGGGGGGGGGGGGCCCGCCCCCCCCCCACCCCCGTTCAAATGCCCTGGGCGAACGTGAAGAAGCGGTGGGGATCGTACGTGGCCTTGACCGTCGCCAGTCGTGAGTAGTTCTCGGCGTAGTACGACTGCTTCCAGTCCCGCAGCGCCGGGTCCATCCAGTTCTGGTAGGTCTCGCCGTTCGACAGCGGGTCGATCGTGGCGAATCCGTTGTCCACCCAGTGAGTCGCGACCGCCCGGTTCTCGGCCGTGTTCTGCGCCGGATCGTTTATCAGGACGCGGTAGTTGACGGAGAACAGTGCGTCGCGGTGGACGTACGCCGTGTCGGTGCGGGCCGGGTCGTTGGCCGCTCCCCCGAACATGTGCAGGTCGAGATAGCGCGCCTGGCCCGCCCTGCGATCGGCGTCGAATGCCGACATCACGTCCGACCAGCCACTGCGGCTGAGCGGTTCGCTCCCCATTCGGGTTCGCTCCAGGCCGAACGCGGGTCTGGGGAGTACGCCCTGGGGATTCTTCTCGGACCGCCGGCACTGCTCCTGGGTCAGGTTGCCGCAACCGAAGACCATCATCATCAGCGCCTGATACGTCATGACGGCGTCCTGGCGGTGCTGGGGCGCGCCCGTCAGTGCGATCAACCGGGCGGCCTCCGTGGCGAGTTCGGCAGGAGTGCCGCGCGAGGCGAGCATGACGTTCGTCTGGGGCACCGTGCCCGGCGCCGCGTCGGGCTGGACCACGTACGCACCGCCGCCGATGGTGCGCGGTGCGTCCAGGAGCCACCGGGCAACGCCGTCCAGGACGTCGACCGTGCGGTCGTAGGGGAAGGCCAGCATGGTGACGGCCATCTGGTCACCGGTGTGCGGGGTGACCGTGAACCTGGTGACGACGCCGAAGTTTCCGCCGCCACCACCGCGAATCGCCCAGTACAGATCGCTGTTCTGCCGTGGCGACGCGGTGACGGTCCGCCCGTCGGCCAGGACCACCTCGGCCGAGGTCACGGCGTCGCAGGCCATGCCCAGGGGACGCGTCAGGAAGCCGAAGCCGCCGCCCTGCAGGAAGCCGCCGGCCGCGACCGTGGGGCAGCCGCCCTCGCTGACCACCAGTCCGTGCGGAGCGAGTGTGTTGAGGATGTCGACGTTCTGCGCGCCGGGGCCGATCCGCACCGAGCGCTCCCCGACCGTCACGGCGTTCAGCCGCGAGACGTCGACGATCAGGCCGGGGGTGGTCGAGTACCCACCGTAGCTGTGCCCGCCACTGCGTACCGCGGCAGGCAGACAGTTGTCCTGTGCGAAGCGAAGGGCGACGGACACGTCGGTGGAGCTGACGCAGTAGGCGACGGCCTGGGGGTTCATGGCGTCGAACTGCGCCAGTTCGAGCTGCCTGGCGACGGTGTACGCCTCGTCGGACGGCAGCACCAGCGGTCCTTCGAGGTTGCGATCGAGCTGGTCCCAGCGGATTCCCCCGCCCGCGAGGACGGGGGTGGACGGCAGCACGGTGAGGCCGACGGCGGCTGCTCCCGCGCCGAGGAGCGTTCTTCGAGTGATCACACGTTGTCCCAAGATCGGAGTTGCTGTGACGACGGCACCGGTGGCACAGCGGCCCGCCCGCCCGATGGACGGGCGGACGGGCCGGTGGCGACGGCACCGGGCTTCGGTGTGGGGAGGTGCGGGGGTGCCGAGTGGGGACGGGGGCGGCGGGGTCGAGGAAGGGGGCCCCCGGCTCAGGACACCTTGCGGCCGCGCAGGCCCTGCCTGACGACGCCGCTGAGCATGGAGCGGCCGAGGTCGCGCATCTCCTTGGGTCCGCTGGTGCTCGCCCACCACATGAACTTGATCATCGTGGGGGTCGTCGCCCGGAAGAAGCGGCGGTCCTCGCCTTCCTTCCAGCCGAAGGGCGTGTTGACGGACTCGCAGTCGTTGATGGCCTGGAAGACGATGTCGGCCGCCTTGTCGCCGTCGATCTCGCCAACCTCGTATTTCTCACAGGTCTCGTTGGTGACCTCGAGCAGATGCTTGAAGGCGTGACTGTCAGGCCACCACAGCCCCGGGTAAGGGGCTTTCTCCATCTCCTTGAAGTGACGGTCGTCGCCGTCCAGGGAGTAGTTCTGCCGGGCCTGGATCAGCCGCATGGTCGCGGGAGTCGTGAAGCACGCCCACACCCGGAACACCGCGTTCCACAGCCGGAAGTGGGAGAACGAGATGTACGAGCTGTTCACGATCTTGTCGTTGTACTCGAGGAGGCCCTGCTCGAGCCGCTCGACGTACTCGAAGCGCTCCACCGAGAAGTCGTCGTCGCGCAGCGCGTCCAGGATGCGGTGGGCGAGGGCGTCCACCACCTCGAAAGTGTTGGACAGACCGCGCGAGTACAGCGGGTCGATGAAGCCGGCGGCGTGGGACATCAGGCACCAGCGGTGGCCGATGGTCCGCTTGGACGAGTACTGGAGCCGATCGGTGGAGACCCACTCACGTACCCGCTTGGCGCCGTCGAACTGCCTCTTCACCGCCGGGTACATGTCGAGGTAGTGGTTGAACTCCTCGTCGGGAGTCATGTCCTTGGGCTTGGGGTAGACGCGCTCGTCGAAGGTCAGTCCGACGCTGCACACCGGGTTCTTGGAGTCCTTGTAGTTGTCGAAGGGGATGATCCAGAACCAGCCGCGCTCGATCAGATGGTGCAGGGTTCCGCCATGGAAGGGGGACTCGGCAGGCGGGCGCAGGGCCTGGGGGTAGTTGCACACATCGTCGTACGGCTTGATGCCGACGTAGTGCGTGAACAGGGACCGCGCATGGTGCTTGTGCCGGGGCGGGTTCTCCCGCAGGTCGAACTTCTGGGCCAGCGGCGAGCGGAATCCGCTGGCGTCGATGAGGTACTTGGCGCGGAACACCTCGCCGTTGTGGCCGGTGACCGTGACCCCGCTCTCGTCGAAGTCGAGGTCGGTCGCGCGCCAGTTCTGACGGAGCGTGCAGCCGTACTTGGCGGCCACGTTCACGTAGTACGAGTCGGTGTCCTGGCGGAAGAGATGCGTGGCCTCGGTCAGCATCTTGGGGATGACGAACATGGTGGCCTCGCGCGGGTCCGGCTCACGGTTCGTCCGGTGGGTGACAAAGCCGAAGCTCTGCTTCCTGCCGTGGTGCGGACCGATGTTCTCGGTCACCGCCTTGATGTCCAGCATGTGCTTGATCTCGGGGACGTCGTAGCGCACGGCCAGAATGTGCAGCCACTCCACCAGCTGCGGGTTCTGGGACTCACCGACCGCGAACCGCGGATGCTGCCCCGCGTCGATGAGCACCACGTCGGCGCCCTGCCGGGCCAGGATCGCGCCGATGATCGAGCCTCCCAGGCCCGAACCCAGGATCGCGACGTCGCACTCGGTCCACTCGTCTGCCTTGGGGGCCTCTGTCACTGCCCCAGCCTTGGTGGGCAAGACCGCACTCCTCTTCTCGGATGTCGGATTCCCACGACGCGTCTGCCGCGCGTCGGCCTGTGCTCAGTTCTGGTGACGGGGCTCGCCGAACCAGCGGGTGAGCGCCTCGCCGAGTCCGTCGGCGGAGCCTTCGGCACCGGCCCAGGCGACATAGCCGTCCGGGCGCACCAGCAGGTCGGCGGCCGGTGCCCCGGGGTCGTGGCGAGTGGCGGTGACGATGTCGACCCGGTCGGACCAGGCCTGCGCCGTCTCGCGCAGTGCGGGACTGTCGTGGAGGTCGAGCAGCAGGGCGTGCCCCTTGTGCAGGAGCTGGTACGTGGTGGACTTCCGGTCGCCGATCAGCAGTTCCTGGTCGGGCAGCCGGCGGCCGAGCAGCGGATGGCCGCCGGCGCCGACGTCGTAGGCGATGTCCAGACCGGTGACCAGACCGACGAGGTGGTGCTGGACCGCTTCGATCGTGACCAGTTCCGCGAAGACGTCGCGCAGCGGCTGCATCTCGGGGCCGCCGAGGTAGAGGGAGCGCTGGACCAGGGTGTTGGCCACGATCCGGGCGCCGACCGGGTGCCGCTCGGTGTGGTAGGTGTCGAGCAGGCCGGGCGGTGCGTAGCCCTTGATCTCGGCAGCGAGCTTCCATCCGAGGTTCACCACGTCCCCCAGGCCGGCGCTGATGCCCTGGGCGCCGATGGGGAGGTGGATGTGCGCCGCGTCCCCGGCCAGGAAGATCCGTCCGCTCCGGTAGGAACCGGCCTGGCGGCTCGCGTCGGTGAAGTAGCTGGTCCACAGCGGCTCGGCGGCGTGGATGTCCTCGCCGGTCACGCGCTGGAAGGCGTCGGCGACCTCCGGGAAGGTGGGCGGTTCCTGCACCTTCCTGACCCCGGCGTTCCGCTCGAAGACGACGACGCGCGTGGCGTGCGGGCCCAGCGGGAGCACCACGACCATGCCCGCTTCGCCGACTTCGCCGGTCGGGCGGATGCGCAGCGGGACACCGGAGACGTCGGCCATCTTCATCTCGATGGTCGCGTCCGTGCCCGGGAAGTCGATGCCGGCCAGGCGGCGGACGGTGCTGCGGGCACCGTCGCAGCCCACCACGTACGCGGCGCGCAGCCGCTTGTCGCCCTCGGCGGTGGCGAGTTCGACCTCGACACCGTCGTCCGGGGCCGTGAGGCCGACGAGCTCCTGCCCCCGGCGTACGTCGGCGCCGAGGCCGACCGCCCAGTCGTTGAGTATGGATTCCGTCAGGGACTGGGGAACGCCCCGGACCCCGAAGTTCCCACCTTCGACAACGCGATAGTCGATGGGCAGGCCACCGAAATGCCCGACGGGGATGGTCTCGAGTTCACCGAATTTCGCCAGAAGCCCGCGCTGGCCGAACTCCTCGATCGTGCGGGCGGAGAACCCCAGGGCCCGTGACTGCTGCATGGGTTCGACCAGCCGGTCGACCACGACGACCGAAAGTCCCGCCAAGCGGAGTTCACCCGCGAGCATGAGCCCCGAAGGGCCTGCTCCCGCAACAATCACATCGGCATCGAAATTGTCCATGTTCCCTCTCCCGACGGCTGTTTCTTTCCAGTATTCCGAGGGCACCCGGGAAGATGAATGGCTGCGAGTACAGGACTCCGACAAGTTCGTCAAATTCCTGCAGCTACTACAGGAGCGGATCAGGGACGGTCACGGTAAAGGCGTGAGGGTGCCGGAAGACGCTTTCCGGCACCCTTACCCGCGGATTCGGCGGCCGCGTTACCGGCTTTCAAAGCGGGCGAAGCGGGCTCAGTACAGGCCCATCACGCGTTCGACCGCGAGCTCGATCACCACGAGCCCCGGTGGCTCCGGCGGCGGTGACCAGTAGCGCTTGGCGTAACGGCGTACGCCCTCCCTCACCCGTAGCGGGTCGTCCGACACCGTCGCGGTGCCTTCGAGAGTGATCCAGTGAGGACCCGCCACCTGACAGACCGCCACCCGGCCACCGGGGCCGGCCAGCACGTTCCTGGTCTTGCGGCGCGTCCGGGCGGTCATGACCCGGGCCAGACCGGCGTCACCGTCCCAGGTGAACCGCACGGGCGTCACGTGCGGCGTGCCGTCGGGGCGATGGGTGACGAGGGTGCCCAGGTGGTTCTCGGCGAGAAAGTCCTCGGCCGAGTCGGACAGCGGCAGTCGCAGCGGCATACGCTCGCCCGTTCTCTACGCGGCGTGCTTCGGCGCGTCGCCGGGCTGCCCTGATGCCTTCATGACGGGAAGGAGGAGCAGGGTGACGACGAACGCGGCGGCGGCGAAGCCCGCTCCGACGAGGAAGGCGTCGTGGAAGACGCTGGTCCGCGCCTCCCTGACGAGTTCCGGGATGCCCCTGGCCTGTGCTTCCAGCTGGGGTATGTTGCGGAAGGCGATGGTGGCGGCGACGGCCAGGCCGACCGCGCCGCCGACCTCCTGGCTGGTGTTGATGAGACCGGCGGCCAGGCCGGAGTCCTGCTCCTCGGCCCCCGTGAACGCGGAGACCTGCACGGGCACGAACGACAGACCGAGCCCGAGACCCGTGAGCAGGAAGGCGGGCAGCAGATCCGTCAGGTACGAGGCGTCGGACGGCGCCCGCCACAGCAGCAGCATGCCGCCCGCCGCGAGGGCGAGACCGGCCATGAGGACCGGCTTGGTGGCGACCTTGGTGACGAGCTGCGAGGCGACACCGGCACCGACCGCCGTGATGACGGCGAGCGGCACATAGGCGAGGCCGGTCTTGACCGCCGAGTAGTCCAGGACCTGCTGCATGAACAGGCTGGCGAAGAAGAACAGCGACACCGCGGTACCGAGCAGCAGCACGGCGACGGCGTTCGCCGCCCGCAGCGCCGGGCGCCGGAAGATACCGAGCGGGATCAGCGGCGCCTTGGCGCGCCGTTCGATGAGCAGGAAGGCGAGCAGCAGCACGGCCGCCACGCCGAACCCGCTGTAGATCCGGGCCGTGGGGACGTCCGAGTCGTCGACGGTGAGGCCGAGGGAGAAGATCAGCAGCACCAGACCGGTGGTGAGGAGGACGGCCCCGGTGACGTCGAATCCCTGACGCCGCCGTGTGGCGCGGCTCTCGGGCACGATGAACGGCGCCACCAGTGCGCCCACCAGTCCGATCGGCACGTTGATGAAGAAGACCCAGCGCCAGCCGGGTCCGTCCGTGAGCAGACCGCCCAGGGTGACACCGGCCACCGCGGCGATACCGCTCAGCGCACCCCAGGCGCCGAGGGCCTTGTTGCGCTCGGCGCCCTCCTCGAAGGTGTTCGTCAGCAGGCTGAGTGCGGCGGTGGCGATGAACGCCGCGCCGAGGCCCTGGGCACCACGGGCGACGACCAGCATGACGGCGTCCTGTGCGAACCCCGCGAGCAGGGACGACAGTGCGAACAGGATCAGACCGGTCTGGAGCATCCGGCGTCGCCCGAAGGTGTCGGCGAGCCGGCCGCAGAGCAGTAGGAACCCGCCGAGCAGCGTTCCGTACGTCGTGACGACGTACTGCAGTTGGGTCTGGGAGATGTTGAGCTCGTCCTCGATGGTGGGAAGCGCGACGTTCACGATCGACACATCGAGGAACGTCATGAATCCGGCGAGGCAGAGAAACGCCAGGATGAGCCCGGGACGGCGCACCTGCGGTGTGGCCGCTGCCCGGCCGGTGCTGTGCAGGGACTCTGGGATCGACATGTCGCTCCTGGTGGATGAGGAGGATTCGCGGAATCGGAAGCGGGATCGCAGGAGGATTCGCAGAAGGAATCGGAGGCGGAGCCGGGACGGAACCGGAGCCGGACCGGAGAGCGCGTCAGGACGCTAGCATCCTGGGTAAAGTAGGTACCTAGAGGAAAGTGACTTCCCGGGAGGACCCATGAGCGGTACGACCACCCAGAGCGGCACCCGCGCGCGCACGGCACCGGCCCGGTCCGAACAGGCGTGCCCGATCGCACCGGTACTCGACATCGTCTTCAGCCGCTGGACCACGCCGATCCTGTGGACCCTCAACGAGTACGGCCGGCAGCGCTTCGTGGAGCTGCAGCGCAACATCGCCACGATCACGCCGAAGGTACTGACACAGCGGCTGCGGCAGATGGAGCGCGACGGTCTCGTCCTGCGCACCTATCACCCCGAGGTTCCCCCCAGGGTGGAGTACGAGATCAGCGATCTCGGACGCAGCCTGGCGCCGCTCTTCGCGACGCTCGCCGAGTGGTCCGAGTCCAACCTGTCCAGGGTCGAACAGGCGCGCCGCGACTTCGACTCCGCGGACCAGCGAGCCTGAGGGCGCGACCGCGGCTCAGCGTCGCGACGCACCCGTACTCGTACCCGCACCCGCACCCGCACCCGCACCCGCACCCACGTCCGCGGTCCCGGCCTCCAGCACACGCATCGAGCCCCGATAGAAGATGAGCGGGTTCTCATCGTGGGCGGGAACCCCGAGCTCGACGACCTCACCCAGCAGGATGGAGTGGTCCCCTCCGTCGTACTCCTCCATCAGCCGGCAGCCCAGGAACGCCAGGGCCCCGCTGAGGACGGGCAGTCCCCCCGAGGACCGGTGATGCGGCACCTCCTCGACCTTCGCGGACTCGCGGCCCGCGAACGCCCAGGCGAGTGGCTCCTGTTGACGTGTCAGGAAGTTGACCACGAACCCGCCCGATTCCTGAAGCACCGGACGCAGCCGGGACCGCTCGTGCAGGCAGAACAGCACGAGCGGTGGTTCGAGCGAGACGGAGGTGAAGGAATTGACCGTCGTTCCGGCGGAGTTGCCGGGCCCGCCGGTGGTGATGACCGTGACGCCGGTGGCGAAGTTGCCGCACACGTTGCGCAGCGCCTTGCCGTCCACCGGCTTCTGCTGGTGCGATGCGTGCTGTACGGGAATCACGAGAGCCCTCTCGTCTCGTCAGGTACGCGGGGTGATGAGATCCGCCGGTTTCGGAGTCAGGTCCGTGGTCAGAGCCTCGCGCCGGGACAGCAGAGGCCCCGCCATCGCCGTCGTGACGAGAGCCATGATCACCAGCATGGTGAACATGCGCCCGTCGAGGACGCCCAGGCTGACTGCCGCGTTGAGGATGATGAGTTCGGTCAGACCCCGGGTGTTCATGAGCAGCCCGAGGTCCTTCGCCTCCCGCCAGGACAGGTGGAACAGACGCGCCGGTACGACCGCGCCGAGCAGCTTGCCCGCGCAGGCGACGGCGATGATCAGCGCCAGCGCGAGGTAGTCACCGGCGGTCAGGGCGCCGAGGTCCACGCCGAGCCCGGTGACGATGAAGAACACCGGCAACAGCACAAGGCCCACGTTGTCCAGCGGTTTGCGCAGATGCTGGGTGAGGACACGGACCGGCTCACGCGGCATCACGAAGCCGAACAGGAAGGCGCCGAAGATGGCGTGGATGCCGATCCAGGTGGTCAGCCAGGCCGAGGTGAACGCGCCGGCGCACAGGACCACCAGCAGCGAGGACCAGCGTTCGGTACTCGCCCAGCGCCACACCAGGCGGGCGACCAGGGGCCGCACCACCAGCAGCATCAGCGCGACGTAACCGACGCCGAGCGCACCGATCCGTGCCAGCTCCGTGTAGTCGCCGTCCGCGCTGACCAGGGCCGACACATACGCCAGCAGACACCAGGCCAGCACGTCGTCGATGGCCGCGCTGGCCAGGGACAGCGTGCCGACCCGGGTGTCGAGCAGCTTGTTGTCGGCGAGGATCCGGGCCAGCACGGGAAACGCGGTCACCGACATCGCCGTACCCATGAAGGTGGCGAAGGCGACGAAGGAGATGTGCTGTCCGGCCACCGTCGCATGGTGCGGGTGGAGCACGGTCGCGAGGGCCACGCCGAGGCCGAACGCCAGCGCGACGGAGGAGAGCGAGACCCCGGCCGCCAGGCCGGCGTGCGGGCGGATCAGCCGCTTCTCGAACTCCCAGCCGACCACGAACATGAAGATGACGAGGCCGACTTGGGAGACCGCCGACAGAAACGGGCGTACGTCGGCCGGGAAGATCCGCTGGGGCAGGTCCCCGGGGAGCAGGCCCAGCACGCTCGGGCCGAGAGCGATGCCCGCGGCGATCTCGCCGATCACGGCGGGCTGGCGCAACCGCCGTACGGCCCGGCCCAGCATGAGACCGATCAGCAGGACGACGGCGATGTCGGCCAGCATGATGGCGAACTTCATGTCCGGTGTGCCGGCTGCCATGGCGGTCATCGGGCGCCTCCGATGCCGGGCGGGCTGCCGGTCATCCACACCACGCGGAACGACAGCGCGGCGAGCCGCCAGCCCTCGGGCGTACGCCGGGCCTCACCGGTCACCAGCGTGCCGGTCACGAAGAGCGGTTCCGCGGCCGCGCCGGGGTGGTGCACGTGCGTCGACACGAGATTGGCGCGCAGAACGGCCCGGTCGTCGCTCACGACATCGACAATCGCCGGTGAATTCAGATGCTGTGTCCGCTCGAATGCCGCCAGTGCGTCGCGGTGGTAATCGGCGAGCCCGACGATGCCCTCGTGCCGGCTCATCGGGAACTCGACACGGGCGTCGTCGGTGAACAGGCTTCGCGCCCATGCGTCGTCGAGCTTGTCGTCGTCGAGAGCGATCAGATAACGGTCCAGCAGCGTGCCCGTGCCGGGACCGGGAGTTGACTGGCCTGAGTTCATTGCCCGAGCATGGCGCCCTTTCCGAGGGGCCCCCAAGGCCGCTTGTCAAAGATCTGACGAAGTTGCGGAAGATCTGACGACGCCCTCGAAGAGTTGACGAACCTGCCGGGATTCTTGAACAGAACGCACTTCAGCTCACGATCCGTTCTTGTGATGCTGTTCGGGAAACGGCCCTCCGTTCCTCCATGTCCTCAAGCGGAAGAGAAGAGAGAATGCCGAAAATCGCAGCCGACGGAAAGCACCTGACCGTCCTCAACCTGTTCTCGACCGACGCCCCCGAGAAGCAGGAGAGCCTGCTCGGGGCGATGCGGGAGATCGTCGACAGCGCGGCCTTCGACGGCTGGATCTCCAGCACGGTCCACAGCGGCCAGGACAAGCCCGGTACGGCCAACTTCATCCAGTGGCGCTCCACCGAGGACCTCGAAGCCCGTTACGCCGGCGAGGAGTTCAAGCACCGTACGCTCCCTCTCTTTCGCGAGATCACGACGTCGATCCGGCTGCTGCAGAACGAGGTGGCCTTCACCCAGCAGGCGCCGGCGCTGGGCGGCGTGACCGAGATTTCGCCCGACCGGGACGACTACACCGTCATCGAGATCTACGGTGTGGCGGAGAAGGACCAGGACGACCTGATCGACGCCCTGGGCCCGTCACAGGAGTGGCTGCTCGAGGTGGCGGGCTACCGGACCCACACCGTCCTGCGGGGTCTGCGCGCCCGTGGTCTCGACGGCACGTTCGTCGTCTCCTACTCCCAGTGGGACGACAAGGAGTCGTACGACCGCTTCCGTGACCTGCCCGAGGCGGAGCGGTCCGCCGCACGGCAGAAGACCGACGTCCGCGTGGCCGCCCTGGCGACCTCGCACGACTGGAACACCTACCGGGTCGTGCACTCCCGGTCGGCGGGTCAGTAGGAACGTTCCCGACGGTGGTCCCAGGCGGCCGGCTCCGCCTGGGACCACCGTCCTTTCCGTTCGCCGACCGGATGACGAAGTCGTGTCGTGCCCCCGGCTCGTGTCCGGCGCACCGCCTCCGGGCATGGAGTGATGATGCGTGTGCTCGTGGTCGACTCCGATGACCGGGCCGCCGAAGCCCTGGTCTCCCGACTGATCAGGAACGGACACCGGGCCAGCCGTGTCCGTTCGGGCCGAGCGGCGCTCAGGACCTGGGACCAAGCCGATCTGATCCTCCTCGACCTGGGCCTGCCCGATCTGGACGGCGTGGAGGTCTGCGGGGAGATCCGCGCCAGAGGCGGCACCCCCATCATCACCTTCACCAGCAAGGACACCGAACTCGACCGTGTCCTCAGCCTTCAGGCGGGTGCAGACGACTGCCTGGTCAAACCGTACGGATACCGCGAGCTCATGGCCCGGATGAATGCGGTCATGCGCCGCGCCGCCGCACGGACGAGCACAGCGGCCCTGTCACGCGGCGCCCTGCACATCGATCCGCACAGCCGGCAGGTGCGCGTGCACGAGCGGATCGTCGACGTGACCCGCAAGGAGTTCGACCTGCTCTTCCTGCTCGCCTCGACCCCGGATGCGGTGGTGTCCCGGAGGGACCTGATGGCGAAGGTCTGGGCGGACGAGTGGGCGATCTCGAGCCGCACCGTCGACACCCATGTGAGCACGCTGCGCACCAAGCTCGGTGACGGCGACTGGATCATCACCGTACGCGGCCTCGGATACCGGCTCGGCGACGGGACGGGAAGCTGAGCACCAACGGCCGGTCCGGGCCCGTCCCGTGGATCAGGGCGTGTCCCGTGGATCAGGCACGTCCCGTGGATCAGGGCTGTCCCGTGGATCAGGGCTGTCCTCCGGATCGTGCCGGGCCGATCCGGAAGGCGGGTCCTGGGACCGGCTCGTCTCGCACGAGGCGAGCAGCCGTTCCGCCCGGTCCTCCGCGATGTCGAGCGTGGGAAGCACGGCGGGGAGCGAGATGCTCGGCAGCACATGAGACAGCAGGACGAGCACCCGGTGCGACAGATCCGCCCGCTCGCACAGGACGTGGGACATCTCCTGAATCCCGGAGAAGGCGCCGGCCAGCATCTCGGCCGTGTCGGCAGGGTCGATGTGCGGCAGGAGTTCCCCTTGCGCCCTCGCCTCGGCCAGCAGATCCGTGAGCCGGTCGATCCAGGAGCGGAACGGTGCGGCCCGGTCGAGGCCCTCGCCCCACCGGTCCATCGCGAGCCCGACACTCGCACGCGTCAGCGGATCATGGCGTAACTGGTGGGCGAAGAGCAGCGCCTGGTCCGCCAGTTCCTGGAGCTTCGTCCGCTGCGGCGGCAGCGGACCGACCCTCAGCTGAGCCTCCATCACCTCGTGCGCGAGTTCCTCCTTCGAGGCGAAGTGGAAGTAGAGCGCGCCCTTGGTCACACCGGCCCGTGCGAGGATCTCGGTGATCGTGGCTGAGCTGTAGCCGCGCTCGTCGAAGACGGCTGCCGCTGCCAGCAGAATCGACGTGCGGGTCCGGATCGCTCGCGCCTGCTGTGTCATCTGTTACGTGCCCATTTCTGTGTCAGAGCGGGCAGGTGTGACGCGGCGGCCGTATACGAACACGGGTTCCCCGTCCCAACTGCGTCAGGAATACGTACGGATGGCGACCGGCAGCCACACCCGGGCGTGAGCTCTTTCACACCGCCCCCCTCGGACCACAGCCGCTCGATGCATGTTTGCCGCGCGTTAACAAATCTCCGGTGATCGCTGTCGCACTCCCCCTCTGCCGATCTCCCTTCCGCCGCTCATTACAGACCGGCCGGTACGGTATCAACCTCATGGCACCGGGTGCGGACACACCGTCAAGCATCCGCAGAGACCGACAAGTACAGAGAAACGTCAGAACTGCCGCCCAGAACAGCGGCACGGCCGGGTTACCGGCGGAAAGCAGCACTGGCCGGAACGTGCACATCGGTCTGTCTACATATTGGACACCGGGCGGGCCGATCTACGTTGGCCTGAAGAAGGTGTGTACGTACGTCGGCATACTCGGACAAGATTTCACAATGCGCCTGGTCCGGGCAAGTTTACCCAGATTTATTTTGACAAACTGATGCGCTGGTTTTTAGCCTCGCTCGCAGTGGCCTGCCATGTACGTCGAGCTGGAACTACTCGCAAGGGGGAGAGTAATGAGTCAGCACTCGACCGACACGTTGGAACCGCGAAAGACGTCGTTACCCGCACAGCACACCACTGCGACCTGGCGCGTCCTCGTGGTCGAGGGCAACGCCGACGAGATGGAGCCCCTCGCCAACGGGCTGCGGCGGCACGGGCACGAGGTGGACGGCGCATCGACGGGAGGAGCAGCCCTCCAGGCATGCGAGGGCGCCGACATCATCCTGCTCGACCTGGAACTTCCCGATCTCGACGGCCTGGAGGTATGCCGGTCCATCAGGTCGGCGTGCGACGTCCCCGTGATCGCCGTCACCGCGTGGGGCACCGAACTGGATCGTGTCCTCGGTCTCCAGGCCGGCGCGGACGACTATCTGGTCAAGCCTTACGGCTTCCGTGAACTCATGGCCCGTATGGAGGCCGTCATGCGTCGCGCGCGGCCTCAGCAGAACAGCGCCAAGGTCGTCTCGCACGGCCCCTTGCACATCGATGCCGGCACCCGAGAAGTCTGCCTCGGCGGCCGGATCATCGATCTCACGCGCAAGGAGTTCGATCTGCTCCATCTCCTCGCGTCTCATCCGGGCACCGTTATTTCTCGTAAACGAATAATGGAGCAGGTCTGGGGGGACTCCTGGTCCCGGCGAACCGTCGACACACATGTCAGCAGCCTCCGCAACAAACTCGGAGGCAGTGACTGGATCATTACGGTCCGCGGCGTTGGATTCCGCTTCGGCCGGGGTTGATTTCACGCACAGTACCCTCGGCCGGATGGGGGGTGAGTTCCGGGAGCCGGAGCTCACCCCCTTTCCAGTTCTGTGGCACCTGACGGAGCTGTGACATTCGCCTGGCTGTTGGCCAACAAATCAGCAGTCTCCCTGCAGAACCTGACCGAAGGCTGAATGCGATCACCTTGAAGGCGGGAACGGGCCCGGTCAATCATGGATCAGCGGCCCGGTGCACTGTTCCGGAGAAACTCCTCCCGAAATCCGAGCACGGGTGACCGCGATTTCCGAGCAGTCAGAGGAGATGCCCCGTCGTGCGCAAGGTCCTCATCGCCAACCGAGGCGAGATCGCTGTCCGCGTTGCCCGTGCATGCCGGGACGCCGGGATCGCGAGCGTAGCCGTCTACGCCGATCCGGACCG
>NZ_JBWKDT010000079.1:0-14132 GCF_056435785.1 Streptomyces sp. NPDC043870
CCGGAGGACCGGGCGGCCATTCTCCTTGAGCCATCAGCGGCAACCTCGCATCAGCCACACCCGGTCCTCCCGGACCGCCAACATTCTTAAGGACCTCGCATGCGCAGTCGCTCCTCGACGTCGGCCCACTCCTCCTCGGGCCATGCGCGGCTCGCTTTGAGGAAGCCGACGGGAACCTCACCGGTGGCGGCGTGCAGAACCAGGGCTTCCAGGCCCCCGACGCCCTCGCTCAGCAGGCACGCCACATGGCCGTCCCCACGGAACTCCCGGAGCAGCGTCTGGGCGTGCCACAGTTGCAGCACCGGATCCTCCGGCCATGGCAGTGCGGCATGCGCGGCGAACAGCGGGCGGCCCTGCGCATGTTCGCAGGCCGCCTCGGCGGCCCTGCGGGTCAGCGCCAGGATCTCGTCCAAGTCGGGCAGCTCGTGGATTCCCGCCCGCCGCAGGGCTTCGCCCGCCGAGGCGTACCGCGCGTCCAGTACTTGCTGCGGCGTCGCTGTGTCCCAGGCCCCGTCGACCGCCCGCCGTACGAGATCGGGGTTGAAGTTGTAGAAGGTCGAGATGACCAGCTCGGCGGATGCTCGGCCGAACGCGGCGCTCCGGGAGGCGAAGTACCCGGCGTGTCCGCCCAGTCCGAGGTCCGCGTACCGTCGCCTTGCCTCGGGGACGAAGTAGATCATGCCGTGCACGGGCTCGAGCCCGCGCCAGGCCGCGCGTGCTGACTTCATGGGTCACCTCTCCGGGCAGTCGACGAACGGGGGGCGCTGCGGCTCACTGCTCGCCGTGCGCTCGCAGATGGTCGAGCAGCAGGCGGCTCAGCGTTTCGGGCGCCTCCTCGGGGACCCAGTGGCTGACGTCTTGGAGCGTCTCGAACCGGTACGGCCCGGTAACCCACCGCCCGGTCTCCTGTGCCGCGGCCGGGCCGAACGCGCTGTCCTTCGTGCTCCAGACGTACAGCGTGGGCACGTCGACGACACCGATCGCGCCGTTGGGGCGGCCGGCCCGGTACCAGTTCAGCGCGGCGGTGAGAGCGCCTGGCTGGGACAGGTGCCGTACATAGGCCTCGGCGCTCTCCTGGGGGATCTTTCCGGCGTAGAGGGAGCGCAGCACTTGGGCGTCGTCGGCGAGCATGCGCTCTTCGGTCGCCGGTGTTTCGCGCCAGTCGAGCATGTAGTGCGAGCGCCCGCGCTGGTCCTGGTCGGTGCGCAGGGTGGTGGCCAGAGCGCCGGGGTGGGGGGTGGAGACAACGGTCAGGGTGCGTAGGCGGCCGGCGTGGGCGTCAGCGGTCCACCAGGCCACCGCCCCTCCCCAGTCATGGCCGACCAGGTCGAACGTCGCCCAGCCCAGGTCCTCCGTGATCGCGACCACGTCGTCGACGAGATGGCTCATGCGATAGTCCTCGGGCCGCTGGGGGCGGGCGCCGGGGGAGTACCCACGTTGGTCGGGCGCCACCACCCGGTGACCGTGCGCGGCCAGGGTCGCGATCTGCCGCTGCCACACCAGCCCTGTCTGCGGGAAGCCGTGCAGCAGCACCGGGCGGCCCTCGGGCGGACCAGCCACGATCGCGTCGAACGTGCCCGCACGAGTGGAGATGCTCAGCTCGGTCACGATCCACCTCTTCATACCGACTGGTCGGTAAGCCTTCAGGTGGGGGAGCGGGCTGTCAAGAGCCTTTGGTTGAACATGACGCCGAATTCAACTATAACCGACGGGAGGCCGGCTTCTCGTCACCCCTGTGACCACGTCTGATGTCGCAGGTCGGTGGAGGGCGCGGTCAACGACCGCCCCTAGTGCCCCAGTTGGCGTTCGGCCCCGCCCGCAGGCATCGAATCCGGCGCAGTGGAGCTCGGAATTCCGGGCCCAAAGCTTCCGGATGAACCGGACCAAAAGGAAGCAGTGAGGCGACATGAGGGAAGCAGTCATCGTTTCGACGGCACGGACGCCGATCGGAAAGGCCTACCGAGGCGCGTTCAACGACACCCAGGCGCAGGAGCTCGCCGCCCATGCCCTCTCGCACGCGGTACAGCGGGCCGGGCTCGAGGGGGGAGAGGTCGAGGACGTCATCCTCGGCTGCGCCGTGCAGCAGGGGTGTGCCGGATTCAACGTCGCGCGGCAGGCCGCCCTGCGTGCGGGATTTCCTGACGCTGTGTCAGGAATGACTGTCGACCGGCAGTGCTCGTCGGGCCTGATGGCCATTGCGACGGCCGCCAAGCAGATCGTCACGGACGGCATGCAGGTCACTGTCGGCGGCGGTGTCGAGTCGATCTCCCTGGTGCAGAACGACCATATGAACACCCACCGCATGGCGGATCCCTGGCTGGTCGAGCACAAGCCGAGCATCTACCTGCCGATGTTGCAGACGGCGGAGATCGTCGCGGAACGCTACGGCGTGAGCCGGGAGCGTCAGGACGAGTTCGCGCTGGTGTCACAGCAGCGCACCGCGGCGGCGCAGGAGGCCGGCCGCTTCGACCGGGAGATCGTCGCGCTCAGCAGCGTCAAGAAGGTCCTCGACAAGCAGTCCGGGGAGGTGCGGGACGCGGAGGTCACCCTGACCCGGGACGAGGGCAACCGCGCGTCGACGACGCTCGAAGGCCTGGCCGGGTTGGCGCCGGTGCTCCCCGACGGTCAGGTGAGCGCGCATTCCAGCGTGACGGCGGGCAACTCCTCGCAGTTGTCGGACGGGGCTTCGGCGTCGGTGTTGATGGACTCGAAGGAGGCCGAGCGCCGCGGACTGGAACCCCTGGGCGTCTACCGGGGCATGACCGTCGCCGGTTGCGGGCCGGACGAGATGGGCATCGGCCCGGTGTTCGCCATTCCGAAGCTGCTGAAGCAGCACAACCTCACCATCGACGACATCGGCCTGTGGGAGCTCAACGAGGCGTTCGCTTCCCAGGCGCTGTACTGCCGTGACGAACTGCACATCGACCCGGAGCGGTTCAACGTCAATGGCGGCGCGATCTCGGTCGGCCATCCGTACGGAATGACCGGCGCCCGCCTGGTGGGGCATGCCCTCATCGAGGGCAAACGCCGAGGTGTCCGGTACGTGGTGATCTCGATGTGTGTCGGCGGCGGAATGGGTGCAGCCGGGCTGTTCGAGGTCGCCTGATGGGAAAGGACCGAACTGCGCTCCTGGTGGACTTCGGCGGGGTCATCACCTCCAGTGTGCTGCGGGCTTTCACCGACTTCGGCGCCTCGCTCGGCGGCGACCCGCGCCTGCCGCTGAACCTCCTCGCCCGGGACCGGCCCTCACGCACCCTCCTGGCCGACCACGAGTGCGGCCGCATCGACGCGGAAGCCTTTGAGCGAGGATTCGCCGAGCGTCTCCGCGTCCACGGCGCCGATGTACCGGCCGAGGGGCTCACGGCCCGAATGCAAGCGCGAATGTCGATCGACGAGGACATGCTCGCGCTGCTCGGTGAGCTTCGAGCCCATGGCCGTCCCGTGGCGCTGGTGTCCAACTCGTTCGGCACCGGGACCTACGACGGTGTCGACCTCGCTGCTGTCGCCGATGTCGTCGTCATCTCCTGCGAGGTCGGGATCCGTAAGCCGTCCCGCCGGATCTACGCGATCGCATGTGAGCGCCTCGGCATCGACCCCGAGGACGCAGTCATGATCGACGATCTGCAGCAGAATCTCGACGGAGCGGCGCGGATCGGAATCGGGGGAGTGCTGCACACCAGTGCCGCCGACACCCGCCTCCAACTCGCCGAACGCTTCAGGATCACCACCTGACGGACCGACCGACCGATCGGGCGCAGTGAGATCGGTCAATACCGCGTCTGCGGCCACGCCGTCCGAGGACTTGATGTCGAGGCCGGGCCGAATCAACTGAACGGCGAGGGTGAGACCCGCACCGTCACCTGCTCAGATCCCCGGAAGGCACTGCCAATGACCAGCGTTTTCGATCCCGTGTCCCGCCACGCGGCCGCCACCCCCGACAACATCGCACTGCGCGGTGGCGCGGATCAGTGGACCTACGGTCAGCTCCGCGACGCGAGCGTACGGTACGCGGGCGCCTTGGCCGCCGCGGGCCTGTCCCCCGGGGACCGGGTGCTGCTCGCAGCGCCGCCGGTGCCCGAGTTCGTGGTGGCCTACCTTGGGACTCAGGCCGCGGGCTGTGTCGGGGTGCCGGTCAACACGATGGTCACCCGGGCCGAGGCCGAGTACGTTCTCGGCGACGCCGGGTGCTCATGGGCGAACGCATGGCACGTCCTCGGCCCCGCCGTCGCCGAGGCGGCTGCGGCGCTCAAGGTGCCCTTCCGGACGGTTCCGGACGCTGTCCCCGGGCGCGTCGGTCACCGGTGCAACCCCTGCCGACGTCGTCGACCGGGACGGCGACGAGACCGCGGCCATCCTGTACACCTCGGGCACCACAGGGCGGCCGAAGGGGGCCCAACTCACTGTCGGCAACCTGTTGTCCGCCGGGGAGATCGGCGCCGAGTGCAGCCGCGCCTCGAGCCCTGACCGCACCGGCACCGGCCTCCCGCCGTTCCACGTGTTCGGCCAGGCATCGGTCCTGACGGCGACCCTGACCGTGGGCGGCTCGATGTCGTTGCTGGCCCGATTCGACCCGGCGTCGATGCTGGAGATGCTGCGCCGCGACAGGCGCACCATCATGGCCGGCGTACCGACCATGTGGAACGCGCTGCTGCACGCGGCGGGCGACGCGAACCCGGCGGACTTCGCCCAGCTCCGTGTCGCTGTCTCCGGCGGCGCTTCGCTGCCCGGCGAGATCGCCCGGGCCTTCGAGGTCCGCTTCGGCTGCACCCTCCTCGAAGGGTACGGGCTCACCGAGACCACCGCGTTCGGCACCTTCAACGACATCGACCGTGGCGGCAAGACCGGGTACACAGGCAGGGCAGTCCCGCGGCTGCAGGTCCAGGTGCGTGACAACGACGGCAACGAGTGCCCGTCGGGTACCGTCGGCGAGGTCCACATCAAGGGGCCCACGGTGATGCGCGGCTACTGGAACCGCCCCGCGGACACCGCCGCGGCAATCTCACCCGACGGCTGGCTCCGGACCGGCGACCTGGGCGAAACCGACGCGGACGGCGACCTGCGCATCGTCGACCGTGTCAAGGACCTGATCATCCGCGGCGGCTACAACGTCTACCCCGGTGAGGTCGAGGAAGTTCTTTACGAGCACCCCGACATCGTCGAGGCGGCCGTGAATCGGCGTTTCCGACGACCACTACGGCGAGGAGGTCGCCGCGCTCATCGCGGCCCGGCCCGGTTCGGAACTCGGTGCCGCTGAGGTGTCGAGCTGGGCACGAGAGCGGCTGTCCGCCTACAAGATCCCGCGCATCGTCCGGTTCGTCGACGCGCTGCCCAAGGGCCCGACGGGGAAGATCCTCAAGCGGTCCATCGACCGTACGGCTCTGACCCGCGACACCGCGCTCGGCGACGCTGCGGCCCGCCGCCACTGAACCTCGGAAACCACGACATCAACGGTGCGGGTCCAGGCGGACCGGCACGCCCCGGGCGGTCGTTGGGGACATCGTCGTCGGACTGAAGTCCGCCCGCGCCGGCCCGGACCCTGTGCGCCCGGAGCTCCGCCGGTCCTCGAACGAACCGCCGGGTGTCGCCGAGCTGGTCGTCTCCGTGGCGGTTGAGGCGGTCCGGAGCACCGACCGACCGGCTGGCCTCGGCCTCGCCGCCTGTGCGCCCCGCACACCTTGGGGGTTTGTGACTATGACGTCGGATTCAAGTACAGTCCGGGGATGGACACCACTGTGCCCGAGGAGATCGACGGCGAGCAGGCACCGCCCATGGCGCCCCTCTCGCAACTTCGCGAGCCGCCTACGACGCAGCGCGGAGCGCGGACACGGGCCGCTTTGGTGAAGGCCGCGCGCAAGGTGTTCGAACGGGACGGCTACCTCGACACCCGCCTGACTGACATCACCAAAGAGGCTCGATGCGCGGCGGGATCCTTCTACACCTACTTCGCCAACAAGGAAGAGGTGCTTGCCGCCGTCCTCCTGGAGGCGCAGGAGGACATGATGCACCCCGGCATGGGCCGGGTGCAGGGTACCGACGATCCCTATGCGGTACTCGAGGCGAGTAATCGCGCGTATCTCGAGGCATACAAACGGAACGCGAAGCTTATGGCACTGCTTGAGCAGGTCGCACAAGTGGAGCCGGAATTCCGTGAGTTCCGAAGGCGGCGCGGGGACGCGTTCATCCGCCGCAATGCCCGCGGCATCGCCGACCTGCAGGCGCGGGGTGTCGCAGACCGTGAGGTCGATCCGATCATGGCCTCCCGTGCGCTGTCGGGCATGGTCAGCGTCATGGCCTACAACGCCTTCGTGGTCTGTGAAGGGCAAGAAGAAGCTATGCCGGTGGATTTCGAGGAGCTCGTGTCCACGGTCACCCGGCTCTGGGCGAACGCCCTGCGGTTCCCCGGCCACCACTGATCCGCCTGCCTCATGACACCCGGTACCGCCGGGTGTCTCCTCTCCTTCTCGTCTCTTCCACGGACGTGACGATCGCGCCAGGCGCATGGCCGTTCCCGTGGAGCCGAGCTCCTTGCCGATCCGTTCGGTGAGCCGCTCATACACCCTGGGGCAGGCGGCCTTCTCCGCGTGGTGTCGTGCGCCCAGCTATTGAACCTGACGTCAGATTCAACTATACAGAGCGAGGCATGGTACGCCCCGCCGCGGAGAGGGTTCGCTGTGAACGTTGCACAAAGAGTCGCCATCGTCACCGGTGGTGGTGGCGGTATCGGCAGCGTGCTGGTCGCACGGCTCGCTCGCGAGGGTGACCGGGTCGTCGTCGCAGACCTCGACGCGGAGACCGCGCGAGCGGTGTCGGAGAGAGTCAACGCCGACCGTCCGGGAAGCACCGTCAGTGCCGGCGCGGACGCCTCGGACACCGCTCAGATCCAGGAGCTGATCGCCCTGGCGGAGAGCACGTTCGGTCCGGTCGACCTCTACTTCGCGAACGCCGGCATCGCCGGGGCGCCCGGCCTCGACGCGAGCGAACAGGACTGGGACCTCTCGATCGACGTAAACCTGCGAGCCCACGTCCGTACGGCAACGCTGCTGGTACCGAGGTGGCTCGAGCGGGGTGAGGGTTACTTCGTCAGCACCGCCTCGGCGGCGGGGCTGCTCACCCAGATCGGCTCCGCCGCGTACGCCGTCACCAAGCACGCCGCCGTCGCCTTCGGCGAATGGCTGAGTGTCACCTACGGCGATCGGGGGGTCCGTGTCAGCTGTCTGTGCCCCATGGGGGTGAACACCAGGCTGCTGTTCTCCGGGGAGGACTCCGGGGACGCACTGGGAAGAGCAGCGACGCGGTCAGTCACCTCCGCGGGTGACGTCCTGGAGCCGGCTGAAGTCGCCGACGCCGTCCTGGCCGCGATCGAGGACGAGCGCTTCCCTGATCCTGCCGCACGAAGACGTTCTTGAGATGTACCGGCAGAAGGGCTCGGACTACGACCGGTGGCTGCGCGGGATGCGCCGCTACCAGAGCTCCCTGCTGGCGCAGCCATGGCCGGTGCGCCGGACGAGCTCGTCCTCGCCGGACACCGCGAACCGGTGCTGGTGCGCCCGCCGAATTTTTCCCTGCCTACCCGTCAGGAGTTCGGATGTCCCTGTTTGAGATGTCGGACCGCGCCAAGCAGTACCAGGCGGATCTGCTCGAGTTCATGGATGCACACATCTACCCCGCTGAGGCGGTGTACCACGAGCAGATGCACGCGTCGGGTGACCCGCACTTCCACCCGCCGATCATCGAGGAACTCAAGGCGGAGGCGCGCCGGCGCGGACTGTGGAACCTCTTCCACCCGCACCCCGAATGGGGCCTGGGGCTGACGAACCTCGAGTACGCGCCGCTGGCGGAGATCATGGGGCGCAGCCACATCGCCTCCGAAGCCTGCAACTGCAACGCTCCCGACACCGGCAACATGGAGGTGCTCACGCTGTTCGGCAGCGACGAGCACAAGGAGAAGTACCTCAAGCCCCTCCTCGACGGAACGATGGCCTCGGCCTTCGCGATGACCGAGCCGCGTGTCGCCAGCTCCGACGCCACCAACATCGAGTTGCGGATGGCGCGCGACGGCGACGAGTACGTGCTCAACGGCCGCAAGTGGTTCGCGTCCAACGCCCTGCACCGCAACTGCAAGGTGCTTATCGTCATGGGGAAGACGGACCCCACCGCTGCCCCGCACCGGCAGCAGTCCATGATGGTCGTCCCGATCGACGCCCCCGGCATTACGGTGATGCGCGGCCTGCCGGTGTTCGGCTACCAGGACCGTGAGGGGCACGCCGAAATCGACTTCACCGACGTACGCGTGCCGGCCAAGGACCTCCTCAAGGGCGAGGGCGAGGGTTTCGCGATCAGCCAGGCCCGGCTCGGGCCCGGTCGTATCCACCACTGCATGCGAGCCATCGGCGCGGCCGAGCGGGCGCTGGAGCTGATGTGCCGGCGCGCGCAGTCAAGGGTGACGTTCGGTCGTCCGGTTGCCGACCGGTCCAACATCCAGGACTGGATCGCGGAAGCGCGTATCGATATCGAGATGATCCGCCTGCTCACGCTCAAGGCCGCGTATCTGATGGACACGGTCGGGAACAAGGAAGCGCGCACCGAGATCGCCGCCATCAAGGTGGCCGCCCCGAACATCGCGCTGAAGATCATTGACCGCGCGATCCAGGTGCACGGAGCAGCAGGAGTGACCGAGGACTTCCCGTTGGCGATGATGTACGCGCAGCTGCGGACGCTGCGGCTGGCGGACGGTCCCGACGAGGTCCACAAGCGGGCCATCGCCAAACAGGAACTGCGGCAGTACCGCGACGCGGCCACGACAGTGGTGAACTGAGATGGCAGGACTCGATCTCACCGGTCGCACCGCCGTCGTCACCGGCGCCTCGCGCGGTATCGGGCTGGCGATCGCCCAGGCCATCGCCGCCGCCGGCGGAAACGTCGTCCTCACCTCCCGGTCCCAGGAGGCGGCGGATGCCGCCGCGGCCAAGGTCGGGGGCACAGCGGTCGGCGTCGGTGCGCACGCGGTCGACGAAGATGCGGCCCGGCGCTGTGTCGATCTGACGCTCGAACGCTTCGGAAGCCTGGACATCCTCGTCAACAACGCGGGCACCAACCCGGCCTTCGGGCCGGTCATCGACCAGGACCACGGTCGGTTCGCCAAGACCTTCGACGTGAACCTGTGGGCTCCCGTCCTGTGGACGGGTCTGGCCACGCGGGCCTGGATGGGCGAGCACGGCGGTGCGGTCGTCAACACCGCGTCCGTCGGCGGCATGGCCTTCGAGGCGAACATCGGGTTGTACAACGCGTCGAAGGCCGCACTGATCCATCTCACCAAGCAACTGGCCCTGGAGCTCTCGCCGAAAGTTCGCGTCAACGCGGTGGCACCGGGTGTGGTGCGCACCAAACTGGCCGAGGCTCTGTGGAAGGAGCACGAGCAGGCCGTGTCCGCCTCGACGGCACTCGGGCGCATAGGAGAGCCTGCCGACATCGCCTCGGCGGTCGCCTTCCTCGTCTCGGACGCCGCTGGTTGGATCACCGGCGAGACCATGGCGATCGACGGCGGGCAACTGCTCGGTGACGCGCTCCCGTTCAGGCAAGGAGCCGGCACCGGTGTCTAGCGCGGACATCGCCGGAATCGACGCCGGGGCGGTGAACCGCTGGTTCGAGACCCTCGGCGTCGACTTCGCCGAGCTGTTGACCTTCGACCGGATCGGGCTCGGCCAGTCGAATCTGACCTACCTGGTACGGGACCAGGACGGCCGCCGGTGGGTGCTGCGGCGCCCACCGCTGGGTCACCTGCTGGAGTCGGCGCACGACGTGGCCCGCGAGGCGCGGATTCTGACCGCGCTGGAGGGCACCGCCGTCCCGGCCCCGCGGGTGCTCGGGCTGACCGATGATCCTGCCGTGACCGACGTCCCGCTGCTGCTCATGGAGTTCGTGGACGGCCAGGTCGTCGACAGGATGTCGATCGCGCAGTCGCTGATGCCCGAGTGCCGCCGGGCGATCGGGATGTCGCTGCCGCGGACGCTCGCGAAGGTCCACGCGGTCGATCTCGAGGTGACCGGCTGACCGGTCTGGCCAGCCACAAGCCGTATGCTCAACGCCAGCTCAAGCGGTGGTCGGGCCAGTTGGAGAAGTCCAGGACCCGCGAGTTGCCCGCCCTCGAGGACCTCACCCGGCGTCTGGGCGCGGCCGTCCCGGAGCAGCGCGAACTCACCCCCGTACACGGCGACTTCCATCTGCGCAACGTCATCACCTCCTGCGACAGCGGGGAGGTGACCACGGTGCTCGACTGGGAGCTGTCGACCCTGGGGGACCCGTTGGCGGACATGGGCAGCCTGCTGGCGTACTGGCCGGAACCGGGAGAGGAGACCGGGGGCGCTTTCGCCGCCTCAGTCCTCGAGGATTTCCCGGACCGTGCCGAGCTTGCTCAGGTGTACCTGGCCGAAACAGGCCGGGACCCGGCGACACTGACATTCTGGCACGTGCTGGGGCTGTGGAAGGTGGCCGTGATCGCCGAGGGCGTGATGAGGCGGGCGATCGACGAACCGAAGAACAAGAGCGCGACGGGCATGCCCACCGTGGAACGCATCGATGCGCTCGTGGACAAGGCACGTCGAATCGCCGGCGAAGCCGGGATCTGAAGCGGGGGCCCTGCGGGGCTGCTCAGCTGGTCACCACGACCTCGTCCTGGCCTCCGGAGCCCGGCGCACGTGTGGCCCTCCCAGGCGTAAGGGTCGGCGCGTCCGGCGTCCAGAACTGCCGAACAGGAGTCCCGGATGTCTTGTGAGGGCAGGCGTGGGCCAATCGCTCCGTCGTGATTCGCCCTATCGAGCCATGCATGAGGCGACGTGACGATCCGTCCGTTCCTCGTGATCAGGAGACGACGGCATCCCGCCCGGCCGACGGGACGCGTGGGAGCCGGCGGCCGGGCCTCGTAGGGCCAACGGGAACCGCACAGCGTTGGGTGGAGGTAGCTGTCCAGCCGACGCGGAGGAGCCACACCATGCGCGGTGTCCGCCGCGTCCGGGGCCATCATGCCTGCCCTAACCCCCCATGTCCGCCACGCCGTGCCACGCGGTGGGCGAGGCCGCCGCCCCACCGGGTTCAATAGGCTTACATGGCATCAGCAGGTCAGCGTGCATTCTGGAACGCCGAGCCACCGCCCGGGATGCCGTCACGCCGGTCACTGGCTGCGGTCAGGACCCGCGGCAGAACCCTGGCGACCGAGGACAAGGTGGTGTCCAGCGGTGGAGAAGCGGATGACGGAGCTCAGCGAAAGCCACGACGATCCGTTCGCCCTGCACCTCGCCGCCTTGGCGGTGCTCGACGACCGGGGAACCGTGATCGCATGGAACCGGCGGGCCCAGGAACTGCTCGGCCACCCGGACACAGCCGTGATCGGTCGTCCGGCGTCCGAGGTCCTTGTCGATCCCCGAGATCTGCCGGCTGCTAGCGACGCCGCGGCGAACTGCAGGAGGTCCGGTGGCTGGTTCGGGTTGCTCACGGTGCGGCACCGCGACGGGCGGCTCGTGGAGATGGGGCTCAGGGCCCAGGCGCTCTCGCGCGACGGCCGGGTCCGTGAGTGGTTTCTCGCCGGGGCACTCGCGGCTGACGTCCTGGAGTGGCAAAGGGACCGCGCGGTTCTCGACGGGTTGTACCGCCGGTGCCCCATCGGCCTGGTCGTCCACGGCCCCGACCTGAGGATTCTCCGGGTCAACCGGGCCATCGAACGCTTCAGCGGCGTCCCGGCAGCGGACTTTCGGGGGATGCCCACCGGCAGTCTCCTCGTTCCCGACGACGCACGCAGGGCCGTGGACCGTGTGCGCCAGGTGATGGACACCGGGAGGCCGTTGGTCTACTCCGAGCAGTTCGTTCGCCTGCAGCAGGATCCGGCACGAGAGCAGGTTGCGATGGTCTCGTCCTTCCCGATGGAGGATCCCTCCGGCCGCATCCTGGGTGTGGCCGAGATGATCGAGGACATCACCGAACGCCACCGGGCCCAGCGTCGGCTCGCGCTCCTCGACCAGGCCGGCAGCCGTATCGGAACCACCCTTGACGTGGCGGAGACCGCCCGGGAACTGGCCGAGGTGATGGTGCCTCACCTCGCCGACCACACGTCAGTGGACCTCCTTCGGACCGTGACGCGCGGTGAGGAACTGGCGCGGGCCCTGGTAGGGCCGGTGGTGCGCCTGGGCGCCTGCAGCGTCGGTGCCCAGCAAGCCGGCCCGCCCCACCCCCAGGGCGAGCCGGTGGAGTTCGCGCCGGACACACCCCAGGCAAGGTGCCTGGCCGAAGGGCGGCCCGTCCTCGAACCCGTTCTCCCGCCCGATTGGTTCTCGACGGAAGGCCGCCAGGGGGCCCACGCTCCCGATCTGGGCGCCCACTCACTGATTGTGGTCCCTCTTGCCGCACGTGGCCTGGTGCTGGGCGTGATGAGCCTGTGGCGTTCGCGCCGCCCTGATCCCTTCGAGGCGGACGATCTCACCCTCGCCCAGGAACTCGCCTCGCGTGCCGCCGTCGCCATTGACAACGCCCGGCGCTTCACCCAGCAGCAGCAGACCGCGTTCACCTTGCAGAGCAGCCTTCTGCCCCGGGCGGTCGCGGACCAGTCCGCCGCGGAGGTGGCCCTGCGGTACCTGCCGGCCAGTGCTGCCCCGGGCCTGGGCGGCGACTGGTTCGACGTCATTCCCCTGTCCGGGGCCCGGGTCGCCCTCGTCGTCGGCGACGTGGTGGGACGCGGCATCCATGCTGCCGCCACGATGGGCCGGCTGCGTACCGCCGTACACACGCTCGCCAGCCTCGACCTGGAACCGGACGAGGTTCTCTCCCGCCTGGACGACCTGGTCAACCTGCTGGCGGCCGAACAGGAAGCAGCCGGCGAACGGCCGGTGGGCGAGCAGGTCGTCGGTGCCACCTGCCTGTACGCCGTGTACGACCCGGTCTCCGGGCGGTGCTCCGTGGCCCGCGCCGGCCACCCACCGCCGGTGGTGACCGCTCCGGATGGACAGGTGGCTCTGCTGGACCTGCCCGCCGGCCCACCGCTCGGCCTGGGCGGCCTGCCGTTCGAGGCTCGGGACGTCGAACTGGCCGAGGGAAGCCTGCTTTGCCTGTACACCAACGGACTCATCGGCGAACGCCACATCGATGCCGACGTCGGCCTGACCAGGCTGTGCGCAGCGCTCACCCGCCCTGCGGACGCGCTGGAACGGACATGCCAAGCGGTGGTCGACTCACTCGTGCCCGCGCGCCCCGGCGACGACGTCGCGTTGCTGATCGCCCGCAGCCGTATGCTGCCACCGGACGATGTCGCCTCCTGGCGTCTGCCGCTGGAGCCTGCCAGCGCCGCGCGGGCCCGGGCATTGACCTCGGCCAAGTTGAGCGAATGGGATCTGGAGCACCTGGCGTTCACGACCGAGTTGATCGCCAGCGAACTGGTCACCAACGTCTACCGGTACGCCAGCGGTCCCGCGACCCTGCGGCTGATCCGTGAACGGCGTCTGGTGTGCGAGGTCAGCGACACCAGCCACACCTCACCCCACCTGCGCCGCGCCCGAACCACAGACGAGGGTGGGCGCGGCCTCTTCCTGGTGGCCCAGATGGCCGAACGCTGGGGCACCCGCTACACCCGCGAGGGCAAGACAGTGTGGACCGAACAATCACTGGCCGGCACGTTCCCCTGACGTCTCAAGGCCTGCCGGGGACCGCCAGTTCTCCCAGGAACGACCAGTCGTGCTGCGGAACGGTCACGTTGACGCGCGTCTTCCAATTACGGGGCGTCACGGTCCAGGTCGTATGCCCGCTGGGTGTGCGTACCGAGATGTACGAGCGGTCGGACGCCGCCGCGAAGGAGGTGCTCGGCGCCTCGGTGCTCGACCCGGAGGACGTGGCCGACGAGGTGATGAAGGGGCACGCGGACGGGCGCTTCCTGATCCTTCCCCACGCGGAGGTACGCGACCACTACGCCTACCGCGCGACTGACACCGACCGGTGGCTGCGCGGGATGCGGCGCCTGCGCCGGCGTATCGACGACGTCGCCGCAGGCTGAACGCGGCACGGGGCGGGGGGGGGGGGGGGGGGGGGGGGGGGGGGGGGGGGGGGGGGGGGGGGGGGGGGGGGGGGGGGGGGGGGGGGGGGGGGGGGGGGGGGGG
>NZ_JBWKDT010000080.1:0-13034 GCF_056435785.1 Streptomyces sp. NPDC043870
CTTCGCTCTTCCCCCTCCCCCCCCCCGCCCCCCCGCCCCTCCCCCCCCCCCCCCCACCCCCCCCCCACCCCCCCCCACCCCCCCCCCCCCCCCCCCCCCCCCCCCCCCCCCCCCCCCCCCCCCCCCCCCCCCCCCCCCCCCCCCCCCCCCCCCCGCCGTCATGGTGCTGTGGACGAGGTCGCGAGGGTCAGACCGCCGAGCCGGCCTTCCAGTCGGCCCAGCTCAGGTTCCAGCCGTTGAGGCCGTTGTCCGGCTTGATCGTCGTGTCCTGGGAGTTCTTGACGACCACGACGTCGCCGACGATCGAGTTGTCGTAGAACCAGGCGGCGGGCTGGTTCGGGTCGCCCGCGCCCTTGACGTCGTTCAGGCCGACACAGCCGTGGCTGGTGTTGACGCTGCCGAAGACGCCGTCGGAGCCCCAGTAGTTGCCGTGGATGAACGTGCCCGACGAGGAGAGCCGCATGGCATGCGGGACGTCCTTGATGTCGTACTCGCCCTTGCCGTCGTCGTCGGTGAAGCCGACCGTCGCACCGTTCATCCGGGTCTCCTTGAACTTCTCGGAGATCACCATCTGACCGTTGTAGGTCGGGTTCTCCGGCGAACCGGCGGAGATCGGGATGGTCTTGATCGTCTTGCCGTCCTCGGTGACCGTCATGGTCTTGGCGGCGGCGTCGACGGTGGAGACCCGGTTGCGGCCGATCTTGAAGGTGACCGTCTTCTGCTGGACGCCGAAGACGCCCTCGGCGCCCTCGACTCCGTCGAGCTTCAGCTTCAGCGTGACGGTGGAGCCCGCCTGCCAGTACTGGTCGGGTCGGAAGTCGAGCCGCTGCGAGTTGAACCAGTGGCCGACGACCTCCTGGCCGCTGCTGCTGGAGACGGTGATGCCGGACTGGACGGCCTTGCGGTCGGTGATCGCCTTGTTGAAGTTGATCGAGACCGGCATGCCGACGCCGACGGTGGAGCCGTCCTCGGGCGTGAAGTTCCCGATGAAGCTGTTGGCCTGGGAGACGGTGGTGAAGGAGGAGTTCTCGTGGGCCTCGCGACCCTGGGAGTCCTTGGCGGTGGCGGCGATCTTGTAGACGGTCGCGCGCTCCAGCTGCTCGTCCGGCTGCCAGCTCGTGCCGTCGGCGGCGAGCGTGCCCTTGACGCTCTTGCCCTCGGCGGTGGTCATGGTGACCTCGGTGAGCTTGCCCTTGCTGACGGTGACCCTTGCGTCCTTGTTGATGCTCGCGTTGGTCGCGCCGTTCTTGGGTGTGATGACTATTCGGGCGTCCGAGGCGTCCTTCGCGGCCGCCTCGTCGACCTGCGCCTGCGACTTCTTCGAGCCCTCGTCGCCGCTGTTCTTGCCGTCGTCGCTCCCACTGCAGGCCGAAAGCACCAGCACGCCGCCGAGCAGTGCGGACGCGGCCACGAGGCCTCTGCGCCGCTTGCTGTCCGTCATCACACGCTTCTCCATCGTCGCCGACTCCCTGCCATCTCTTTTCACAACACCCATTCCGCCCCGCGCGGTTTCGCTTCGGGCTCCGATGTGGCGCACACCACTGACCGACGCGCCTCCGGAGGTTCCGGTTCCGGCCGTTTCGGCTGTTCCGGCCGTTCCGGCTGTTTCCGGCTATGGGCTCCCCCTTCGGACACGGATGCCAACGGGCCCCGGTTCGCCTGCCGGCGCCCCGGGGCCCCGGCAGGCTCCGGATCATCCGTCCTCGGGTGGTTCCGGTGGCCCCGGAGGTCCGGGGCCACCGGGGTTCAGGTTGTTACAGCCGCCCGGCGCGGTCGCTTTCGCTTTCGTCTTCGTCGTCCTCGCCGTCGTCCATCTCCCCATCTTCCTCGTCGAGAATCCACTCTTCGGCATCGGGGTCGTAGTCGATTTGCTCACAGCTCCATGACGCCTGGGCGAGATCCACGCCGGGGACCTCGCCGACCAGGTCGAAGGGGTCGACGAGATACGCGAGGGCCTCGGCGGCGTCCTCGCGTACGGCGGATCCGGCGTGCAGGCGTTCCTCGTCCGGCATGAGGCCGTCCGCTTCGATGCGGTCGAGGGCGGCGCCGGTCAGGGCCTCCGGTTCCGCGACCTCCAGCACCAATTCGACGTGTAGCCGCACATAGCGTGATGTCTCAGAAGTGGTCATACGACGGAGACTAGGCCTCAGCGGCACCCGACTTTCCTGCGACCCGCTGCTTTCACTAGCATCGCGGCAGCATCACCGCACACGGCCAATTCGCCGATGTCACAAGGGGGATCGATCCCGTGTCCGTCGCTCGCCGTCCACTGCTGACCGCTACCGCGGCCGGCACCCTTCTCTGCGCGCTGTGGTTCGTCCCCTCGGCGAACGCGACAGCTGACGGTGCGGCCACGCAGCCCGCCCAGGAGCTGTCCGGAGCTTCCGCTTCCGGCTCGGCGCAGGCCACGCGGAACGGCTCCGAGGAGCTGGCCCTGGCCGACACGGGCAGCGTGCGGACCGGGCCGTACCTGATCGGCGGGATGGCGTTCCTGGGGATCGGAGCCGGGTTTGTGAGCTTCGCGGTGCGCAGGACCGGCCACATGGCCTGAAGCACGGCAGAAGGGCCTCCCCCGTGCGGGGAGGCCCTTCTGCGCCTCCTAGGGCGTCTACGGTGCACGGCCTAGGCCAGCGGGCCGGTCACCGGCTCCACGGCGGCGACGAGCTTGCCGTCCCGTACGAACTCCTCGGCGGCGGCCAGGTCCGGCGCGAGGAAGCGGTCGGGGCCCGGGCCCTCGACGCCCGCCGCGCGCAGCGCCCCGATGGCGGCCTGCGAGGCGGGAGCCGGGGTCACATGGCGCCGCAGCTCGATCGCGCGGGTCGCCGCGTACAGCTCCACGGCGATGATCCGGGTGAGGTTCCCGATCGCAGTGCGCAGCTTGCGGGCGGCCGACCAGCCCATGGAGACATGGTCCTCCTGCATCGCGGAGGACGGGATGGAGTCGACAGAGGCCGGGACGGCCAGTCGCTTCATCTCGCTGACCAGGGCGGCCTGCGTGTACTGGGCGATCATCAGGCCCGAGTCGACGCCGGCGTCGTCGGCGAGGAAGGCCGGCAGGCCGTGCGAGCGGTTCTTGTCGAGGAGCCGGTCGGTGCGGCGCTCGGCGATGGAGCCGAGGTCGGCGGCGGCGATCGCCAGGAAGTCGAGGACGTACGCGACGGGGGCGCCGTGGAAGTTCCCGTTGGACTCGACACGGCCGTCGGGGAGGACGACGGGGTTGTCGACGGCGGAGGCGAGCTCACGCTCGGCGACGAGCAGGGCGTGCGCGAGGGTGTCGCGGCCGGCGCCCGCGACCTGCGGGGCGCAGCGCACCGAGTACGCGTCCTGGACGCGGGGCGCCTCCTCCTCCTGGAAGTGCCCGGTCAGCCCGGAACCGGCGAGCACGCGCAGCATGTTGTCGGCGGAGGCGGCCTGGCCGGGGTGGGGCCTGATGGCATGCAGCTCGGGGGCGAGGACCTTGTCCGTGCCGAGCAGGGCCTCCAGGGAGAGGGCGGCCGTGATGTCGGCGGAGGTGTAGAGCCGCTGGAGGTCGGCCAGGGCCATGATCAGCATGCCGAGCATGCCGTCGGTGCCGTTGAGGAGGGCGAGGCCTTCCTTCTCGTGCAGCTCGACGGGCTCGATGCCGTGGGCGGCGAGGAGTTCGCCGGCGGGGCGGACCGTGCCGTCGGGTCCTTCCGCGTCCCCCTCTCCCATCAGCGTCAGCGCGCAGTGGGACAGCGGCGCGAGGTCACCGGAGCAGCCGAGCGAGCCGTACTCGTGGACGACGGGCGTGATCCCGGCGTTGAGCACATCGGCCATGGTCTGCGCGACCTGCGGGCGCACTCCGGTGCGGCCGGAGGCCACGGTCTTCAGCCGCAGGAACATCAGCGCGCGAACGACCTCGCGCTCGACGCGCGGGCCCATGCCGGCGGCGTGCGACCGGACGATGTTGCGCTGCAGCTGGGTGCGGAGCTCGTGACCGATGTGCCGGGTCGCGAGCGCACCGAAACCGGTCGACACGCCGTACACCGGCTCGGGCTTCGCGGCCAGCGCGTCCACGATCTCCCGCGCGGCGGCGAGGGCGGCGACGGCGTCCTCGGAGAGCTCGATACGGGCGTTGCCGCGGGCGACGGCAATGACGTCCTCGACGGTGGTCCCGGACGTCCCCACCACGACAGTGTGCATATCCATATTCAGCACCCTACGGATTGAATCCCTTTCTGTCACCACCCCTTCGGGGAGGGACTCCTTACGCCTGCGTGCGGGCGTCGGAGCCCGTCCGGCGCTTGAGCACACGACCGGAGGCGTACGGGAGTCCGGGGACCTGCCGGGCCGGGGACCCGCCCCGGTTCCCTGCCGCGTCAATGACGCGCATCGCGGAAGCGGCGGCGGTCCTGGGGGGCGGAGGGCGGCGCGTCCGCGAGCGGGAGGACCGTGTCGTCGCGGCCCGCGACGACCGCGGTGCGGGAGCGGGCGGCCTTCGCCCGGTACTGGGCCGCGTCGGCCAGACGGAAGAGACGGCGGGCCGAGCGGACCGGGCCGATGGGGTCGCCGGTGGAGGCGACGCCGCAGGCCACACCCTCCCCCAGCTTCAACTCGGCCGCACGCTCGCACAGTTCGTCGGCGACCTTCACCACGTCGTCCGCCGGGGGCCCCACCGTCAGCAGACAGAACTCGTCACCGCCCAGCCGTGCCGCCAGCGCGCCCGGCAGCATCGCCCCGCAGAGCGACAGCACCGAGCCGAAGCGCTCCAGCAACCGGTCGCCCGTCGCATGGCCGAGGGTGTCGTTGACCCGTTTGAGACCGTTCAGGTCGCAGACCACCAGCGAGACCACCGAACCGTCCGTACGGTGCTGTTCGACAGCCTCGTCGAGCCGCACGTCCACGGCCCGCCGGTTCGCCAGCCCGGTGAGCGGGTCCGTGAAGGCGAGCCTGCGGACCTCCTCCAGCCGCTCCTGCTGCGCGATCCCGGCCGCCACCACCGACGCCAGCACCGTCGCGAAGTCCGCGTCGTCCCGGTCGAACACGGGCCGGCCCGCCGCCCGGGCCACGTACAGCTCTCCCCACGCCCGCCCGTGCAGCACGATCGGTGCGACGACACAGCAGCCCCGACCGCGCTGCCGCAGCGCGTCGACGCGATGATGGCTGTAGCCGTGGTCGTCCGCCGCCGGACCCTCCGCCGTCTCGACCCACGCGCGCGGTGCACCGCCCCCCGCCCACTGCTCATGGAGAAACTCCGTGATCTCCGGGAAACGGTGCACCGGATAGGTCTCGCCGTCCGGGAACTCCTCCTCGTCCGCGGCCCTGTCCCCCGCGTTGACGAGCACCTTCAGCCGGCCACGGTCCCGCTCCCAGACCGACAGCGCGGCAAAACTCCCCGTCAGCGCATCACACGCGCCCACGGCGGCCGCCCGCCACGACTCCCGCGGAGTGTGCGCGGCGGCCATCGACTGTGCGAGCGCCACCACGGCCCGCAGCCGAACATCCTCACCCATTACCCCAGCTTAGGGACATTCAGGAAGGTTTCACTCGACGGGTGGGAAGGATTCACTCGCCGGGCCATTCCGGCTTGCGCTTCTCGTTGAAGGCCGCGACGCCCTCGGCCCGGTCCCCGGAGAACGCGACCGACCGCCACGCCGCGTCCTCGACCTCCAGACCGGCCCGCAGGTCGAGACCCTGCCCGAGCCGCAGCGCCCGCTTGGCGGCCCGCAGCCCGACCGGCGAGTTCGCCGCGATCCGCGCCCCGAGTTCCAGCGCGGCCGTACGGGCGTCCTCGGCCAGCTCGTCCACCAGGCCCAACTCCCGCGCCTCGGACGCCTCCACGCGACGGGCCGTGAACACCAGCTCCGCCGCGCGCGCCGCGCCCACCCGGCGGGGCAGCAGCTGCGTACCGCCGCCGCCCGGGATCACCCCCACGGACACCTCGGGCAGCCCCACGACCGTCGTCGCATCGGCCACGATCACATCGCAGGCGAGCGCCAGCTCGAACCCGCCGCCCAGCGCGAAGCCGTGCACCGCCGCGACCGTCGGCATCGGCAGTTCCAGCACTCCGGTGTACGCCGCCCGGGCGGTCGGCCGCTGCCGTACCAACTCGGCATCACTGAAGGAGTTCCGCTCCTTCAGGTCGGCGCCCACACAGAACGCCCGCTCGTTCGAGGATGTCAGCACGGTCACCCGTACCGCGGGATCCGCCGCGAGCGCCTCGCACGCCGCGCCGATCGACCGGGCCATGTCCGTCGACACCGCGTTCATCGCCTTCGGCCGGTCGAGCACCAGCTCGGCGACGCGCCCGTCTTCAAGGCGGCGTACGACGACGAATTCCCCGAACCGCTGCTCGGACATGTGGATAGCCTCCTGGTTAACGATGGTTCACCGGGAGGATCCTAGGACAGGCCCTAGGTGGGGCGCCTCGTCAACAGCCAGGGCTCCACCACACCCAGTCCACGCACCGGCCGCTGCCACATCGGCTGCAGCGCGAAACGGTACGACGGCGGCGTCCGGCCCTCCTTCTCGGCCGCGACCGCCTCTTCCGCCGCCTGCGCCTCCGACACCGGCGCGTCGCCCGTACGCGACAGCTCCTCCGCGAACGCCCCGTCCACCAGGACCGCGTCCTTCGGCGCTATCGAGGTGAGCCGGCTCGCCAGGTTCACCGTCGTACCGAACACGTCGCCCATCCGGGTCGTGACCGTGCCGAACGCGATCCCGACCCGCAGTGCCGGCATGGACTCGTCATGCGTCAGCGTCTCGATGAGCCGCATCGCGATCTCCGCGGCCGTGCCCGCGTCGTCCGCCGCGTACAGCACTTCGTCGCCGAGGGTCTTGATCAGCCGGCCGCCGTGCGCGGCGACCAGGTCGGCGCAGGTCGTCTCGAACGACTCGACCAGCTCGCCGAGCTCCTCCTCCTCCAGCCGGCGGGTCAGCCGGGTGAAGCCGACGAGGTCCGCGAAGCCGACCGCGAGCCGCCGGTCGACCATTTCCTCGTCGTCCGCGGCCTGCACGACCCGGCCGGTCGCGGCGGCCAGCTGGCGCCGCCACACATAGACCAGGAACTCCTCCAGCTCCGGCAGCAGCAGCTCGACCAGGGGATATGTGACCTCGGTGCGGGTCATGCCCGGCTCCGGCGGCTCGGTCAGGCCCTCCAGGAAGGAGTCGATCTGCCATTCCGCGAGGCGCGCCGTGGTCTGCCCGGTCGACCGGGCAACCTGCACCGCCATCGGCTCGCTCAGCAGTCCCGCCTCGACCAGACCGGCGAGCCGCCGCAGGGCCAGGACGTCGGCCTCGGTGAGGGCCTTGGCCTGGCCGATGTCGGCGAAGCCCATGGCCCGCCAGAAGCGGGACGCCAGGTCCATGGAGACACCGGCGGTCCTGGCCGCCTGAAACGGTGTGTAGCGGCGGTCTGCGCCGAGGATCAGCTGCTCCAGACGGATGGCGAGCGGGTCCTTGGTCGGTTCGGCCGTGTGGTCGACCTCGTGGTGCGGCGTCGGGTGGACGTCCGACGGCTGCTTCCGGCCGGAACCGGAGGAACCCTTGCCGGAGGAGCCCGCGCCGGAAGTCGTGTCGTCGACGGTCACCGGCCGCCTCCTGCCCGTTCCCTGCGCACTGCCCTGCCGATCTGTCATGCCGTGCCGGTCCGTGGGATCCACGGACCCCCGGCGCGGCCTCAACGATACGGCAGGTGTGCCCTGGCTCACGTCCCGGTTGCCCGGCCGGTTCAGCCGCCCGGGCGCAGGTGGACGATGTCGCCGGCCCCGATGGGGTGATCCTCGCCGTCCGGAGTGGTCACCACGAGCCGCCCGTCGCCGTCGATCGCGACCGCCTCGCCGGTGAGCGAACGGTCGCCCGGCAGCTCGGCCCGGACCGTGCGGCCGAGCGTCGAGCAGCCCGCCGCGTACGTCTCCTGGAGCCTGGACAGGTGCGGATCGCCGCCCGCGTCGCGCCACTGTCCGTACCAGTGCTCCAGCGAGCGCAGCAGGGCCCGCAACAGTGGGTCACGGTCGGTGGACACGGAGTCGGCGAGGGCGAGGGAGCCGGCCTCGGGGACCGGGAGTTCGTTCTCGCGCAGAGTGACGTTGATGCCGATGCCGATGACGACACCGTCGTCACCGGTGCGCTCGGCGAGGATGCCGCCGGTCTTGCGCTCCTCGCCGTGGACCTTCACCAGCAGGTCGTTCGGCCACTTGAGGGCGAAGTCGGTGCCCGCGGCCTTGGCCAGGCCGGTCGCGGCGGCGACCCCGGTGAGCAGCGGCAGCCAGGCCCAGCGCTCGACCGGCACGTCCGGCCTGAGCAGTACGGAGAGGAAGAGCCCGGAGCGCGCGGGCGCCGTCCAGGTGCGATCGAGGCGGCCGCGGCCCGCGGTCTGCTCCTCGGCGACGAGCACGGCGCCCTCGGGGAGCTCACCGGCGCGGGCCGCGAGATCGGAATTGGTGGAGCCGGTCGCCGCGACGACGTCGAGCGAGGTCCACAGACCGCCCGGGCGCAGCAGGGCGCGGCGTAGCGCGGCAGCGTTCAGCGGGGGCCGGTCGAGGTCGGACCAGCGGCCTTGGGAGGCGTCGTCAGGCGTCATGCCGCACAGCTTGGCCGTTCCCGTGCCGGTGAGGCGAACCGGCCTCGGGGGCGGCGCGGCGCATCCCGGGCGGCGGGCGTGGTGGTGGGCGCGGTGGTGGGCGTGGGAACGGGCGCGGGAACCGGCACGGTGGAGGAGGCGTGGAGGAGCGCGATGATGGGCACGGGGCGGGCAGAAACCCGTACTGGATCTCGTTCGCAAGCGCAGTGCGGTGTGGTAAACGCCGCACTGCCGAACCGTATCCGCGCCGATACGCTACGAGTCAGTAGCCAAGAACCCCGTGACCAGGCAGGGAGCCGCATCCCGATGTCCGAGATCGACATTCGTACGACCGCGGGAAAGATCGCTGATCTCCAGCGCCGCATCGACGAGGCAACACACGCGGGCTCCGAGCGTGCGGTCGAGAAGCAGCACGCCAAGGGCAAACTGACGGCCCGTGAGCGGATCGAGCTCCTCCTCGACGAGGGCTCGTTCGTCGAGCTGGACGAGTTCGCCCGGCATCGCTCGACCAACTTCGGCCTGGAGAAGAACCGCCCGTACGGAGACGGGGTCGTCACCGGCTACGGCACCGTGGACGGGCGCCCGGTGGCCGTGTTCTCGCAGGACTTCACGGTCTTCGGCGGGGCGCTGGGCGAGGTGTTCGGCCAGAAGATCGTCAAGGTGATGGACTTCGCACTGAAGACCGGCTGCCCGATGATCGGCATCAACGACTCCGGCGGCGCCCGGATCCAGGAGGGCGTCATGGCCCTCGGCATGTACGGCGAGATCTTCCGCCGCAACACGCACGCCTCCGGTGTGATCCCGCAGATCTCGCTGATCGTCGGCCCGTGCGCGGGCGGTGCTGTCTACTCCCCCGCGATCACCGACTTCACGGTGATGGTCGACCAGACCTCGCACATGTTCATCACGGGCCCCGACGTCATCAAGACGGTCACCGGTGAGGACGTCGGCTTCGAGGAGCTGGGCGGAGCCCGTACGCACAACACCACCTCCGGTGTCGCGCATCACATGGCGGGCGACGAGAAGGACGCGATCGAGTACATCAAGTCCCTGCTGTCGTACCTGCCGTCGAACAACCTGTCCGAGCCGCCGGCCTTCCCCGAGGAGGCCGCCCTCGACCTCACGGACGAGGACGGCGAGCTGGACACACTGATCCCGGACAGCGCCAACCAGCCGTACGACATCCACACGGTCATCGAGCACGTGCTGGACGACGGTGAGTTCCTGGAGACGCAGGCGCTGTTCGCGCCGAACATCGTCACGGGCTTCGGGCGTGTCGAGGGCTACCCGGTCGGCATCGTCGCCAACCAGCCGATGCAGTTCGCCGGCTGTCTCGACATCAACGCGAGCGAGAAGGCCGCACGGTTCGTGCGCACCTGCGACGCCTTCAACATCCCGGTGCTGACCTTCGTGGACGTCCCCGGCTTCCTGCCGGGCGTGGACCAGGAGTACGGCGGCATCATCCGGCGCGGCGCCAAGCTGATCTACGCGTACGCGGAGGCGACGGTTCCGCTGATCACGGTGATCACGCGGAAGGCGTTCGGCGGCGCGTACGACGTCATGGGCTCCAAGCATCTCGGCGCCGACCTGAACCTCGCCTGGCCGACCGCGCAGATCGCGGTGATGGGCGCGCAGGGCGCGGTGAACATCCTGCACCGCCGTACGATCGCGGCGGCCGGTGACCCGGAGGCCCAGGAGACGCTCCGTACCGAGCTGATCGCGGACTACGAGGACACCCTGCTCAACCCGTACATCGCGGCCGAGCGCGGCTACATCGACGCGGTGATCATGCCGTCCGACACCCGCGCGCAGATCGTGAAGGGCCTGCGTCAGCTGCGGACGAAGCGGGAAAACCTTCCTCCGAAGAAGCACGGCAACATTCCCCTGTAGCCCCCTGGACCTCGAGGAGTCGAGATGATCAAGGTCGTACGGGGCAATCCGACCCCGGAGGAGCTGGCCGCCGCACTGGCGGTGGTCCAGGCGCGCGCCGCGGCGACGGCCTCGGCCGTGTCCGGCGCGCCGCAGCCGCCCGAGGGCTGGTCGGATCCCGCGCGCATCGGGCGGGAGCGGGCACTGCGGCCGGGGCCGCGGGCCTGGTCGCGCACGTTCTGGCCCAGCTAGGGAGTGTCTTCGGCGTAGCGCCGTCCGCCCAAAGGGCAGGCGGGGCTTCGAAGACGCGGCCCAGGGCCTGTACCGGTGGGACGCGAGAGGAGGCCGGACCCCTTGAACGGGGTCCGGCCCTTCGGCGTACCCACAGGTCAGAGCAGCGGAGCGACCGCCGCGGCCCACGCGGGAGCGTTCACCGCGACTTCACCGGGGCGTGATTAGTCCGTTGGCACCGGGGCGCCTGAGTACGGATACTCAGGCGCCCCGGACACCACAGCATCAGGATCGAAGGCATGCTGTGGTCCGACCCCGAGAACGAGCCTCCCCAGGAGATGCGCGACATGCAGGTGATGATGCGGCGCGCGGGGATCCTGCTGGCGATCGCGATGATCGTCGCCATGTTCGTCGTGGGTCTGCACTGAGCGGCGGGTCTGCACCGAGCGGCGGGTCAGCGCCGAATCGTGGTCCGCACTGGATTGTGGTCCGCACTGGATCGTGGGTCCGCACTGGATCGTGGGTCCGCACTGGATCGTGGGTCCGCACTGGATCGTGGGTCCGCACTGGATCGTGGGTCCGCAGCGGTGGGTTGCATTGAGCTGTGGGTCGCACTGAGCAATGGGTCCGCATCAGCGGCCGGCCCGCATCGACCCGACCCCGGGACCGCAGCGCACCCCGCCCCCTACCATGGCCCGCATGACCGATCAGCGCCGCCGCCTCGTCCTCGCCTCCGCCTCGCCCGCCCGCCTGAACCTGCTCCGCCAGGCCGGACTCGCCCCCGAGGTGATCGTCAGCGGTGTCGACGAGGACGCGCTGACCGCCCCGACCCCGGGTGAGCTCGCCCTGGTCCTCGCCGAGGCGAAGGCCGCCGCGGTGGCCGCCCTCCCCGGGACCGCCGGCGCACTCGTCATCGGCTGCGACTCCGTCCTCGAACTCGACAACGAGGCCCTCGGCAAGCCGGCCGACGCGGAAGAGGCCACCGCCCGCTGGAAGTCCATGCGCGGGCGCGCGGGCATCCTGCAGACCGGTCACTGCGTGATCGACACCGCCTCCGGCCGCCGCGTCTCGGCCACGGCCTCCACCACGGTCCGCTTCGGCGACCCGACGGACGCCGAGATCGCCGCGTACGTCGCGAGCGGCGAACCGCTGCACGTGGCGGGCGCGTTCACGCTGGACGGCCGCTCGGCACCGTTCGTCGATGCGATCGAGGGCGACCACGGCAATGTGATCGGGCTGTCGCTGCCGCTGCTGCGGCGGCTGCTGGGCGAGCTGGAGATCCGGATCACGGACCTCTGGGTCTGAGGCACCGGGCCTCGACGTCCGTCAACTCCCGTCGGCCACAGAACGGTCGACGGGACTCACGGGGTGGCACTCACGCAGTGGCGGGACCGTCGGGGACCGGGGACCCCGCGTCGGCGGGCGCCGACTCCTTCGCGTCCGCCGCGTCCGGCTGGGCGTACAGCACGATCGAGAGCACGACCAGCCCCAGCACCACCATCAGGAACGCGAAGGCGTGCCAGCCGACCAGGCCCACGGTCAGGGCGCCGAGGACACCGTGCAGCACCGCGCAGGCGATCAGCAGGATGCGGCCGAAGCGGCCGGGCGCACGGTCACGCAGGCCGGTGACCAGCAGCACCACACCGCAGACGGCCAGGTAGAAGCCGAGGACGCCGCCCATCACCCAGGTACTCATGGCCATGACGTCCGGATCCATGCCGTCCAGGGACATGTTCTGGCCGTCGACGAAGGTGGCGAGGATGCCGTTGATCGCCACGATGCCGACTGCTTCAAGAAAGAGCACGATCGCGGCCACCACAGCCACCGGTCTCCGCGCCACGACGCCCACCCCTCAGGTTCCCAGCCTCTGTTACCAGCAGTACGAACGACACCTCGAACGCTACTAATGGGTAAACCACCGGACAAGGGTCTGCGCACAGGCAAAGAATCATTCGGCCATTCGTAGGGACTCCACAAAGAATCAGGATCGGCCGAGGGGCGGCAGAACAGAGACCTTGACCACATCGGAGAGCTACTCTGCGGTGAAGAAACTCGGCGTACCGTGGTGCGACAAGGGGTTTCGCGTCGCCAGCACGCCTCGAATCACGCTCCGTGTGGGCAAGCTCACCATTGGGGACGGGTCGAAAGGCCGTGTCGGCAGTCCCTAAACTCAGCGTGTTTCAGGGAAGTCTTCGGCGCGGTGACCCGCCGAGCACCCCGGCCCGGGAGACCGGCCGGGAGACCGGGGGTGGCCCCCGGGATAACACAGCAAGGAGGGAGCCATCGTGCGCAAGGTGCTCATCGCCAACCGAGGCGAGATCGCTGTCCGCGTTGCCCGTGCATGCCGGGACGCCGGGATCGCGAGCGTAGCCGTCTACGCCGATCCGGACCG
>NZ_JBWKDT010000081.1:0-12262 GCF_056435785.1 Streptomyces sp. NPDC043870
GCGGTCCTACACCCCCCCCGCAAAAAAAAACACCCCCCCCCCCCCCCCCCCCCCCCCCCCCCCCCCCCCCCCCCCCCCCCCCCCCCCCGCCGCTGGTGAGGCTGGTTACAGCCGAGCAGCTCAGAGGCCGAGCTCGACCTCGAACTCGCCGGCCTCCAGGATCGCCTTGACCGCGGTCAGGTAGCGGGCGGCGTCGGCGCCGTCCACCAGACGGTGGTCGTAGGAGAGCGTCAGGTACGTCATGTCGCGGACGCCGATGACCGTGCCCTCGGGGGTCTCGATGACGGCCGGACGCTTGACCGTGGCACCGATGCCCAGGATCGCGACCTGGTTCGGCGGCACGATGATCGTGTCGAACAGCGCGCCGCGCGAGCCGGTGTTGCTGATGGTGAAGGTCGCACCGGCCAGCTCGTCCGGAGTGATCTTGTTGCCGCGCACCTTGCCCGCCAGGTCGGCGGTGGCCTTGGCGATACCGGCGAGGTTCAGGTCGCCCGCACCCTTGATGACCGGGGTCATCAGGCCCTTCTCGGAGTCCACGGCGATGCCGATGTTCTCCGAGTCGAAGTAGGTGATGGTGCCCTCGTCCTCGTTGATCCGGGCGTTGACGACCGGGTGGGCCTTCAGCGCCTGGGCCGCCGCCTTGACGAAGAACGGCATCGGGGACAGCTTGACGCCCTCACGGGCGGCGAACGCCTCCTTGGCCCGGCCGCGCAGCTTCATCAGCTTGGTGATGTCGACCTCGACGACCGAGGACAGCTGGGCCTGGCCGTGCAGCGCCTTCATCATGTTGTCGCCGATGACCTTGCGCATACGGGTCATCTTGACCGTCTGGCCACGCAGCGGGGAGACCTCGAGGGCCGGCGCCTTCTTCGCGGTGGGGGCAGCCGCGGCCGGAGCCGGTGCGGCAGCGGCCTTCGCGGCCTCGGCGGCGGCGATGACGTCCTGCTTGCGGATACGGCCACCGACACCGGTGCCCTTGACCGTGGACAGGTCCACACCGCTCTCGGCGGCGAGCTTACGGACCAGCGGAGTGACGTACGCACCCTCGTCCACCGGGGCGGCGGGGGCAGGCGCCGGGGCGGCCGGGGCGGCCGGGGCGACGGGGGCGGCCGGAGCCGGAGCAGCCGGGGCCACCGGAGCCGGAGCGGCAGCGGCGGGAGCGGCCTGCACCGGAGCGGGCTCCGGAGCCGGGGCGGCCGGGGCCACCGGGGCGGGCGCCGGGGCCGGAGCGGCAGCCGGGGCCGGCTCGGCGGGGGCGGCCGGAGCAGCCGGAGCGGCACCCGGGGCACCGATCACGGCGAGCTTCGCGCCGACCTCGGCGGTCTCGTCCTCGCCGACCACGATCTCCAGCAGCACACCGGAGGTGGGCGCCGGGATCTCGGTGTCGACCTTGTCCGTGGAGACCTCGAGCAGCGGCTCGTCGGCCTCGACGGACTCGCCGACCTCCTTCAGCCAGCGGGTGACGGTGCCCTCGGTGACCGACTCGCCCAGCGCGGGGAGCACGACGTCGGTGCCGGCGGCGCCGCCGGCCGGAGCGGCCGGAGCGGCGGGCTCGGCGGGCTCGGCGGCGGGAGCCGGAGCCGCGGGGGCCTCGGCGACGGGGGCGGCCGGGGCCGGGGCCTCGGCGGCCGCGGGGGCCGGGGCGGCAGCGGGCGCGCCCGTGCCGTCGTCGATGACGGCCAGCTCGGCGCCGACCTCGACGGTCTCGTCCTCGGCGACCTTGATGGCGGCCAGGATGCCGGCCGCCGGGGCGGGGATCTCGGTGTCGACCTTGTCGGTCGACACCTCGAGCAGCGGCTCGTCGGCCTCGACGCGCTCGCCCTCGGCCTTCAGCCAGCGGGTGACGGTGCCCTCGGTGACGCTCTCTCCGAGCGCCGGAAGGGTTACGGAAACCGGCATGGTTTCGGTTGCTCCTTACGAATGTGCGGTAGTGGTCGTCGCGCCCGTTGACTGAACTCAGTCGTGGGAGTGGAGCGGCTTGCCGGCAAGGGCCAGGTGGGCCTCGCCGAGCGCCTCGTTCTGCGTCGGGTGCGCGTGGATGAGCTGCGCGACCTCGGCCGGCAGAGCCTCCCAGTTGTAGATCAGCTGAGCCTCACCGACCTGCTCGCCCATACGGTCACCGACCATGTGGACGCCGACCACGGCACCGTCCTTGACCTGGACGAGCTTGATCTCGCCCGCGGTCTTCAGGATCTTGCTCTTGCCGTTGCCCGCGAGGTTGTACTTCAGAGCGACGACCTTGTCCGCGCCGTAGATCTCCTTGGCCTTGGCCTCGGAGAGACCCACGGAGGCGACCTCGGGGTGGCAGTACGTCACCTTCGGCACGCCGTCGTAGTCGATCGGGACGGTCTTCAGGCCGGCCAGCCGCTCCGCCACCAGGATGCCCTCGGCGAAGCCGACGTGCGCGAGCTGGAGGGTCGGGACGAGGTCACCGACGGCCGAGATGGTCGGCACGTTGGTCTGCATGTACTCGTCGACGAGGACGTAGCCGCGGTCCATGGCGACCCCGGCCTCCTCGTAGCCCAGGCCCTGCGAGACCGGGCCGCGGCCGACGGCGACCAGCAGCACCTCGGCCTCGAAGGTCTTGCCGTCGGCGAGGGTGACCCGGACACCGTCCTGCGTGTACTCGGCCTTCTCGAAGAAGGTGCCGAGGTTGAACTTGATGCCGCGCTTGCGGAAGGCGCGCTCGAGAAGCTTCGAGCTGTTCTCGTCCTCGACCGGGACGAGGTGCTTCAGGGCCTCGACGATCGTCACGTCGGTGCCGAAGGACTTCCACGCGGAGGCGAACTCGACGCCGATGACGCCGCCGCCCAGCACGATCGCGGACTTCGGCACCCGGTCCAGGACCAGCGCGTGGTCGGAGGAGATGATGCGGTTGCCGTCGATGGTCAGACCCGGCAGCGACTTCGGCACGGAGCCGGTGGCGAGGAGGACGTGGCGGCCCTGGACGCGTCGGCCGTTGACGTCGACGGAGGTCGGGGAGGACAGCCGGCCCTCACCCTCGATGTACGTGACCTTGCGGGAGGCGATCAGACCCTGCAGGCCCTTGTACAGCCCGGAGATCACCTCGTCCTTGTACTTGTGGACAGCCGGGACGTCGATGCCCTCGAAGCTGGCCTTGACACCGAACTGCTCGCTCTCGCGGGCCTGGTCGGCGATCTCGCCGGCGTGCAGCAGGGCCTTCGTGGGAATGCAGCCACGGTGCAGGCAGGTGCCGCCGACCTTGTCCTTCTCGATCAGGGCGACGTCCAGGCCCAGCTGCGCTCCGCGCAGTGCCGCGGCGTAACCGCCGCTACCACCGCCGAGGATCACTAGGTCGAAAACGGTGCTGGCGTCGTTCGCCACGTCACGTCCTCCATGCATGTGCGCCGGGCGCCGGTCGTCCAGACCCACGCGGCGGCTGGTGTTCGGCCGCTTATCGTCGGCCCTCTGGTGGGGGCCCTGTCCTGCCGAGAACCCATCTTCGCACTTGTTGACGGAAGGCGGGACGCGGGGCCGGGGTCCGAGACGGCGGTTCTGCCGTCCTTGCGGTTACTCGTCCGTACGAACCTACGGATTTCGTTGAAGGCGTACGGCCCCGGGGGTATTCCCGAGGCCGTACCCCGGTGCGAGCACCGGCTCCACCGGAGCGGCTGACGCCGCGCCCCCTGTGTCACATCAGCCGAGGTCGCCCGCGGCGGTGCGCTCGGCGAGCTTCACCAGGGTGCGCACCGCGGAGCCGGTGCCGCCCTTGGGGGTGTAGCCGAACGGGGCGCCCTCGTGGAAGGCCGGGCCCGCGATGTCCAGGTGGGCCCAGGTGATGCCCTCGCCGACGAACTCCTTCAGGAACAGACCGGCGACCAGGCCGCCGCCCATCCGCTCTCCCATGTTCGCGATGTCGGCGGTCGGGGAGTCCATGCCCTTGCGCAGGTCAGCCGGGAGCGGCATCGGCCAGGAGTCCTCGCCGACCTCCTCGGCGATCTCGTGGACCGACGTACGGAAGGCGTCGTCGTTCGACATGACGCCGAACCTGCGGTGGCCCAGGGCCAGCACCATCGCGCCGGTCAGGGTCGCCACGTCCACGATCGCGTCGGGGTTCTCCTCGGACGCCTTGGCGATCGCGTCGGCCAGCACGAGACGGCCCTCGGCGTCGGTGTTGAGCACCTCAACCGTCTTGCCGCTGTACATGCGCAGGACGTCGCCGGGGCGGGTGGCGGTGCCGGACGGCATGTTCTCGGCGAGCGCCAGCCAGCCGGTGACATTGACCTGCAGGCCGAGGCGGGCGGCCGTGACGACGGCGGCGAACACCGCGGCGGCGCCGGCCATGTCGCACTTCATCGTCTCGTTGTGACCGGCCGGCTTGAGCGAGATGCCGCCCGAGTCGTAGGTGATGCCCTTGCCGACCAGGGCCAGGGTCTTCTCCGCCTTGGGGTGCGTGTAGGCGAGGCGGACCAGACGCGGGCCGTTGGCCGCGCCCTGGCCGACGCCGAGGATGCCGCCGAAGCCGCCCTTGACGAGCGCCTTCTCGTCGAGCACCTGCACCTTGATGCCGTGCTCCCTGCCGGCGGCGGTGGCGACGGCGGCGAACGACTCGGGGAAGAGGTCGTTCGGCGGGGTGTTGACCAGGTCGCGGGCGCGGTTGATCTCCTCGGTCAGCGCGATCGCGCGGTCGGCCGCGGCTTTGAACGCCTTGTCGCGCGGCTTGGCGCCCAGCAGGGCGATCTCGGCGAGCGGCTGCTTCTTGCCGTTCTTTCCGCCCTTGGTGTCCTTGGCGTCCTTGCCGTTGCCGTCCTGGTAGGCGGTGAAGGCGTACGCGCCGAGCAGCGCGCCCTCCGCGATCGCCTCGGCGTCCTCCGAAGCCTCGATCGGCAGCGCGAACGCCGCCTTCTTCGTACCGGCCAGCGCGCGGGCGGCGCAGCCGGCGGCGCGCCGCAGCGACTCGGCGGTGTACGCCTCGTCCTTCTCCGGGACGGCACCGAGACCGACCGCGAGCACGACCGGGGCCTTGAGTCCGGACGGCGCGGGCAGCTTCGTCACCTCGCCCTCGGCACCCGAGGCGCCGAGGGTCTCGAGGACGGTGGCGAGCTTCCCGCCGAACGCCTTGTCCACGGCCTCGGCGCCGGCGGCGACGACCGGGCCCTTGGCGCCCTTGGCGACGCCCACGACGACCGCGTCGGCGCGCAGCGTCGTAGCGCCGGCAGTGCTGAGAGTGAGAGCAGTCACGGTGGTGAATTCTCGCTTCCGTTTAGTCCTGTGGCCGAAAAGGTGGGCTCGGCCGTGCCCGGCGCATCGTAAATCGGGCGAGTCGGAGCGCCGGCACCGAGCCTACGCGCGCTGCCGACGTTCGCTCATGGCGGCGGCCGTTCACCCATCCGTGGTGTCTCCATCGCGTTTCCCGCGAGGAGAGTGCGTCCTACGCCACACTCGGGCCGAAAGCGCAAGGGAGCAAGTAGCTGCTTTGCATGATTTCCACAGGTCCTCCCCGGAATCGCCGCAGGCGAGGGCCGTCGAGGGTGGGGGGAAACCCTGGTGCCCGGGTTCAGCACGAGCGGACCGACGCGCGCGCTCAGCCCGAGGAGACCGGGCAGGATCGGCACGGCAGCGGTCGCAGCTATCTCTCCACCGGCGCCTGGGAGGACTTCCGTCCGGACGCGGATCGACGCGGTCGAACCGGACAACATGGACGGCTACCGCAACGACACGGGCTTCCCCCTCACCGCCGCCGACCAGCTCCGCTACAACCGGCTGATCGCCCGGCTGGCCCACGACCGGGGCATGGCCGTCGGCCTGAAGAACGACCTGGACCAGATTCCCGAGCTCGTACGGGACTTCGACTTCGCGGTCAACGAACAGTGCGCCCAGTACGGCGAATGCGCGCGGCTGACCCCGTTCGTCCAAGCGGGCAAGGCGGTGTTCCACGTCGAGTACGAGCTGCCGGCAGACCGCTTCTGCCCCGAGGCGCGGCGGCTGAGGCTGAGCTCGATGCTGAAGAAGTACGAGCTGGGGGTGTGGCGCGAGGCCTGCCAGGTCGTGTCCTCGAACCAGGAAGTGTCCTCAAAGCAACGCCGCCCGCCCGAAGGACGGACGGGACTTCGAAGACGCGGCCGAGGGCTTGCTGATCCGGTCGGCCGTCAGCCCGTCGTGAGGGCGACCAGCGCCACCGTCCCCGCAGTCTCCGCGACCGCCCCGAACACATCGCCCGTCACGCCGCCGAAGCGCCGTACGCAGTGCCGCAGCAGCAGCTGGGCGGCGGCCAGCGCGAAGACGACGGCGAGGGCGTACCGGAGCGTCCCGTACGGGCCGAAGAGCGCCCCCGCTCCCGCGGCGGCCGCGGTGACGAGGGCGGTCACTGCCCACGCATGGCCTACGGGGACGGTGGAGGCGACCGCCGCGCCGAGGCCTTCCGGGCGGGCCGCGGGGACTCCCGCGCGGGAGGCGAGGGTGAGGGCGAGACGGGCCACGACGCCCGCGCACGCCGCCGCCACCGCGCCGTACGCCCAGCCGTCCGCGTACAACTCGTAGAGCGCCGCGACCTGTGCCAGCAGCACGAAGACCAGCGTGATCACACCGAACGGCCCGATGTCGGACTGCTTCATGATCCGCAGCGCGTCCTCGGCGGGCTTGCCGCTGCCCAGGCCGTCGGCGGTGTCGGCGAGGCCGTCGAGATGGAGTCCCCGGGTGAGGACGGCGGGTACGGCGGCGGAGCCGGTCGCGGCGAGCAGCGGGCCCGCGCCCAGCAGGAGCAGCAGTCCGCCGATGGCCGCCGCGCACAGGCCGACGACGAGTCCGGCGAGCGGGGCGCAGAGCATTCCCGCTCGCGCCGCGTCACGGTCCCATCGGGTGACGCGCACCGGCAGCACGGTGAGGGTGCCGAAGGCGAACCGCATTCCGGCGGGGCCATCTGTCGTCAAGGAGCTCACCGCGCGCAGGGTAGTCGGTGCGCTCCGACGGTAAATTGCGCATGACGGACAAAACAGGAGCGGGTGGCATGGGTCACTGGTTTTACCGCAACATCGTGGAGCCGGGAAAGCTCCCGCTGCTGCTCGCGCTGGCCTCCTTCGTCCTGACCTTCCTGATCACCCGGACGGTCACCCGGCTGATCAGGGCCGGGAAGGGGCCGTTCCGGAACGTCCGGTCCGGCGGCCTCCACATCCACCATGTGGTGCCCGGGATCGTCCTCACCGTGACCGGCGGCTTCGGGGCGGTCGCCAGCAGCGAGCAGACCGGGGCCGGCACCGTCACCTTCGCGGTGATCTTCGGCATCGGTGCCGGACTCGTCCTGGACGAGTTCGCGCTGATCCTCCATCTCGACGACGTCTACTGGACCGAGGCGGGCCGCAAGAGCGTTGAGGTCGTGGTGCTCACCGCGGCCCTGCTGCTGCTCACCCTCGGTGGATTCGCGCCGCTCGGCGTCAACGACATCACCGAGGACGAGCGCGACGACCGCCGGGTCTTCCTGCTCACCCTCGCCATCAACTTCGGCTTCGTTCTGATCGCCCTCCTCAAGGGCAAGCTGCGGATGGCGATCATCGGCATGCTGGTTCCGTTCGTCGCGCTCATCGGCGCGGTCCGGCTGGCCAGACCCGCCTCGCCCTGGGCCAGACACCTCTACCGGCACCGCCCGCGTTCCCGGGCGCGGGCGTTCCTGCGCGCCTTCCACCGGGACAGACGCTGGAGCGGGCCACGCCGCAAGCTTCAGGACCTGATCGGCGGCGCACCGGACCGGCTGCCGGCGCGCGACGCCGACCAGCGGTGAAACCCGGCGGAGACCGCGCACACCACCAGCACCCCGCCGATGGCCGCCAGATGCTCCTTGCCCGCGAGATTGTTCTTGACCAGCACCTCGACGACCATCGCGACGATCACCATGCTCATCGTGATCCAGGCCCGGTAGCGGTAGCAGACATAGATCGCGAGGCCCACCACCGCCGCCGACGGGCCGGTGTCCACGACCTGGGCGTCGGTGGCCGGCAGGCCCAGCGGATGATCCGGGCCGAACGCGATGGCGACCCGCGCGAACATCGTCCCGGCCAGCGTCGCCGCGTACGCGATCGCCAGGGTCCGCCACCGGCCCAGACAGATCTCGGCGATGCCGAACACCAGCAGGATCTGCACCAGTGCGCCCCACACCGGCAGATCGAGCGCGGGTACGAAAAGGGAGAGCGGGGTACGGAGCAGCGCGAGCGACAGAGGGTCCTCGGCCCGCAGCGAGCCGATGTTCTGCACCGGCTGGAAGCCCCAGGGCTGGTTCTGCACGAGCTGGAACAGCGCGGTGAGGCAGACCGCGGCGACCGTCATCGGGACCGCCCGCCACCTGTTCGCCATGAGCGCCGGCCGCACGGTCGTGTACAGGGGCCCCCACTCCCGCCGCGCGAAGGCGCGCGGCGCGCTCACCGCGTTCCCCGCTTGCTCTCCAGGTGCTTGCGGTGGAGCCACTTGGGCAGGCCCGGGGCTTCCGGCAGGCCCTCGGCGCGGCCGGCGGCGATGCCGATGCGCAGGAGATCGGCGCGCTTTTCGAAGAGCATGAAACGCTGCTCCCAGATGGGTCGGTACTTGGCGTTGGCGCGGTACAGCGACTCGATCTGCCACCTGCGGGAGAAGGAGCTGAGGAGCGAGCGCCACAGCCTCGGCACGGGTCCCGCGCCGAGCCCCGAGCCATGTTCGAAGACCGGCCTGAACATCGCGAAGTTCAGTGGGACCCGAGTGATCCCGATCTCGTGCGGGCGCTGCGGCAGCCGGATGGCCATGAACGCCGTCAGGCCGTTCCCGGCGTCCCGGTCCCGGCGCACGAGATCGAGGGAGAGCCCCTTCCGACCCCAGGGAGCGAAGCTCGGCAGCACCCGCAACTCGCCCTGCGCGTCCGTGCGTTCGAGCATCGCGCGGCGCCCGTCGGCCGGGTCGCCGAGGCGGCGCCAGGGAGAATCCACGGCCGGTGGCGCCGTCGCGCCGGCCGGCCTCCTCGCTCGCGCCGAGCACGGCGGGAATCCAGCCGTGCTCGCGGGCCTCGGCCGGCCAGGGTGCGATCGAAGTGCCGCGCTGCGGCGCGGCCGTACGGTCGCGCGGGTGGAGCCCTCGACTGACAAGGCGCACAAACGGACCTCTCCCATGAAACGCGATCATATGGGGCACCGCGTGACGTGGAGGGTGCGTGCGGCCGGCCGTCCGAGCCGGCCGCGCGCGGTTGTGTCAGTCCGATTCGCCCTCGTTCTCGGTACGCAAGGGCAGTTCTGCGGCGAGCGCGGCCGATGCCTGCACGAGGGGGAGAGCGAGCAATGCCCCGGTGCCTTCCCCGACAGTGACGCCGTGGTCGAGGAGAGGGTTGAGCGCCATCCGGTCGAGTGCCTTCGTCTGCGCCGGCTCGCCGCTGACCTGGCCCGCGAGCCACCAGTCGGGGGCACGGAACGCGGCCCGCTGCGCCACCAGCGCACACGCCGCCGATACGACACCGTCCAGGATCACCGGCATCCGGCGCACCGCGGCCTGCAGCAGAAAGCCCGTGGTCGCGGCCAGATCAGCGCCGCCCACGGTCGTCAGCAGCGCCAACTGGTCGCCCAGCACGGGCCGGGCGCGGCGCAGCGCGTCACGGATCGCCGCGCACTTGCGCATCCACGCCAGGTCGTCGATGCCGGCGCCGCCGCGGCCCGTCACCACCGAGGCGTCCGTTCCGCACAGCGCGGCGATCAGCGCGGCCGCGGGCGTCGTACCGCCGACACTCAGGTCGCCCAGCACCACCAGGTCGGTGCCGGAGTCGGCCTCCTCGTCCGCGACCGCCATCCCGAGGCGTACCGCCTGCTCGGCCTCCTCGGTGGTGAGCGCGTCCTCCACGTCGATACGTCCGCTGCCGCGGCGCACCCGGTGACGTACGACGTCCTCCGGCAGCAGCGCCGGATCGCAGTCCAGCCCCGCGTCGACGATCCGCACCGGCACGTCCATCCGCCGGGCCAGCACCGCGACCGGGCTCGCACCCTCCAGCACGGCCCGCACCAGCTCGTGCGCGGTCCCCGCAGGCCGTCCCGACACGCCCAGCTCCGCGACCCCGTGATCACCCGCGAACAGCACCACCCGCGGCTGCTCGACGGCCCTCACCGGCACGGCTCCCTGCGCGGCCGACAGCCACTCACCCAGCTCGTCCAGCCGCCCCAGTGCCCCGGGCGGTACAGCCAGCCGCTCCCGGCGTTCCTCGGCATCGCGTCGCATGCCGTTGTCGGGGCGCTCGATCAGGTCGGAGAAGTCGTCGAGATTCAGCGAGCTCATTCGCCGAACAGTACCGGCCGTGGGTGCCCTTGCCCCCGCCAGGTCGCCCGTCGCGACCGCCCGTTGCGACCGCCTGCCGGGGCGACTGCGCGCGGGGCCCGCGGGCCCCGGTCGAGCCCGGGGCGGTGGGCGAGCCCGGTCGTCCACCACGCGCCCGCGGCCCTCGCGCGGCAGCTGCCGGGCCGCGCCCCTTCTTTGGTCGGCACGACCTTCGGTCGGAGAGTTCTTCGGCCGGTGAGCTCGGTCTGCGAGTTCTTCGGTCGCTGAGCGTGGACGTTGCGGTGGCTTTGCCGCGCCCGGGCGCGGCGGGGCGCCGGTGGGTACGCAGCCCCCACATCACCTCAGCGGTAGCGCCTGGCCCGCCACCACCAGCAGTACGTGCTCGCACTCCGCCGCGAACGCCGCGTTCAGGCGCCCCAGTTCGTCACGGAAGCGGCGGCCGGACGGAGTCGCCGGGACGACGCCCGCGCCGACCTCGTTCGTGACGGCGACGACGGTGCGCTGCGTGGCGCGCAGGGCCGTGACGAGAGCGGACGTGCGGGCGTGCAGGGCGTCGCGGCCACCGGCCGCCCATCGCTCGTCGTCCCACGCGCCGACCTGGTCCATCGCGTCGGTCAGCCACAGCGCCAGGCAGTCGACGAGCAGCGGCGGGCCGTACTCGGCGAGCAGCGGTACGAGGTCGCACGTCTCGACCGTGCGCCACGTGCCCGGCCGGCGTTCGCGGTGGTCCTCGACCCGGGCCGCCCACTCCGGGTCGTCCCCGCGCATGCCGCCCGTCGCCACGTACAGCACCTCCGGGAAGGTCTCCAGCCGCCGCTCCGCCTCCAGCGACTTCCCCGACCGCGCCCCGCCGGTCACCAGCGTGCGCCGCGGTACGTCCGGCACCGCGTGGTATTCGCCGACGTACAGCGTCGTGCCGTCCGGCACCGCCCGCGCCCCGGCCGCCGCCAGCCGCCGGTCCAGCTCGGCGCCCGGCGGCACATCGTGGTCGATGTGGACGGCGACGACATCCGTCGTGGCGCCGACCGCCCCCGCCGCCCGCAGCTTCGCCAGCCCGTCGGGCCGCCCGACGACATCGGCGACCACCATGTCGTACGGCAGCGGATCGCCGTCGATCGTCCCCGCCACCGCCCCGGCCGGCGGCAGGTACAGCAGCCGCTTGCCCTCCGGCGACGTCACCTCGTACCCCGTACCCGGCGAGTCCATCGCCACCGCACGCACCCGGTGCCCACTGATCAGTGTCAGCTCCTGCCCGTCCGGCACCCGCCCGGCCGTCGGCAGTCCTGCGGGCAGTTCCAGCGCCGGCCCGGCGTGCGGGTGCGTCAGCAGCACCTGCCGTACGCCGACGAGCGAGTGCCCGGCACGGGCGGCGGCCAGCGCTGCCCCGGGCGTCAGGTCGAGCAACAGCGCACTGTCGACGAGCAGGGCGGTCGCGGCGCGCGTCCGGGCGCCGCGGGAGGCGGCGCAGACGGCGCAGGGACAGTCGGGGCGGGGGAGGCCGGTGGGGGCCCCGGTACCGAGGAGAGTCAGTTCCACGGTCACGATCCTCCCGCGTCGCCGCCGGCGGTGCGCGCCCGGCTACGCTGCGGGCAGCAAAGCGATCAGCCAACCGATCAGCTAAACGATCAGCCGGCAGGACCTGGGAGGCGCACATGGCGTGGACGTGGCGGTTCGAGAAGTCCGACGGGACGGAAGTCCAGCCGTCCGTACAGCCGGAGGAATTCAGCACGCAGGGAGACGCGGAGTCCTGGATCGGCGAGGTCTGGCGGGACCTCGTGGAGGGCGGCGCGGACCAGGTGTTCCTGTTCGAGGACGGGAGCAAGATCTACGGGCCGATGAGCCTGCACGCCGAGGGCTGAGCCTCCGCGCGCTCTGCGCGAGGACTGGGGGGGGGGGGGGGGGGGGGGGGGGTTGGGGGGGTTTGGGGGGGGGGGGGGGGGGGGTGCCCGTCTCGGGCTTCCCGGGAGAAACCTGAGGGGCTGGGGGGGGGGGGGGGGTGGGAGGAGGGCGATCTTGCTTTTCGGGTACC
>NZ_JBWKDT010000082.1:0-12069 GCF_056435785.1 Streptomyces sp. NPDC043870
CCCAACAAGCTCCTGAAGGTCGTCGAGTAGTCAGCGACGCCCGACCGTGAACCGGCAGCCGCCGTGCCCTCCCCCACGGGGCACGGCGGCCGTCTCGGCTCGTCGTGCCGGATGACGGGGAACTGGAAGACGAACCCGTGCGCGACGTGATCGAGGTGCTGGCCTCCTTCTGCGCCCGCTTGTACGGGCGCAGACCGACCAAGAATCGGGCGCAGAAGGCCATTGAAGCGGCGATCCGTGGCTGAGCCGAAGAAGCGCACAATCGCTACGTCGTGTGTGGCTCTGGGCCCGTCCGGTGTTGCGGTACGCGCCCGCAGTCGCGCGCCACTTGCCGTTGGCCAGGCAGCACCGCCGCGCCCCAGGTGCGACTCGTGTTCGAAGCGGCGGGTCGTCCTGACGGACAACCCGCCTCGCGAGACGGTCTCTAAGCCTTGGCCGCGTCGTCCGCGCCGGCCCTCCACCCGCGTTCGATGCTTCGCATGAGCGCCGGAACCACGATCAGGGACCGGAACGGCTTGATGGCGGTCATGTAGGCGGCACCGAGCCGTCCGTTCGGCTTGACCAGGACCGCCATCTGGCCGCGATAGCCGCCGGAGCCGTCCGGAACCCAGCTCATGTGCATGACGGTGTGTACGGTCCGGTTGGCCATCTCGGACGCCCACTCGTCCTGGAGCAGATACAGCGAGGTGAAGGGCACGTCGTTGAAGTCCGGGCCCCGTGGTTCCGTACGCAGATCACTCGGCAGCCGGTCCCGGAGCGAGGGCACCCGGGAGTCCACACCGGCGTCCTTGCCGTCCAATCCCAACAGTGCTCCGATCTTCTGCCGGGCCGCCCAGAGGCAACGGACCACGAAGGGGGCGCCCTGAGGGAAGCTGTCCGACTCCGTGTCCGAGACCATGGTCGACACCAGCCGGGGGAACGCGTCGGGACCGCCCGGTGTCGGCAGCATCCAGACGTCCTCGACCTCGAAGTCGGGGGTGATCTCGTGGATCCGCCAGGGACGCGACGTGTGCGCGGTGTTGGGCAGTTTCATCCGTGGACCTCCGGGACAGGTGGCAGGTTAAGCAGGCCTCGGACGGCTCTTTCGGCGAGTTCGACGTCGTAGGGAGCGTGTCCGGCGAGCTGGATCCCGACCGCTTCGACGACGCCGAGATAGGCCGATGCCGTCTCGGCGGGCGGCGGCCCTGGCGGGATGGCCCCGCTGCTGCGCCCGGCGGCGATCAGGCCGGCGCAGTCGGCTTCGAGCCGGTCGACGATGTCCGTGATCGCCCGGCCGACCGGATGGTCCTGGCCTGCGAACTCGACTCTCAAGGTCATCATGACATTGGCCACGTCGCGGCGGCAGTAGACGGCATGCCCCCGCGCCAGCGCCAACAGCGCCTCGACAGGGTCGGATTCCGCGGCGACGAGGCGGCCCACCTCGGCCTCCCAGGTCTCCTCGACCCACTTCACCACCGCGAGCGCAAGTTCTTCCTTGTTGGCGAACAGGTGATACAGGGCACCGCGCGTATAACCCGCGTCGCCGGCCACGCGCTCCAGGACCAGATTGGCGTACCCGTACATGGACAGCCCCCGCGCCGCGGCCTCCAACAGAGCCGCCCTGGTCTGGGCCCGCCGGTCTGCCTGCGTCCGGCGAACCCCCTCCGGCTTCCCGGCCATCAGCACCCCATCACTTTACATACGTACATGCATGTAGGTTAGCATGATCGTGCCGCTGAGCAGTCCGACCGCAAAGGAAGGCCGTATGAACGTCGAACCAATGCGTGACTCGAGAGTGGGCACGGCTTCCGTCCCGGCCGTCCGCCAACAGCAGCCGGTCCCGGAGCAGATCCGCGCCCTCAGCACCATGACCGATCCCAGCTACGTCGATCTCTTCACCATGACCGGCGGGCTGCCGGGCAGATCACCGGAGCAGTGGGCCAGGGTCTTGTTCGAGGACGTGGCGGGCCGCGCGGGGCAGTTCATCTGGCGGGCACTGCTCGGCCTGCGACTCACGGCTTCACCTGACCGGGTAGCCGGATGGCCGATCGCCGACCGCGGCGACGACTGGATCAGGCTCGAGGCCCGATCCTGGTTCCTGACCGGGCACCTCGTCGTCCAGGCCGATGACGAACAGGTCTCGCTCGCCACGTTCATCCGCTACGACCGCCCGGTGGCCTCGCGCATCTGGCCACCACTGGCCAAGAAGCACCGCCAATTCGCCCCCGATCTGCTGCGCGACGCACACCGGGCACATCAGCCGAGCCCGAGCCAATAGTCCCGGTGCCGCTCGGGCCGACGAGCAACGGTCCTCACGACGGTCTGACGAAGCCGGCCAAGCTTGCCGAGTGCGCAGCAGTTCTATGCACGCTTACGCCCGGTCAGCTGCCTCGTTGCTCGTTCTCGGGCGCGGAGAGGGCGTCGAAGAAGCCCAGTCCCGATGCGGTGTCGCGTCGGGCACGGATGTTGTGGTCCGTGCTGGCGCGGGGGGCCTGGGCGATGAGTGCCAGTACTTCTTTGAGCGCGCGCTCCCCTACCCCTCGCTCGATATAGGTGTCAGGTTCTTCCACGAACGCGAGAGTTGCTGCGGCGAGGATGCCTGGCACGTCCCCGCGGCCGGATGGCAGGGTGTTCAGCAGCCGGTCCACGGTGGCGGTGAGGCCATGGGGTCGGCGTAGGCCGAAGATGTCCTGCGGGGTGCGGCCATTGAGTTCTTCTAGCCCCTCGCCGGTCAGGGCGGTGACGATGGCTTTTGCTTCATCGTCCAAAGGATCGGGTTCCCCGGGGAGCGGGGGCAAGAGGCTGGTGGTGCCCGGTGGCATGGCTGCGTGGGCAGACGAGGGCGCGCAGGCGGGCTGGCGGATAGTCTCCCGGCCCCGGTTTCGCCGTGCGCATCCGCGGGGCCGATGGCGTCGGTCAGCGTCCAGAGATACGCGGCTCCGCAGGCTCCGGTGGCGCAGATGTCTGCGAATGTCTCGCCGAGCCAGCGTTCCCAGTGAGCCAATCGCTGCGGGGCGAGGCCGGATCGTTCCGCGAGTCGGGACGCGAGCGCCGGCGCTAGGCCGAAGTCGTCCTCGATGTGATGGCCGGTCTCGTGGGCGACTGCCAGGAGCGCTGGGATGTGGCGGCCGCAGGACCATGGGATACCCATGAGGGGGAATGGCAGGTGCTGGGCCGCGCTGCGGCCGTCGAATGTCCGCTGCCTGCCGTGGGACAGAAGTGGCTCGAAGTCCGCGCCTCGGGCCGTGGCGAAGGGTACGGGACGACGCATTAAGAAGGTCAGCGGCGGCTCCTTGGGGTACCGTCCCGTCTTGGTTCCCGCCGCGCGGCGTACGGGGTCGTAGAAGGACCAAGCCAGCTCGTCCGAGATGTCGAGCAGGGACTTGTAGCGGCGCAGGTGACGTATCAGCAGTTTGCCGCGGAAGAAGTCCCACAGAGGTGGAGATCCGGCATGATACTCAGCTGGACCGGTGGGCCTTCATTCGGCACGTCGGAATCGACGACAGGGAAGCCGTGAGCGGTGGCCTCGTCATGGCCGAGGCTGCGGTCGACCAGCCTGTGGCGGGCGAGGAGGACTGAGCGATGAATGGGGCGCCAGGTCTTCGGTGACGAAGTCCTCGCCACCGCCATCCTTGACCGCCTCCTTCACCACTGCGACGTCATCTCCAGCAACGGCCCCAGCTACCGGCTGAAGAACCGCCTCATGGCCATCGAGCGAGAGAACGACGTCGCCTGATCCGGGCCGGCTATCCGCGAGGAACACGTTCCTTGCGGACTCGGAAGCTGTGCCATACCCCGTGATCGTTGAAACTTACTGTTCGCGCGGCTTCAATCGAGCGCTCGCAGGACGAGGCCCGTCTGCCGCGCAATGGCCTGCTGGCACGAGGGGTCCTGCTTCTCGTCTTCGACTGTGACTCGGCCAGTCAACTGGGATACCAGGATTGCCTCGTAGCAGCTGGATAGGCACTCCAGCGCTTCGTCGGCTGACAGGAAGCCACCAGGTGCTTCGAAGAGTCGAACCAGCGCCATCAGGAAGGGACCGACCGCCTGCCTGGTGGGGACATCCGGCAGAAGGTCGTAACGAGTCAGGAAGTCTCCTGCGAAGGCCGTGTCGTCCCACCAGCTCGCTGGAGATTGTGCGCGCAGGGTCAGTACGGACTTGACCAGCTCGCGGTGCGGTTCCGGGAAGAAGTCGTCAAACGGCGGCTCGAAGAGCGGAATCGTCGATGCCACGACGTCCAGCACGAGGTCGGCCCTCGTGCTGCTGTCCAACGCCTCCAGCTCCTGTTCGTACGGCGCAACGTTCTGGTCCCACAGTTCCAACCCAGTCCTCCAACGCTCTGCTACCCCTGAACCGTAGACGGGGACGTTCATCCGTACGCAAGTGGGGAGCCGAGGTTGTACGCCGACAACACACCCGAGGAGAATCGGCAGGACACGATCAGCCACCGTTCACTACCGTCACATGGGAAAGGATGTGGACATGGCACTGGTCAAAAAGGAATCGCGGCTCATCACCGTGGACGGCACCACCTACCGGTGGCGACTCCGCGGCCGGCCGACCTATGACCAGGGCCTGGTCTGGTCACCCCTTACCTACGCGGTCGAGCACGCCGAGACTTCCGGCACCACACTGGTGATCACCACCAACCAGCCGCACCCGAGCAACTGGTTCGGAACATACGGCAGCCCGGTCCTACCTGCCCAGGTGGCTAACAGCATCCGCACCGCTCTCGCCGCTGGCTGGACTCCCAAGAGCCCCGGCTCACCATTCCACCTCGACCAGTCTGCTGGCTTCGTCTCGTCCCGCTGACCCACCCCGCACGCAACGACTCACCGCCCCAGCAACCGGTGAGTCCTTCTGCTTTCCGCTCCCCACATTCCCCAGTTGGTTCGCTCAGTGAACCAACTGGGGCGAAGAGCCACAGTGAGGAAAATTCGGGCCCTGACCGCGATTCCGTGATGGCGCGTGTGCTGGCGTTCAGCGAGGGTGCTGGTTCTTGTGCAAGGCGGCGCTGGCGCGGAACCGGAGGCGCCCGCAACGGTCTCGGTCTTCATCTGTCGCGTCGTCGCTGCAGCAGCAGTGCTGGGCCAGCCAGCGCAGGTCCTGCGGATCGAGCCAGAGAGCGACGCGGCCTTGTGCGGCTTCAGCCTGCGGATCAGTGGGCTCTGGAGGGTTCATAGGCCCGACTGTATGAGCCCACCCCCGACCAGCTCATGACCGGGTGAGGATACTGATCCCGAGGAGTTGTCGTGCTCCTTGACGAAGACGCGGTCGTCCGGACCAGGCGTGCGAGGGCCGGTCTCCTGCATGTCGATTACCTGCTCGACCCGGACCACCCGGTACAAGCAACCGCCGTGCACGATCTGCAGCTCCCCCGGCTGGCGCCTGGCGAGGTGTTGCGGGTTGATTGCCTGCATCGATACCGGTGCTGTACGCGATGCTGTACGGTCGGCGTATGTCGAAGTCAGTGACGATCCGGGTTCCCGAGGAGCTCTACTCCCAGCTGCAGGAGCGGGCCGAGGCCGAGGGCACCACGGTGACCGCGCTCATCACCGAAGCCGCGCGCAACGCGGTCCGCGACCCCCGTCTGGAAGGTGCCGCAGAGGTCTTCCGCCAGTTCGTCGCGGAGAACGCCGACGCGTTCGATGCGGCCTTCCCCGACGACGCCCCGGACCGACTGGACACCGCGCGAGCGGCCTGACGTGGAGCTCCACATCGACATCCGCTGGCTGCTGGAGCGTCAGGCGGAGGTCCTGCCCAAGCAGCCCGAGGTCCACGACTTTTCCAACCTGGTCGCGGCCGTCGCCCGCCATCGCGTGAACACGCCTCAGGTCGGCGTCACCGTCGACAGCGCGTGGCGCGCGGCCGCCCTGATGCACGCCCTCATCCGGCTGCGCCCGCTCCCAGCGCGCAACGCTCTGTACGGTGCCGCAGTCGCCGTGGCGTACATGGAGGCTGCCGGCGAGGCTGTTGATCCGCCGTACGGCGCGATGATCGACCTCGCCCGAGACATCGATGCTGGCCGCACGGACGCGTACGACGTCGCCGACCGCATTCGCTCCTGGCGGATCTAGACGTTCGATCATCGCCGTTGCTGAGCATGAACGCGCCGCAGCCCGCCCTGCCTGCCGCCCGGCGTATGAAGGCGAGCGCCGCTGGAACCTGCTGCCCGCTCTCCACCACCAGCCCGATGACCGCGGCCCGTTTCGGGCGAGGTCGTGCTTGCGCTGGCGCGAGGCCTTCCTGGCGCAGTACCGCTTCAAGGAGGCTCGCGACTACGTCCTCATCCATGAAGGCCGGGAGTATGACTCCAAGGCGATAGCAGGAGTGGCTCACAAGTTCGTCCACGGACCCCCACTGGCTCCGGGCGAGCCTATCTGCGGTCGCGACATGGCATCGAGGAGCGTCCCTGGTCCGTGGTTGTGCGCTGGTATCCGTGGACGTTGATGTCAGCGACTGATGTCACGGGCAGCATCGCTCCGCCGCTACCCCAGCGGTCGCCCTCGCCCTGGATCACAGGAAGACTTGAGGGCATGGGCATGCGCTCGCTGCGGATCCCGAGGTGGGCTGGCTCGCTCGGCGCTTCGTTGCTTGTGTTGGCCATCGCGGCGGAAGCGGCTGTGGTGGGCGCAGAGCTGCCCTGGCTCGTGTGGACGCTCGCAGCCATAGCCGCGGTCGGAGGGATACTGTGGCTGCTCGGCGCTCCATTGCAACAGGAGCAGCAGGAGACTGCACGGTTGGCCGAGGCTGGCGACCCAGATGCCATGTCCAACCTCGCTGTCCTGCTGGCTGAGGAGGGCGATACCCAAGGGGCCCTCACCTGGCTGCATCGCGCCGCCGACGCCGGGAACTCTGAAGCCATGTTGAGCCTCGGTGTCCTGCTGGCTGAGGAGGGCGATACCAAAGGCGCCCGCACCTGGTACAGGCGCGCTGCCGACGCCGGCGACTCAGATGCGATGTTCAACCTCGCCCTCCTGTTGGCTGAGCAGGGCGATACCAAAGGAGCCCGCACCTGGTATAGGCGCGCCGCCAACACCGGTAACTCAGATGCGATGTTCAACCTCGCCCTCTTGCTGGCTGAGCAGGGCGATACCAAAGGGGCCCTCACCTGGTACAGGCGCGCCGCCGACGCCGGCGACTCAGATGCGATGTTCAACCTCGCCCTCCTGTTGGCTGAGCAGGGGGATTCCAAAGGAGCCCGCACCTGGTACAAGCGCGCCGCCGACGCCGGCAACTCCAACGGAGGCCAGAGCACTAATTGACGTCGGCTTTAAGACCGCGCGGGGATACCGCTCTGATCAGGTCATATGCGGCCGGATTACGGGGCAGCCCAAGCCTGCCTCACTACAACAGTGTCAGTAAGTGCGGTCCACCCGCAGCTCATCCATGCCCCCTACACAGAGACGAAGATCGCCGGAAGGTCCTCGTCTTCCTTCCGCGCCGACCCATCTAGCAGAGGAGCAGCTGCTTGGCAGCTCCAACTCGAACCACTCGCTCGAACCCGTGGTCACCCATACGTAATCCGCATAACCCGGTGAGCAGATTGCACCTGATCCGTAGGCGTGTGCGCCCCGCGGGCAGGGCCTCAGGGCGAGCCTAGCCGTGGTCGTGAACCGGCGTTCACCAGCGCCGTCGGTCCCTGGAGGGTGCGCCGATGTGCGTGGATGTTGATGTCAGGGGCTGGCGTCAGGGCGGCATGCGGCCGCATCTTGCTCGGTCGGTCGCCCAGTCGAGCAACGCCTCGCCAACGCTGGTACCAGCCACCTTGCGGCTAACCGCCATCCAGTGCACGTAACTATCCGGCTGATCGTCTACCGCCCAGAATTCTGGATCGGCGAAGGAATCGACCCTGCAGCGTCCCGATGGCCTGACCTTCGCGGAACGCCGGAAAGCACTCACCTCGCTGTAGGGCCCGGGTGATGCGGTCGCGGTGCGGCGGATATTGCCACCGGCGTCCTGCCGTGGAGGCGCCTGCGTAACAGCCTGCGGGAGCGTTGCAGGTCTGTATGGCCGAAGGCAACTTACGCGAGTGAACCGGGGAGTCGCTCCACCAGGGGGCAGCCCCTCCTGCTCGCGTCTGCGGCGTGGGCAGGAGGGGCCGCAGCCCTGACACAGGCCGCCTGGGCGGCCCGCCGTCTGATCAAGCGCCGAACGGGAATTCATTACTCTCTATTATTTGACTTACAGCACCATTGAAATTGCGTCGATGGTGGACCTTTACATAAAGCTCTTCCTTGTCGATCTCCGTACTGACTTCGGCCTCCCTGAGGAGGATATCTTCGAAGCGACGGCAGCCACTTGCCTCATTCGCTGGGTCTGGCCGGCGGTGAAGGTGTTGCGGCAGGCGTCGTCGGTGTAGTTCATGAAGTTGTGGATCGGGTCGCTGCCGGGGTTGGGGCAGGTGTCGCGGCCCACGGGACAGCCGCGGGCAGGGGATGCGGTGGCCGGGCAGGGTGCCGAGGTTCTTTACCGCCAGGCCGCCAACGCTGGCCTCACCCACCCGACGCGGCCCGGGACGCAGTTCCCGGCCGAAGTGCGGTGGCCTTACGGGCTGGACCCAGACGGCACCCCTACATCCCCCTGGCAGTAATCCCGCTCCGCACCAGCCACGACGCCTGCCCCCAGCCCACCACCCGTGCCCCACCAGCCCCGCCCAATGGAAGTGCCGATGGGCGTCGTTCGGGCCGTCCCGCCCCTGAATCTGGCTGGCTATCGGCCGGCCCCTCCCGTGTGGCGTCCGTCCGCAGGTCAGCCGCCTGTGGCTGGGGAATTTGAGTGAGCGGGTCTGTCCCACCCCCGAGCAGCGGGTGGTGGTTTTGTTTACAAGAACGGGCTCTGGCTCAACTTCTGTGAAACCCGCAGGCCGCACCTGAGGCCCGCCCTCGAGCCGGCCGGCCGCGAAGCGCCATCCCGCCTGTGGCAGGGTCGGAGGATATGGACTGCGTTTTCTGCCGACTCATTCGTGAAGACACTGCGCGCTGGATAGTCCGCGGAACTGTGACTTGTGCCTTCACCCCGCTGAACCCGCTCGCGCCAGGACACACCCTGGTGGTTCCGAGGCGTCACTACGTGGACGTGTTCGACACCCCGCCCGAGATCCTGACCGCAACGATGACGCTGGTCCAGCACGTGGCAGCGGCCATGCGGACCGCCTTGGACGCCTCAGGCGTCAACATCCTGAGCGCCAGTGGACCGGGATCGGAACAGTCGGTGCCCCACTTGCACTTCCATGTCGTTCCGCGGTGGGTGGACGACGGGATCTCGACCTGGCCGACCGGACAGTCCAACCACCGCTCCACCGGGGACCCGGGCACACGACTGGCCGACGCTCTCAGCTCTGGCCAGCATCACAACCACAGAACTTGAGCCAGAACCACGGGCGGCGGATGTGCACGAGTTCGGGAGTCATATGAGGGGATCGCAGTAATCGAACTACTCGTTGTTGAGAAGTGCTGACAGTACCGACAGGGCGGGGTCCGGCGGCCCGCCGAACCCCGGCTTTGAGCGGCGTGGAGTCTTGCCTTGTCGCTGGCGTTTCAGGCACTGCAGCTCAGTCTCGCTGGCCCCAGTCCAGGCGGTCAGCCAGATCGGCGGTGGTGAAGGCGGCTGCCAGCTCGTCGCGGCCTTCGGTGAAGTGGGCCCAGCTGTCGTAGTGGACAGGGACCACGCGGCGGGCGTCGAGGAGTCGGGCGGCATCAGCAGCCTGGGCGCAAGCGCTGCTGCTGCGGCCCTCCGCGGAGGACGGTCCGGCCCTGCCTACGGCGTCCCCGGGTCGAGTCTGGCTATGCGACGGCCAGGGACCCCGGATGGCAGAGCGGTCACCGATGCCGCCCCCGTCCCGCTGCATTGACCGCACGCAAGGAGTGAGACGGCGTTGGTGAACGTCCGCCGTCGCTGCCAGGTGCCCGCCGATGACACCGTGCGATGCGCTCTCGATGGCGCCGGCTCCCGGATGGTGGCGGTCGCCGACAGGCGGCAGGGTGGTCTTCGGGACCGGCTGAGCGAGGCACCGAAACCGACGAACTCGGTCACCGCCGAACGAAAGTCAGTACACCGGTCCAGAAAGCGGTGACCGACAAGATCGTCATCCCAGGCACGCTTACAGAGGGATATGGACATGCCAGACAACCCGGTGCACGGGACCGCAAACCAAGGCTCGTTGCCGCCTGAAGTCACGTTGCTGCAGGAAGTCACTCCGCCCTTCTTTCCCGAAGGTGGTTCGGGCATGACCATCCTCGTCGAGTGGCCTCCCGGTCACCCCGGGCTCCCTCCGCACCGCCACTCGGGCCCGTCGTTCGGCTACGTGATGGAGGGCGCGCTCCGGTTCGAGCTCGAGGGTGAGCCGGAGCGCGTGGTCGAGGCCGGTGGGACGTTCTGGGAGCCGGGTGGTGACGTGATCCACTACCAGGACGGCAACGCCCTGTCGGACGCACCGACCAAGTTCGTCGTGACCATGGTGTGCGCGCCGGGTCAGCCGATGCTCACGTTGGTCGACGAGGAGGAGCTAAGGGAGCGAGCGCACCTGCGCGCCCCGCGTCCCTCCAAAGGCTGACCGACGGGTTCGATACTGCCCGTCGGCTCTCCTGCCGCGTCGATGGGTCAGCGTCGGCGGACCAGCCTCTCGTCGCGATTCCGCGCGAGCCGGGCGATGGGCGCGCCTCTCCCTCCCTGTCCGAACTTCACGTTCTGCGGTTACAGGCCTCGCTCCTTGGTCGCGGCGCCGGGAAAGCGCCGGCCCGCACGGGCGGCATTCGGATGCCTTCCACCACGCTGAGCGGGACCCGCATCGCGGCCTTGGGGGATGGGGCGGCGAGGTGGCTTGGGCCACCGGCCAGGCTCGGGACGTGGTCACGGCCTGGGCATCCTCCAGCAAGCGCCGGACTCGCCTCTCGGCCGGTCCGCTGCGCTTGCTGTGGCTGGCCGCCCTGGTATTCGGCCTCCTGTACACGCACGGCGTGAGCGCCGAGACCGCCGCGAGCCATATGGCCGCCAGTGCCGCCGGGCCCGCGGCGCAGTTCGTGCCCGGCCATCACCTGCCGCCAAAGTCCGACCAGCACACCGCTCCCGGCCACGGCCGCGCCGACGGTGACCATGATTCCCACCCGGCCGGTGAGTGCATGGCCGGGCACCCGCAGCAGGGACACGACCTGTCGGCTCCCCCTCCTGCCCCGCTCGCGCTGCAGTCGCCGTGCCTGCTCACCGTGGGCGGGAAGCCCGGGCTGTCCGGGGACCGGTCGGCGCTTCCCTCACCCCGAAGTACAGCGAACTCGGTCATCCACCGGATCTAGATACTGGCGTTCCCGTGACCGAGCGAAACGGCCGGCAACGGCCAACCCCCAAGCCAGTCCGGGGCCGCGCATGACCTTCGCTGCCACTGCACGTCCTTCCTCGCCGAGCAATACGTGGTCTGTTCGGCGAGCAGCCGGCGTCCCTCCGGCCCCATCCAGAGGACGATGGGATCCACAGCCGGTTCGGGGGCCCAGGACAGCAGCCGGTCGACCGGCTGATCGATCGATTCCCAGAGCGGTGTGGGCGGTAACTCCCCGGCAAGGGCCACCGCTTGGGCCGCGCCGATCAGCTCCGCCAGACTTCCGGGAAAGCCGGAGGCCATCAGTGCGACAGCGGCAAGCCAAGGCCCGGGTTCGGTGCCCAGTCGTTCCGTGAACCGGTCGGGGGCGTGCGTGATGCCCCTGATGTCGAAAGCGGTCCGCGCCGGTTGGCGCTCCACCAGCGTTCGATCAGTTCAGGGGATGCACGGTCGTGCACAGGTGATTCCTTACTGGCCACATCATGGACTTGACTGAACCCGTCATGGACTCAGTGCGGCACGGCATGATTTTCGGCCCTTACCTTACGTCTGCGGGATCTTGGCCCAGTTGCCCATGACCGTGTCGGCGAAGGCTCTGGCCATCGGCGACAGCGCGTGCCAGCGGCTACCGCTCAGCCGGTCCGCAGAGTGGGCCATTCCGGGATGGGGATGAGGCCTAAAGGCAATACCGGTGACTTTGTTGGGGGTGGGTCGTTGGGTGTGGTGTGCCAAGGCCTGGACAGGTGAAGTCGTCGGGTGAGCGGTTGTCGGACCGGAT